>DATGDN010000202.1:0-16762 GCA_035310865.1 Pseudolabrys sp. | reverse complement strand
GCGGCATTGTCGCCCATCATGAGCGCGCCCAGCGGGTTCATTACGCAGTTGAAAACGAATTTGGACCAAACCGCGCTCATCGGATCGGCGACGATTTCGGTGTTCATGCCGCCTTTGTTGAGAAGACCGGCGAGCGGGCGTATGTCCTCGACGCTGCCGCGCGCCGGGCCAAGCCAGGTTTTGCCTTCAATCAGGTTCTCGACGCAGCCCGGCCCGTCATAGCGGCCGGCATTCATCGTGGCGCCGCGGATAACGGTCGCTTCGGGGACCGAGAGCAGTACTTCCGCGTTGCCCATGCCGTTCTGCAATGTGACCAGCACCGGATTACCGGCGAGCACCGGCCGCAATTGAGCGAGCGCGGCAGCCGTCATCGTCGACTTGATGAGGAAAATGGCGGTGTCGAATGCAACGCCTTTCAGCGCGGATGGATCGGCAGTCGCATGGATGCGTGCGGTTCGAGGGTTTTTGCCGCTAATCCGCAGGCCGTGGGCATCGATGGCGTTGACATGTTCGGCATTCGCATCGAACGCGGTCACCTTGGCCACGGATGAAAGCGCGGCGGCAAACAATCCGCCAATGGCGCCGCAGCCGACGATGAGAATTTGCACGCTCATGCCGCGTCCGTCCGCGCGCGAGCGGCTGCGCAGTTCACCGCCCGCTCACGTCGGTGAGTGCGAAGCCGGCGATGCGCTTGTAGTTTTCCGACAGCGCGCGCAGCTCGTCCTGCGTTATATATTTGTCGAGATCGTCGAACGGCTTGTCGCCGACCAGTTCCTCGACCTTGATGTTGATGAAGTCGGGCGGGTGCTCGCGGTTGGTGCGTACGACCCTCGCTGCGGGCGCGGCACGCGCAGCCTCATAAGCCTTGAGCGCGTCGCGCGGGTCTGGATTCCCGCGCAGCAAGTCCGCGAGCGTGCGCGCGTCGATCGCCGCTTGGGCGGCACCGTTGGAGCCGCGCGGATACATCGGATGCGCCGCGTCGCCGGCGAGCGTAACGCGGCCGAATGTCCATTTCTCGATCGGATCCTTGTCGACCATCGGATATTCCAGGATCTGATCCGCGTCGCGGATCATTTGCGCGACATCGAGCCAGTCGAAGCGCCAGCCCTCATAAAGCGGAAAGAAGTCGGCAAGGTCGCCCGGTTTGTTCCAGTCGTTCTGATCGAAAGTGTCGCGCTTGATCTCGGCCATCCAATTGATGAGCTGGCGTCCTTCGGCGTCGATGCTGTCGATGATCGGGTAGATCACGATCTTGCCGGTCAGGATGGAGCCGACCCGCATATAAGTGCGGCCATCGAAGATCGGCTTTCGCCGCGTCACACCACGCCAGGTGTGTATGCCGGCGAATGCGACCTTGTCGTCGGGATAAAACTGCTTGCGGATGGCCGAGTTAATGCCCTCACAGTCGACGACGATGTCGGCGCGCACGCTGTCTCGCTTGCCACCGGTACCGGTCTTGAAATGCATGGTGGCGCCGCGCTCGTCCTGCTCCACCCCGATGCACTCGTGGTCGGTGCGGATGGCGTCGGCGCCCAATCGCGCCAGTGCGGCCTTGTAGAGGATCATGTGAAGGCGGCCGCGGTGGATGCAGACCTCCGGATACTGGTAGCCTGCCAGCTTGCCGCGCAACTCTTTGTAGATGAGCTGGCCGAAGCGGTTGTAGAAGCGGCTCTCCCGGTTTTCGATGCCGGCCTTGAGTAGTTCGCCGGCGAGACCAAGCGCGGTGAACTCGCGCATCGCGTGCGGCAGCAACGTTATTCCGACGCCAAGCTCCTTGAGCTCGGGCGCGCGCTCATAGACGCGGCAGGCAACGCCACGTTCCTTTAGGTTGAGTGCAAGCGACAGCCCGCAAATGCCGCCGCCGATGATCGCGACTTCCATTATGTTACGCCGCCTTGCCGATTGCCGCATAGCGGCGGGCCAGGCGCCTCCGACTTGAAAACGTGTCATTCGCGAGCTGGCAAAGCCCGGAGGAATGGACGAAATCGCTTTTCGTCTGTCAACATGGGCTCATCTGGCGGCACCCGCCGCTCAAATGGAGGATCCCATGGACAAGGCACTTTACGACCGCGGAATGACGATGCGTCGCAAGGTACTCGGAGATGAGTACGTGGACCGGGCCGTGGCCAACACAGACGATTTCAATCGGCAATTCCAGGAATTGCTTACGACCTATTGCTGGGGTGCGGTCTGGGGCGACGATGCTCTCAAGCCGCGCGACCGCAGCATCCTCAATCTCGGTATGATTGCCTGTCTCGGCCGAATGCATGAATTTGAGGCGCATTTCCGCGGCGCCCTCCGCAACGGGCTTACGCCCAACGAACTCTCCGCCATCCTGCGGCAGGTCGCCGTTTATTGCGGGTTCCCGGCGGCGGTGGACTGCCACCGCGTCGCCAAACAGGTTCTCGCAGCCGAAGCCAAGAAAAGCTGACTTGGGGCGGCAGAATCACGTTAACGAGATAGTCGTATTGTGGTCTTGAATGTGCCTTCATCCCGGGGCAATGAGGGCTCGACTTGGTGACGACTCCATTTGCGGCCCAAGGTGCACAATGGCCCGATTCCATTCTGCTTTTATGCTGACTTTGACGGTTGCAGCGGCCTTTATGGCGACTCCCGCACTGGCCCAGCAGCCATTACCGCCGCCCGGAGTCTATGAACAGCGGCTTCCGCCGGTCATGGGCGCCTATGACGACGACGACCTTTACCCGGCAACACCGCGAGCCCCCAGAAGCGGACGACCTGGGTCCAATCGCGCTGTTCCCTATCCCGATGACGACCCCTTGCCGCCGCCGCCCGCTGGTCTGTTCGAATCGTCCCGCGGCCATCAGCTCGATACGCGGCAGCCGCCTCCCGCTGCGCAAGCGCCGGCTGCGCAACCACCCACTACGCAAGCGCCCGCGGCAAATTCAGCACCGGATGTCATCCGTCCGCCAGGCGCCATCGGCGCGGCGCCGAATGCTGTGCCGCAGCAGGCTCAGCCGTCCAACAGCGTGATGTCCTTGCCGCCTGAAGATCAACCGGAAACAGGGCAGCCGAAGGAATTGCCGGCGAACCTCAAGAAACAGTTGGTCGACTTCACGACGAAGGAACCGGCCGGCACGATCATCATCGATACGGCCAATACTTATCTCTACCTTGCGCTGGGCAGCGGCAAGGCGATGCGCTACGGCATCGGCGTCGGCCGCGAGGGATTCACATGGACCGGAACGGAGCGCATCTCCAGGATGAAGGAATGGCCGGATTGGTTCCCGCCGTCGGAGATGATCGCGCGTCAGCCCTATCTGCCGCGCATGATGGCGGGTGGCCCTGGCAATCCGCTCGGCGCACGCGCGCTCTATCTCGGTAACACGCTCTATCGTATCCACGGCACCAATCAACCTTCGACGATCGGCTCATTCGTGTCCTCGGGCTGTATCCGTTTGCTCAATGAGGACATCGAGGATCTTTACAGCCGCGTTCAGGTCGGTACCCGTGTCGTCGTGCTGCCCGGCAGGGCGCCGGAGCACGTCGCCAATACCAGGACCCAACCGGTTGTAGCGGGCGCCCCGGTTCCCCGCGCTCCGGCAAACATTGCGCCGCCGGGCTCCGTTGGCGCGCAAAGCAACAGCTCTGCCGCAATTTCATCCTCGCCGCTTCCGCCGGTCCGTTAGGCGGGCTGCTTTTCCGATACGCTGACTTTCGCCAGGCGCGTGATCGCCTCGATTATGGCGCCAGGATCGGCTTGGCCTTTTCCCGCGATGTCGTGGGCACTGCCATGCGCGACCGATGAGAACAAAATCGGCGAGCCGATCGAAAATCCCGCCGTGCGGTTGAAAGCCTGCAGCTTGGCGGCGATGTGGCCCTGATCGTGCAGCATCACGATATAGGCATCGCAACCTTTCTTGCGGAACATGGTATCGGCACCGAAGGGGCCCGACACGTTGATTCCGTCTTTAGCTGCGCGCGTGATTGCCGGACCGATGATGTCGGTTTCTTCGGAGCCGAACAGCCCATCCTCACCGGCGTGAGGATTGAGCCCGCTCACGAATATTTTCGGTCTTGGAATGCCGAGCTTTTTCAGCGATGCATCGGTGACGCGGATCACCCTCTCGACACGTTCCGGTGTAATCAAGGCCACTGCTTCGCGCACGCTGACATGCAGGGTGGCGTGCACGATGCGTGACTGGTCGAAGCAGATCATCAAATAGACGTCGTTGACCGGCGTGCCGGTCTCTCGCGCGACGAATGATGGATAGCCGTCGAACGCAATGCCGGCCGCCGCAATGGAACGTTCGGTCTGCGGCGCGGCGACGACCGCCTCAACATCGCCAGCGAGCGCGGCCTTGATGGCGCGGCTTGCGTTTGCAAGTGAGGCGCGACCGTAGGCGGCATCAACCGTACCGATTTTTACCGGAACGTTCCCGCCGTCGCGCGTATCGAGGACATCGACGGCACTATCAGCCCACGCCGCTTCCGACGGTGTTTCGATGGCGTGGATAGCGGGCGAGAGACCGGCGGATCGCGCGTGTAATTCCACCACGGCCGGATCCCCGACCAGCATAGGACGGCATAGGCCGCGCACGCGCGCATCGAGCGCGGCCTTGAGCGCAATCTCCGGTCCGATCCCGGCGGGATCTCCGGTTGCAATGGCGATGCGCGGTAAAGGCATGGCGGTTGGCTTCCGTCGCCGACGCGGCTGCCTATAATGGCGGCCAATAACTGCGAGAACATAGCAAAGGCTTGAGGAAACGTCGCCATGATGTCGCGCGAACAGAACGAGCAGCTCAGCCATGTCGGCCCGGGAACATTGATGGGAAAATTGCTGCGGCGCTATTGGGCGCCTTTCCTGCTCTCCTCAGAAATTCCCGAACCCGACTGTCCGCCTGTGCGGGTAAAGCTCATGGGCGAAAGTCTGGTGTGCTTTCGCGACAGCAAGGGACAAATCGGCTTGATCGACGAATTTTGCGCGCACCGTGGAGTCTCGCTCTGGTTTGGACAGAACGGAGAATGCGGCCTGCGCTGTCCCTATCACGGCTGGAAATACGACGTGACCGGGCAATGCGTCGATCTTCCGTCGGAGCCGGAGGAGTCCGGCTTCCGCAAGAACATCAAGCTGAAATCCTACCCTTGTATCGAGAAGGCGGGGATCGTGTGGGCCTATATGGGGCCGCAGGCATTGCAGCCGCCGCCGCCCGCGCTGGAATGGACCGACGTCGAGCCACCGCAACGCTTCGTTTCCAAGCGCCTGCAGGAATGCAACTACCTGCAGGCGATGGAAGGCGGAATCGATTCGAGCCATGTCTCATGGCTGCACGGCAGCGAGCTCAACAAGGACCCGCTGTTCAAAGGCTCGAAGGGCAATGTCTACAACGAGCTGGATCGCATGCCGCTGTTCGAGGTCGAGGAATTTCCCGGCGGACTTCTGATCGGCGCGCGCCGCAACGCCGACGGTGGCAAATATTACTGGCGCATCACGCCCTGGATCATGCCCTGGTATTCGATCATCCCGCCCCGCGCCGGGCACCCTCTGGGTGCGCATGCGTGGGTGCCGATTGACAACGAGACCTGCTGGGCCTGGAGCATCAACTATCATCCCAAGCGGGCGCTGACGAAAGCGGAAGTCTCGGCGATGCAGGACGGCGAGGGCATTCATGTCAAATATGTGCCGGGCACGTTCATTCCGCTCGCCAACAAGTCCAACAATTACCTGATCGACCGCGAGTCGCAGCGGCACGGCCATTCGTCGACCGGCGTCGACGGTATTGCCATGCAGGACGCATCCATCCAGGAAAGCATGGGGCCGATTCAGGACCGCACGAAGGAGCATCTCTGCGCAACCGACAGCGGAATCGTCATGACACGAAAGATCCTGCTGCGCGCTGCAAAGGCTGCGGCCAATGGCGGCGAAGTGCCGGCGACCAAGCCCGAGGCGCAGCGTGTGCGCTCGGCTTCGGTCGAGCTTGAAAAAGGCGTGTCGTTTTCGCAAGGCGCCAAGCACGGCCTTTACGCTGCGCTCGGAACAGATCCGTTGTCGGTCTGATCGGCAGAATTACTCCGCCGCCGTCTTCGCTGCCTTGCCGATGGCCGCATTCACGCGCGGCATCACTTCTTCGGCCATCAGCTGCATCGACCGCTTGGCGAGCGCCGGATCGACCCAGTCCATCCCGGCATAGACGAGTTCGCCGAAATCACCAGTCTCTTCGTGCAGCTTGAGGATAGCGTCGACCACCTTGTTGACGCTGCCAAAGGTTATGCAGTGCTGCATGACGTAGTCGAGCGTGATTTCCTCGTCGGGCTGCTCCTTGTGGCTCTTGAAGACGTAGAGCCGGTTGCCGCGCTTCATCTTGGCGCGCATCTGCTCGAAATAGAACCGGTAGGGGCTTTTAGGGTCCTCGAGGCCGTATCGCTGCGCCACCTTGTCGTCATCCGCGACGAAGATCGTCCGTGCCACGCGCCAGTCGGCGATGTTGGCTTTCGCGCCGACCTCGGCCTTGCCCTTCGCATAGTTGGTCCAGTGAGACTTGAGGTGCATCGGCAGCAGAAAATTCGCCGACAACGGATGAAAGTCGCGCTTCCCCATCAACACGACGCCGGGCGAAAATGGCGCCACGACCGTACCGACGATTTCCGGCCGCGGTTTTTGAAACGGCTTGGCGAGCACACCGACGCCGAGCTCGAGCGCGGCGGTGCGTGCGAATGTGACCTTGAAGCGGTTGTCCGGGAAGTCGATGTCGTAGGGCGGATTGCGCTCCCACACCGCGAGAATGACGTCGATTGCTTCGGCGAAGATCTTGTTGCGATCGAGGTCGAGGATTCCGATTGCCTCGGAGTCGGAGGTCAACGCGCCAGCGCTTACGCCCATCACGAAGCGTCCTTGCGACAGGTGATCGAACATCGCTGCATTCACGGCGATCACCACCGGATGCATTTGCGCAAGATTGGTGGTGCCGGTCGCAAGCTTGATCGTCTTCGTGTCGTGAATCAGCGTTGCCTGAAACAACATGCTGTTGGTGATGTTTTCGCAGGCGTCGGTCAGATGCTCGCCGACGAAGGCATCGTAGAAGCCAAGCTTGTCCGCGAGGATGAGCGCCTCGCGGTCCTCGCGCAGCGTCTGCGACCAGTCCCGGCCCAACGGGTGCACGGGCATGGTGAAGTAGCCCAACCGCATTAAATGTCTCCGCCTCAAAAGTCCTGCAGATCGCAAACTAACCGACCCCGCGTGCCGATGCAGCAAATCTTCGGAGGCCGACGTGAGCGGGCGTCTGTGGAAGTCGTTGTTTTCATGATGTTAAACTTGATCGCCGTGTTGCGGCGGGGGCGCATTCGGAGCGACGCGCGATTGTTTCCACAGGGCGGCTTTTGCCGGATTTCGCAACCTCTCGCCGAGCGACTAGTTTCCTTCCACGAGCCGTCCACCTGTCACGGGGTTTTCCATGCTTCGCTGGTTCCACGCTTTGATGCCGAAGGAGGAGCGCTTCTTCGATCTGTTTGCCCGTCATTCCAAAGCCGTTCTGGCCGGAGCCCAGGCTCTGCGGGCGATGATGGAAGGCGGTGAGGCTGTCGCGCGCAACTGCCAGACCGTGATGGACCGTGAGCATGACGCCGACAACGCCACGCGCGAAGTGCTCATCGCCGTGCGCCGCACGTTTATCACCCCCTTTGACCGAGGCAGCATCCGCGATCTGATCACCGCGATGGACAATTCCATCGACCAGATGCAGAAAACCGCCAAGACGGTCGCGCTTTTCGACGTAAAGGAATTCACGCCGAAGATGAAGCAAATGGGCGATGCGATCGTTAAATCGGCGGAGCTCGTGCAGGAAGCGGTGCCGTTGCTGAAATCGCTGTCGACGGAAGCAACGCGACTCAGCGCTCTGACCGAGCAGATCTCGCAGCTTGAGGGACGTGCGGACGAGCTCCACGATGAGGGCTTGCGCGCACTTTACAGGGACTACGCGAAATCGGATCCGATGGCGTTCTTTATCGGCAATGAAGTCTATGACCATCTGGAAAAGGTCGTTGACCGATTTGATGACGTTGCCAACGTCATGCACGGCATCGTCATCGAGCACGTGTAATTACTTCAAGGCCGAAAGACGATGGACGCCGCAGCGCTGACTTTGCCGTTTCTTATTGGCTTAATCCTTGTCGCGCTGGCGTTTGACTTCCTCAATGGGATGAACGACGCCGCAAACTCGATCGCGACGATCGTTTCGACCCGTGTGCTGCGCCCGCAATATGCGGTGGCCTGGGCCTCATTTTTCAATTTCGTCGCTTTCCTGTTCTTCGGCCTCCATGTCGCTGAAACGGTTGGGCGCGGCATTGTGCAGGCCGATATCGTCAACGAGCATGTCATTTTTGGTGCGCTCGCGGGTGCGATCGTTTGGCAAATCCTCACGCAGCGACTCGGAATTCCATCATCGAGTTCGCACGCGCTGATCGGTGGGCTGCTCGGCTCCGGCGTTGCCAAGGCCGGATTCAGCGCTGTGGTGTGGGCCGGAGTGTGGAAAACGACCGTCGCAATTTTCATGTCGCCAGGTGTGGGCTGTCTGCTTGCGCTCCTGCTCATGCTGCTTGTTTCTTGGCTGTTCGTGCGGTTCACCCCGCATGGCGTCGATCACGTTTTCCGGCGCGCGCAATTTGTTTCGGCTTCGCTGTACGCGCTGGGTCATGGTGGTAACGACGCGCAAAAAACCATGGGTATCATCGCGGTGCTGCTTTACTCGCAGGGTTACATGGGGGGCACCTTCCATGTTCCGTTCTGGGTAGTGCTGGCCTGTCAGATCGCCATGGCGGCGGGAACATTGGCTGGAGGCTGGCGAATTGTGCGCACGATGGGCTCGAAGATCACCCGGCTTACGCCGATGCAGGGTTTCTGTGCCGAAACCGGCGGATCGATCACCCTTTTTGCCGCCACTTGGCTGGGCATCCCGGTATCGACCACGCACACAATCACAGGCTCCATTATCGGGGTTGGCGCGGCAAAGAAGGTACGGGCCGTGCGCTGGGTTGTGGCGCGCGAGATCGTCACGGCCTGGATTCTCACCATCCCGGCAGCGGGACTGCTGTCCGCCTTTTTCTACTGGCTGAGCGGACTTTTGGGCTGATCAGGCCGCGACGCGCGACAGGAAGCCTTCGACCTCCCGGCGCAACTCGGCGGCGGCCGCTTCCACCGCCTGCGACGCCGAGAGCACATTTTCAGCCGATTCCCGCGTCTGCGCGGCCGCACCGGACACATCGCCCAGTACCTGCACCACGACCTTGCGCCATCGGAAGCGCTTGCGACATTCTGCGAGATCTCGCCGGTGGCAGCGCTTTGCTCTTCGACTGCTGGGGAAACCGCGGTCGCGCAGCTGTCGATTTCCTGCATGCGCGCAGAGATTCTTCCGATCGCCGACACGGCGCTCGAGGTTGCTCCCTGTGCCGCCATGATCAGCTTGGGAATATCTTCGGTTGCCTTGGCGGTTTGCACCGCGAGTGATTTGACTTCGGAGGCCACCACCGCAAAACCCTTGCCGGCTTCGCCGGCGCGCGCGGCTTCGATGGTGGCATTGAGCGCGAGCAGATTGGTCTGTCCCGCGATGGCGCGGGTCAGTTTGATCACATCGCCGATCTTCTGCGCCGCTTCCGCCAGCGCATTGATCTGACCATTGGTCCCATGCGCCTCGGTCACGGCGGCCCGCACAATTTCAGTCGTCCTGGCGAGCTGCCGGCCAATTTCGTTGATTGACCCGCTCAGTTCGTCAGCCGCGACCGCAGCGGTTTCGACGTTTGTGGAAGCTTCGTTCGAAGCGGACACCGCTCCGTCGACGCTTCGCGACGTTTGCGCCGAGTTGCTGAACAAGGTCGTGGCGGTCGCGTGCATCGCTTTCGCGCCTTCAGCCACGGTCTTCAGGTGATCTTCGACCCGCTGACGGAAAACAAAAATCGCTTGCTCGATGATGGTGCGGCGTTGCTGCTGCTCCTGCATTGAGACTCTCTCGCGCTCCGCATCGCGGTGCTCGGTGATGTCTTCGTGCGTAGCGACCCAGCCGCCGCCGGCCATCGGCCGGTTGATGACAGAAATCGATCGCCCATCCGCCGATTTTACTTCGGTGCTGGTGGTCTTTCCCGCTGCCATGGTGCCGACGAGGTCACGCCGGTATTCGACAGGATCGCGCGTGAAGCTGCCGTTGCAAATTCTGTAGTCGAGCAAGCTCTGCAACGTGCAACCGGGCTTCACGATGTCGGCAGACAGGTTGTACATGTCCATGTAGCGCTGATTGCAGACAACCAGACGCTCGTTGCCGTCAAGCATGCACAAGCCTTGTGACATGTTATTGATCGCGACCCGCATGCGAAGATTATCCACGCGCAGGTTGCGGGAGAGCAGGGCGAGGGTCAGCGCCATGGCAATAAGCGCGATGACTACGGCCAAGAAAATGGAGACGACCGGCTCCGGGGAGGATGCGAACCAAATGGCGACCGGAAACACGAAATGAAGCAAAACATAGCTGACGGCGAAGCTGGTCCCACCGACAAGCATGACCATACGCCAGTCGCGCGCCGATGCGTGTGCGGAGGTATGCTCGACCATGTTCGCGTCCAGGTAGATTTGGACGGTATTCCCCAACCCGTTTTTTTGCAGTTAATTGCCGGACATAACAGGTTAAATGAAGCTTAATGGACCCAAGGGGGGTGGGGATGGCCAAGCTGCGAGCGGCAGAATGCCGTGAATTCATTCAGGCCGTGGTTGAAAAAGCCGACGCCATGGGGGTGCCGGTCTCGATCGCCGTCGTGGGACCGGAAGGCCATCTGATCGCCGTTGAGCGGATGGACGAGGCGGGTTTCATCACGCCGGAAACAGCCATCGCCAAGGCCTTCACGGTTGCGGCCTTCCGCTCGATGAGCCCGCGCTTTCCCGACGGTCTGGTGATCCAGCAATGGTTCAAGGAGCGCAATCCGCAGTTGCTGGTCAGCCTTGCGGCCATGACCAATGGACGCATCGCAGCCAGCGGTGGGTCGGCGCCCGTATTCAAGGGAGACGAGATGGTTGGAGCCTATGGAATCTCCGGTGGCACGTCACAGCAGGATGAGGAAATGGCGATCTTTGCCCGCGCCAAGACCGGCTGGGCCGCCAGTCCCGAGCACGACACGACCGACCCGGAGGTGAAGGCGCATATTAATGCGATGTACGCCAAAGCCGGCATCGCCGACCGCAAGCTTTAAGATTTTCCGGAGCATCACATGACGCAACTAACCGCCGCTCGAAATGACGACGACGCCTGGAAAGGGCGCGTTGAAGATGATGCCCTGCTGCGCGGCCAAGGCCGCTTCGGCGACGACGTCAGGCCAGATGACACGCTCGCTGCCTATTTCGTGCGCTCGCCGCACGCCTTCGCCAAGATCGAGCGTATCGACGTCTCGGCGGCAAAAGGGGCGCCCGGCGTCGTTGCGGTGCTGACCGCCGCCGATCTAAGCGATGCGCATTATCACTCTATTTCGCACGGCCATCCGATTCCGGGCCGCGGCGGCAAGACGGCCATTTCGCCGCATAGGCCATCGCTCGCGGAAACGCGCGTGATGCATGTGGGCGAGCCGGTGGTGATGGTGGTGGCAAAAACAGCGGCCGCTGCACAGGATGCCGCCGACAAGATTATGGTCGACTATGAGCCGCTGACGCCGGTCACCGACGCGCGCGAGGCGCTCAAGCAAAGTGCTGCGCAGCTCTGGCCGGAAGCGCCCGGGAATGTCGGCTTTGACTGGACGGCTCCGCCCGACCCGGAAGGCAAGAAGCAGGCTGCGCTCGAACGTGCCTTCAAGGAGGCTACACATGTGGTGCGCGTCGAGCTCGTCAACCAGCGGCTTGTCGTTGCCTCGCTCGAGCCGCGCGCCGCGAGCGCGAGCTACGACGCCGGCAGTAAGCAGTTCACCTTGCGTGTCGGGACGCAGGGAGTCGCCAGCGTTCGCGGGCAGGTCGCCGGGGCAATGAACATCAAGCCGGAGGAATTGCACCTCATCACCGAGGACGTCGGTGGTGCGTTCGGGATGAAGGGTTGGTGTTATCCGGAATATGTGCCCATGCTGCACGCCGCGCGCGCTCTCGGCAAATCAATCCACTGGGTTTCGACGCGTTCGGAGGCCTTCGTCACCGATAATCAGGGGCGCGATTCATTCTGGACCGTGGAGCTTGCGCTTAATTCCCGCGGCCGGTTTCTCGCCTTGCGTGTCGATTGCGTCGGGAATCTCGGCGCCTATTTCACCGGGGTCGCGCATTTCGTGTTCACGACGCATATCTCCGGCTGCCTGCCGACGGTTTACGACATCCCGCTCGCGCAGTTGAATACGCGCTGCGTGTTCACCAATACGTTGCCGACGGGCCCATATCGCGGCGCCGGCCGGCCGGAAGCGAGCTACCTGATCGAGCGGGTCATCGACGCGGCAGCCGATGTCACCGGCATCGATGCGGCCGAACTGCGCCGCCGCAACCTGATCAAGCCGGAGAAAATTCCCTACACCACCGCCTTCGGCAATACCTACGACAGCGGCGAGTTTCCCGCCATCTTTGAGCGAGCGCTCAAAGTTGCGGATTACGACGAATTTCGCGAGCGCAGAAAGGCCGCGAAAAAACGGGGCAAGCTGCGCGGCATCGGCGTCGGCTGCTACCTGGAGATCTCCGGCGCCTTTCCCGAGGAAGCTGCGCGTGTTTCGTTTCCCGGCGGGAAAGCCGTGCAGGTCAGTGTAGGTGCCGGCGCCAGCGGGCAAGGGCACAAGACCGTCTTTGGGCGCGTGGCGGCGCGGCGACTAGGCATAGCGCCGGAAGCGGTCACGCTCACCTCCGGCGATTCTGCCCGCGACGTTCCGGGGTTCGGCGCGGTCGCTTCGCGCTCTGCGATGATGACGGGCGGCGCCGTCGCGCGCACCGCTGATGCCGTTCTGGAGAAGGGCAGGCGCGTCGCTGCGATGCTGTTGCAAGCGGGTGAAAACGAGATCGACTACCGTGACGGCAGTTTCAGCGTAAGAAATTCCGGGCGTGAAGTGTCGCTGTTCGAGGTGGCAGAACGTGCCGCGGAGCTCAAGCGTCAGGGCGTCATTCCGGAAAGCCTCGACACCCAGGCCGGTATCAAGGTGCCGCCATCGTTTCCCAACGGGTGTCACATCGCCGAGGTCGAGATCGATCCGGCAACCGGCGCAGTCGAGATCGTTTCATACGTCGCGGTCGACGACTGCGGCAATGTTCTGGATCACACGATCGTAGAAGCGCAGATCCACGGCGGCGTGGCACAGGGGCTCGGCCAGGCGCTAACGGAGAACACCGTCTACGATGCCGGCGGGCAGCTCGTGTCCGGCTCCTTCATGGACTACGCGATGCCGCGCGCCGACCTGATGCCGGTGATGAAGGTTGAACATCATGCGGTGGCATGTCGCACCAATCCGCTTGGCGTGAAGGGTACCGGCGAAGCCGGGACGACTGCGGCGCCGCCGGCGGTGATCAACGCCATCCTTGATGCGCTTCCCGAAGGCGTGCGGCTCGACATGCCGGCGACGTCAGAGCGCATCTGGCAGGCCTTGCACTCCTCACAGTCGTGAGCGCTGACCACCGTTCGGCCATGGTCATCAGGCGAGGTCGAGCCGCCGATTCGGAGAAAACGCCGTCCATGCCGCTCACTCGTTTGCTGCTCCTGTTGTCTGCGTTGTTCGTACTCGGCAGTTGCGCCGACAACTACGTTCCGAAATCGAGACCGAGCTTCTATCGCAATCTGGCGCGGCCCGGCGCCGAACTCGATGCGGCTGCTGCTGCTTCGATGATTTCCGGCTATCGCGCCAACAACGGATTGCCCGCGGTCGAACTCGATTCGGAACTGATGCGGCTCGCGCAAGCGCAGGCCGAGGTGATGGCCAAGCGTGACAAGCTCGATCACGGTGCCGGCAAGCCGTTTGTGCAGAGGCTCAAGGCTTCGGGCTACGACGCGAAGCGGGCTGCCGAGAATATCAGCGCCGGCTACCACACCCTGGCCGAGGCATTTTCCGGCTGGCGCGATTCCAACCCGCATCGCGCCAACATGCTGCTCGCCGGCGCTACCCGAATGGGTATTTCGGCCGTTTACACCCCGGCGTCGAAGTACAAGGTCTACTGGTCATTGATCCTTGCCGAACCGGACGAAAAGAAAGAATAGGACTCCGCTAGCGGCGGCCGACCGTCAGAAGCAATTCGTTCGGACCTTCCCAGCCACCGATGTATTGACGGGCTAGGCGCGCGTACGGGAGAAGGCGCGCCGGCTACTTGGCCGGCGGGGCCAATTTGCGATAATTTTTGCATCAAAGCAGCGAGGCGAAGCCGCATGATGAAAAACTGTCGGATGTGCTTCTGAGGGGCATGCTCGTCGCGGCATCGTCGTTGCCTGCGCTACCAGCCGCTGCGGAAACGCTCTTTCATCGCGCTGAAAATCAGGTCCCGGTGGCAATCGTCCGCATCGAGCGTCCGCCGGACCACACCGAAATCCATCTCCAGGCGCAGGCGGCGTTGGCGAAAGTGTGCTTCGCGGCGAGTGGCCCCAACAGTCCCTACCTGCTCGCGAGCGGGCGCAACTACCGCTATCTCGGCGGAGATAACGTCACCGCGTGTCCGGAGCGTCGCGATTATTCGGTCAATGACCTGATGGTGTTGCGTTTCGAGCCGCTTGCGGCAGGCTCAAGCACATTTTCATTCGTGTCGGGCCAAGGCGGAGAAAAGCAGGCGATCGACATCGTCTTCCCAACGACGCCTTATTGGAATTTCTTGCGCGTGAGATTGAATTGAAATTAGAAACTTGTGTCTTGAATCAGAAGGAGAGTCCGTGGGCGGGACTGGACCTCACGTCATCCGCTGACTAGCTTTGCGCCCCATGCCGGTTCTGCCTCGCGTCAAGAACTACGACTCGCTTTACCGCCAGTTCCGCTGGGCGGTGCCCGCCCGCTACAACATCGGTGTCGACGTCTGCGATCGCTGGGCCAAAAAAGAACCCGGCCGTCTAGCCATCCTGCATGCCAGGCCCGATGGCCGCGATGAACAGATCACCTATGGCTGGCTGCGTGAGGCATCCAACCGGCTTGCCAACGTTCTGCGCGCACACGGCATCAGCCGCGGCGACCGGGTGGCAATATTGCTGCCCCAATTGGCGGAGGTGGCGGCAATCCATATTGCGATCTACAAGCTCGGTGGCGTTGCCTTGCCGCTCGCCGTGCTGTTCGGCACGGACGCGCTGTCGTATCGGCTTCAGAATTCCGGCGCCGCGGCGTTGATCACGAACGCGCGCGGCGCCGAGCGCATTGCCGAAATCAGGAACAACCTGCCTGCGCTCAAGCTGGTGCTATCGCTCGATGGCGCCGGCGATAACGTGCTTGGGTTTGCCGACACGCTCGCGAGCGCTTCGTCCGACTTTACGCCGGTCGATACGTCCGCGGACGATCCGGCGATGATGGTTTACACATCCGGCACGACCGGCCAGCCGAAAGGCGCCTTGCACGGCCATCGCGTGCTGATCGGCCATTTTCCCGGCGTCGAGACCCACCACGATTTCTTCCCGCAGCCGGGTGACCGTATCTGGACGCCGGCCGACTGGGCATGGGCCGGTGGTTTGCTCAATGTCTTGTTGCCGGGCCTGCACTACGGCGTGCCGGTGGTGGCGCGGCGTTTCGAGAAATTCGATCCGGAAGAGGCTTTCGCGCTCATGGCGCGCGCGCAAATCCGCAATGCCTTCATTCCCCCGACCGCGCTTCGCATGCTGCGCGCGGCGCCGAATCCGAAAGGGCGCCACGCCATCAATATGCGTTCGATTGGGTCCGGCGGTGAGTCTCTCGGCGCGGAGACCTACGAATGGGGCAAGTCGGCGTTCGGTCTCACCATCAACGAGTTCTACGGGCAGACAGAATGCAACATTGTGCTGTCGGCCTGCAGCGCGATTGGTGTGTCGAAACCGGGCGCAATCGGCAGGCCGGTTGCCGGCCACACTGTTGCGATCATCGATGCTGCCGGAAACCCGCTAAAAGCCGGGGAGACCGGGCAGATCGCGGTCAAGCGTCCCGACCCGGTGATGTTCCTCGAATACTGGGGCAAACCCGAGGCCACGCGCGACAAGTTCATCGGCGATTGGATGACGACTGGCGATCAAGGGGTAATGGATGACGAAGGTTATGTCAGCTTCGTCGGACGCGATGACGATGTCATCACGTCTGCCGGCTTCCGGATTGGACCCGGCGAAATCGAGGATTGCCTGATCTGTCACCCCGCGGTGGCGCTCGCCGCCGCCGTCGGCAAACCGGATGCTTTGCGCACCGAAATCGTGAAAGCGTTCATTGTGCTCAAAAAAGGTTACGCGGCGTCCGATGCGCTGGCGTCAGAAATTCAGGGTTTCGTGAAGACGCGTCTGTCTGCCCACGAATACCCGCGCGAGGTCGCTTTCATCGACGACATGCCGATGACGACGACGGGTAAAGTGATCCGGCGCCTGCTGCGGGAGCGGGCCTGATCTCAGGCCCCAGCGCCACCGAAAACGAAGATCTTAAAGCCGAGGCGCTGTTTCGCGACCCACGAGAACATCACCGATTCGGCGACGAGTGCGGCCGAGGTTACGGCCGCCGCACCCTCGATTCCGAAATGCGGAATGAGGATGACGCAGAGGGTGAGGTTGATGACGAATGCGATTGCATAAACGATCGCACATTGCTTGCGTTCGCCGAGCATATTGAGCAGGCGCTCGGCGGGGCCGACGGCCGCCCGCGACAGCATTCCGATGGCGAGAATGAACATCACGCCATAACCAGC
>DATGDN010000201.1:0-13153 GCA_035310865.1 Pseudolabrys sp. | reverse complement strand
TGAACACGATGTCGCCTGGCTGGATGATGCGGTCGGAGAAATTGCGCCAGTTCGGCCAGGTGTTCGGGCCGGACGACACAATCACGTCTTCGACGTCTTCCATGCCCGGGATGTTGTAGAGATATTCCATCAGATGCGCGGTCACCTGATTCTCGGTGATGCCGGGGCGCAGGAACTTCATGCATTCCCAGTGCGTGGCATCGCCGATGGCGCCGACGATGCGGAAGCATTCCTGCTCGTCAGGACTCTTGACCGCGCGCGCCTCCATCATCGGGGTCATGCCGTCGACCCAGTTGATCTTGTTCTCCTTGAAGATGTTGATCATGTTGATGTCGACGAAGTCGACACCGAGTTTCTGCCCGGAGACGCCGTTGTCCTTCATCGCCTGCAACACGGCCTTGGTGAACTTGGTCACCTGCTGCGTCGAGGCGGGACCCGCGGCGCCTTTGATCCAGGCGAAGGAGTGACGGACGTTTTCCTTCGGAATCCACGGCGAGTGTCGCTCGACCTGGAAGCCGATATCGCCTTGCTCGAACAGGATCGGCCGACCATCGCCGCACAGCATGGCGTAGCGCAGACCTGGCTTGAGGCGATTCCAACCCGGCGTCAGCGTGCCGGTGATGTAGCGCACGTTCTCATCGTACATGCACAGCATGGCTCCCAGGCCGTGCTTTTTCATCATCGCGCGTGCGCGCTCGATGCGGTACTCGCGCAGCCGGTCCCAGTTGACCCGCTGCTGCCAATCCATTCCGGCAATGCCGAAATTCGCTCCCATGGCGTCCTCCCCGACCCGGCGCGTGGGCGCGCCCGTTGCTGAATTGCGCAAATCCTAAGCCGGTTGGCACCGCCAGCAGAAATAATATATTCTGTGTTCGGCCATTAGATTTTCTAATGCCCCTATTTTTGAGGCATTCATGACGAATATCCCGCTGCGGCAAATCCGCGCCGTCATCGCGGTCTGCGAGGAGGGCTCCTTCACCCGCGCAGCTGAGCGCGAGAACGCCACCCAGTCAGGCATTTCGCAGCACGTGGCAGCGGTCGAGCGTGCGCTTAAGGTCAAGCTGTTCGAGCGCACCACCGGCGGCATCACGCCGACGCCGGCCGGCCTGCGTTATTACAAGCGCTGCGTAGAGGCGGTCGGAACGCTCGAGCACGCCGCGGAGGAAGCCCGTTCGCTCGCCGGCGAAGTTACCGGCGAACTGCGCATTGGGCTGATGCCGACATTTACACGCGCGGTGTTGGCGCCGGTGCTCGACGATTTCGTGCCGCGTTGCCCAGAGGTGCGATTGCATATTGTCGAGGGCTATAGCGGCCTGCTGACCGAAATGGTGCTGGATGACGAACTCGATTTCGCGGTCGTGCCGGCCTATGAGGGCACCGTCGGGCTGAAATCACGCCTGCTCGTGCGCGACCGCGAGATGCTGATCTCCGGACCGCGCCGCGGCTTTGCACCACTGTCGCCACTGAGGCTCGCCGATTGCACGCCGATGAAATTCGTGGTGCCGGGGCCGCACAATATCCGGCGGCGCAATCTGGAAACATATTTCCAGACTCACGGCGTTGAAGTCGCCGCCATGCTGGAAATGGATGCGATGATCGCTACGCTCGAATTTGTCGCCCGCTCCCACTGGGTGACCATTCTACCGAGTGTGATATCGGTCAATGACATCGGGCGTGGCGAATTGATCGTCAATCCGATCGTCGACCCCGAGCTGCACGCCGAATTCGTGGTGATTCAGCCCACACGGCGTACGCTTTCCACGCAAGCTCGATTATTCCTGCAACGGTTCGAGCAGGAGGTCACGCATATACACGACGTGTGGGACGCGGCGATTGCAGAGCCGAAGAAACGAAAATCATCCGCGTAGCCTCAGCGGCTCGGGTCGATCACATGGTGTTCGGCAAAAACGTGCGGTTCAATCGGTTTGCCGTCGTTGGTGATCGCGTGCGCTTCGAAGCAGTCAATCCCGGCAGGGATGACGGTGGCATGTTGAGCGACGCTCAAGAAAATATGTTTCGAATTCCCGGCAGACCTTTCAAACCAATCCGGATTGTCGAACGTGCCTCCATAGACGCCGACGACATCAGGAAACCGCTCGAAGGTCAAAAACAGCTTGGTGCCGCAATTGCTGCAGAAATGAATGTCGACCGTCTTGCCGCTTCCTGCGGAACGGTGCCGATAAACCTTTGGCTCGCCTGAAATCACGCCAAAGTCGGATTTTCCAAAAATCGGCTCGACGAGATAGGCCGAGCCCGTGGCGCTTTGGCAGAAGCGGCAATGGCAAAAGGTTACCCTTAGCGGCGCAGTTCTGGTCGCAAAACGAATCTCGCCGCACAGACAACCGCCTTCCTGCGCCGACATATCCTCTGCCTCCATTTGGCGAAGGAAAACCTTAACACGCCCGATCACACCTCTATCCACGCGCCGTTGGCATCTACCGACCTGAACACAGCCTCCAATGCGGCGGCAGTCTGCAAAATGCCGGCGGGTGAAATCGGGAACGCACCCTGCCCGAGCACGGCCTTGGCGAAATAATCAAGATTGCGGCCGAGATGGTTGTCGGCCGGTCGCTCGATTACCTCCGGCTCCGTGCCGGCGCGGCGCACGATCGCGCGCGTCTCGCTCACGCTTTCGGCCCAGCAGTTCTCGCCGAAAACGGCAATCCGCCAGCGGAACGGCGTCTTGATCGTCGTGCCCAGCGTGCCAGTTGCGCCATTTTCGAACTCGATCAGCGCCGCTGTTGTGTCGCCCGTCGGCAATTTGAGCGCACGCGCCTTCGAAAGAGCGCTGATCCGCTTCATCGGCCCGACCATGTCGCGGAAGCAATCGAGCACGTGGATGCCCATGCCGGTCATTCCGCCGGCGCGGCTTTCTTCGGCTGCCATGCGCCAGCTGTCGGCGGGATAGCTCGCCAGCCAGTCGTGGCTGTAGTTGCCTTCGACATGCATGATCGTGCCGAAGGTGCCGGCATCCCTGAGATCGGACAGCACACGCATTGAAGGCATCAGCCGGAAATGATGGCCGACACCGATCACGATGCCGGCGCGCTTGCAGGCCTCGAGTGCAGCAACGGCATCAGCTTTGGTCAGCGCAAACGGCTTTTCGCAGTAGAGATGCTTGCCGGCAGCGGCGATCGCCTCGACTTGCGCGCGATGCTTGGTGTGCGGGGTCGCGAGCACCACCGCCTGAATCGATTTGTCAGCCAGCACCTCATCGAGCGCTGTTCCGAGCGTGATTTTGTGCTCGGACGCAAAATCACGAACTGAATCAGGTTCGAGAGTGACGCCGCGCGTGAAGCGCAGCGGCACACCAAAGTCGCGCGCCGCCTTGACCAGCGTCTTGCCCCACCAACCGAGGCCAACAATCGCCGTATCGATCATCGGCGGCCCTAGGCTGTGGCCGGAGCGCCGGGCTGCTTGAGCGGATGCGCACGCGCGAAGGCGTCGACCTTGTTCACTTCCTCAACGATGCGCTTCACCGTCGGGTACGGCGCGAGATCGCACTTGAAGTAGGCTGCCCCCACGGCCTGTCCAGCAAGGCAAATGTCGGCCAAGGTGATCTGGTCGCCCTGGCAGTAACGTCCGGTCTGCTTTGAGCCCGCGAGATGGGTTTCAAGCGCTGTCAACGCTGACATGTGCCAATGATGGCCCCACTTCAGCACGCCGGCTTCGTCAATCTTGTACTCATGCGCGAGGTATTCGCGCACACGCGGCACGATCAGCGGATGCGTGTCGCAGGCGATGATTTGCGCAAGCCCGCGGACCCTTGCGCGTGCCTTCGGGTCTTTCGGCAACAGCGGTGGATTGGGATGTGTCTCGTCAAGATATTCGAGGATGGCAAGAGATTCAAAAAGTACCGTGCCGTCATCTTCGATCAGTGCCGGGATCGCCATCATCGGATTGATTTTGCGGAATTCAGATTCGCGCTGGTGACCTTTCATCAGATTGACTTCGATCACCTCGTCAGGCGTGATGCCTTTTAGATTGAGCGCGATGCGCACGCGGTACGTCGCAAGCGAACGCCAGAATGAAAAGAGTTTCACGAATTCCTCCTCATTTTTTAGTCCCGCCCGGGTCGGCTTTCAGTTCAGCCGCCTCGATGCCGGCGACGGCAATAATTTCGTCGTTGTCGCCGGTGTCGCCGGAAATTCCGACGGCTCCGAGAATGCGATTGCTCGCGTCGCGGATCAGCACGCCGCCGGGGTTGGGCACCATCCGGCCGTCGCTCGCAGCCACGATCGCGGTTAGAAAATTCGGATTTTGCGCGGCGCGCTCCATCATGGTGCGGGAGCCCCAACCCATGCCGAGCGCACCATAGGCTTTGCCCACAGCGACTTCGAAGCGAATAATTCCGGAGCCGTCTTCGCGCTTCGCACAGACGACGTGGCCGCCGGTATCGAGTACCACCACAGTCTGCGGCATTTGCTTGAGTTCGCGCGCCTTCTTCAGCGTCGCATCGACAATACTCGAGGCTTGAGCAAGCGTAACCGACATCAAACGTCCTCCAGTTTTCAGGATTTTTTGCGCGTGGCCCAATAGACAGACATGCGCGATCCATCGCCGCCGCCGAATCCATTCTTGGTGGCATCCTCGAAACCGGCGAGCGTCGCCTTCGTGACGCGCATGTCGGCGCCGTTTGCTTCGCCTGTTTCCACCATCGTGCGCAGATCCTTTACGCCATTGGCGATGCTGAACGTGGTCGGCCCAGGATCGCGTCCCTCGAACATGGTGACAATCATCTCGGCGCGGTTTTTCAGCGCGGGATTTGCTCCGTTGGTATCGACGAACAGATCGAGCAGCCGCTTCGGCTCCCAGCCGGCGGAGCGCGCGATGGCAAAAGCCTCGCCATAGGCCTGCCAGGCCACCATCAGCGGCAGGTTGATCGCCAGCTTCATCGACGCGCCTGTGCCGACCGGACCGCAATGCTCAAGGCGCCGGCAAAGCTGGTTGAGGAGCGGTCTTGCACGCTCGGCATCGGCGGGCTCCGCACCCATAAGCCCAAGCAATTTTCCCTGACGGGCGGGCGCGGTCGAACCGCCAACCGGACATTCGACAAAGGCCGCGCCCTTGGCTCGCACTTTCGGCGCAAGGGCGAGCGGCACTTTCGGCGGCACCGTGCTCATTTCAATGAGCAGCTTGCCCTTCACATCGCCCGACAGGAGGCCGCCGGGACCATTGTAGACGGCATCGATCGCCGCAGCATCGGTAAGCATGGTGATGGTCGCGTCGACCGCGCTTGCGAGCTGCGCCGGTGTCGATGCGACTTTGGCGCCGGTATCCGCCAACGGCCTGGTCTTCTCGGGTGTGCGATTCCACACCGTCACTTCGTGACCGACTTCCATGAGCCGCGCGGCAACGGCCGCACCCATAACCCCGAGACCTGCAACGCCGACGCGCATGCGCCCTCCCTCGATTGTTTTGCCGGCGACGATAGGCGATCACGGGCTTGCTTGAAAGCGGGCATGCTCCGCCCGCACGACTCGACAGTCCCACACCCAACGCATAAGAGGGAATGGGGAAAATCGGATGCGATTCAGCATCGGGGAGACGGTGGATGGCAGTCAGAAGGCGCAAGGGCACGGTCGGTGTGATCGGGCTCGGCATTATGGGCGGCGCGTTCGCGAAGAACTTGGTCAAGGCCGGCTGGCATGTGGTCGGTTACGACACCAACGCGACACGGCGCCGAGAGGCCAAACGCGCCGGAGTCGAGGTCGCGCGCAATGCAGCAGAACTGGCAGCTGCGGTACCGACCATCCTGACCAGCCTTCCCAAACCGCAAGCACTCACCGACACGGTACGCAAGATCGCTGGGGCCAAGATTGAGCGCAAACTGCTCGTCGAAATGAGCACCTTCACAATTTCGGATAAGGAAAAAGCGGCCGCCGTATTGCGCAACGCCGGCCACCAGATGATCGACTGCCCGGTCAGCGGCACCGGCGCGCAGGCCAAGGACCGCGACCTCGTGTTCTACGCCAGCGGCGATCCCAAGCTCATTGCAAAGCTGCGGCCGCTGCTTTCGGCGTTCGGCCGCGGAATTTTCAACGTCGGCCCGTTCGGCAATGGTAGCCGGATGAAATACGTCGCGAACCTTCTCGTCGCCATCAACAACGTCGCCTCGGCCGAGGCCATGGTCCTCGGCATGAAAGCCGGTCTGGATCCGCGGATGATCGTCGACCTGATCACGGCCGGCGCCGGCAATTCCCGTGTGTTCGAACTGCGCGCGCCGATGATGGCAAAGGGCCGCTACGACGACGTGACCATGAAGATCTCCGTGTGGGACAAGGACATGCAGGTGATCGGCGACTACGCGCGCAAGATCCGCGTGCCGACTCCGATTTTCAACGCAACCAAGAGCATCTATCTCAAAGCGATGAAAAGCGGTCTCGGCAGCCGCGATACCGCGGCGGTCTGCGCCGTGCTGGAGAAGATGGCGAAGGTCAAGCGGCGTAGGCGTTAGCCGTCGCTCCGTACGGGGACGACCGGATAACAATCGCGCCTTCTTCACTCTTGCGTCTGGCCTCCCCTTCTGTAGCCTGCCCACCCGTAAGAGTTGTCGTGGGAGGGCGTGATGGCGTCGCTTCAGCAACGAACCGAGATCCGCGACGGCATGCGATCGACTGGGACGTGCCGATCACGATGGACGACGGTCTCGTGTTGCGCGCCGATATTTTTCGCCCGGTGAAAGACGGAAAATTTCCTGTCATTCTCAGCTACGGTCCTTACGCCAAAAATCTCGCATTCCAGGACGGTTATCCAAGCGCATGGCAGCGCATGGCGGAAAAGCATCCGGACGTCACCGCGGGCTCAAGTAACCTCTACCAAAGCTGGGAAGTGGTCGACCCCGAGAAATGGGTCCCGCACGACTACGCATGCGTGCGTGTGGATTCACGCGGCGCTGGCTGCTCGCCGGGTTTCATCGATCATTTTTCTCCCCGCGAGACGAAAGATTTCTACGACTGCATCGAGTGGGCGGGCGTGCAGCCCTGGTCCAACGGCAAGGTCGGCCTCAACGGCATTTCCTATTACGGCATCAACCAGTGGCATGTCGCTTCATTGCAACCGCCGCATCTCGCCGCCATGTGCGTGTGGGAGGGAGCGGCCGACTGGTATCGCGACATGACGCATCACGGCGGCATTCTCTCGACATTCTGGGAGAACTGGTACGACATGCAGGTCAAGACCGTGCAATACGGCGCCGGCGAGCGCGGCAAGCGCAGCCGCGTCCACGGCGAGCTGGTGTGCGGGCCAGAGACTCTATCGGACGCGGAACTCGCCAGAAATCGCGCCGATTTCGGCGCCGAAATCGCGTCGCACCCGATGGACGACGCCTACCATCATGCGCGCTCGGCGAAGTGGGACAAAATCAACACGCCGCTGTTTACAGCCGCCAATTGGGGCGGCCAGGGCCTGCATCCGCGCGGCAATTTCGAAGGATTCGTGCGGGCCGCGTCCAGGCAAAAATGGTTGGAGGCACACGGCATCGAGCACTGGACACATTTCTATACCGACTATGGACGCGAGCAGCAGCTGCGATTTTTCGCCCATTTCCTGCACGGCAAGAAAGAAGGCTGGGTGAAACAACCCAAGGTGCTGCTGCAGGTGCGGCACATCGACAAATTCGTGCCGCGCGCCGAGAGCGAATGGCCGCTCAAGCGCACACGATGGACGAAATTCTATCTCGACCCGTCGGCGATGACGCTGACAACGAAGAAGCCTTCCGGCTCGGCACAATTGAAATTCGCTGGGATGGGAGACGGGCTCGTCTTCCTTACACCACCTCTTGCCAAGGAAACCGAGATCACCGGACCGTCGGCTTTGAAGCTGTTTGCCTCTTCGTCGACATCCGATGCCGACTTCTTCATCGTGCTGCGCGTTTTCACGGGCGACCTCAAGGAAATCGTGTTCCAGGGCGCTATCGACCCGCACACGCCGATCGCACAAGGATGGCTGCGCGCGTCGCACCGCAAGCTCGACACGAAGTTGTCCAAGCCGTACCGGCCGTATCACACCCACGATGAGCTGCAGCCGTTGAAAAAAGGCCAGCCGGTGGAACTCGACATCGAGATATGGCCGACGTCGATCGTTGTGCCGGCGGGTTATCGTGTCGGCGTGTCGATCCGCGGCAAGGACTATGAATATGGCGGGGCGAGCGGCGGCAAGCTGTCAAATTTCAAGAATGAACTGAAGGGTTGCGGCCCGTTCCTGCACGACGATCCGCGCGACCGTCCGTCGGCCATTTTTAACGGCACGACGAGCCTGCATTTTGGCCGTGGCAAAGCGCCGTACCTGCTGCTGCCGATCATCCCGCCGAAAAAGCGGGCAGGCAGCCCAAAGTGACCTCATTGATCCGTGGTACTGCGAAATTACACAGCCTCACGAGACACGTGCGGCCATTTGGGGTGTTCATTCGCATCGGACCTAAGGTAAGCTTGCGGCAACCTTCGACCGAACAGAAGGACCAAGGGGGGAATGGGTACGCAATTCTGGGTAGTCCAGGCGTTCAACGGCGTGTCCTACGGCGCGTTGTTGTTTCTCGTTGGCAGCGGTTTGTCTCTCATCTTTGGCGTCATGCGCATCGTCAACCTGTCGCATGGCTCCTACTTCCTGCTTGGTGGCTACGTCGCGCTGTCGGTCATCCATGCCACTGGCTCGTGGGCATTGTCGCTGCCGTTGGCTGCCCTGGCGATTGCGGCTGTCGGCATCGCCATGGAGCGGCTGTTTTTGCGGTCGGAAGGTTTCGAGATTCTCCGCAACCTAATCATCGCGTTGGGAATAGCGATCCTGGTCGCCCTGGCGCTCAAGAGCTGGAAGCCGAACATTGTCGGCACGAACATTGAGTTTGCCGTCGCTACTGTGATCGCCACCCTCATTCTGTATTTCGTAATGAAACGAATTTCCATCGTTCCGATCGAAGCTGATGTGTTGCGGCAAGTCCTGCTCACGGTCGGCTTCGCCTTCCTGTTCCAGCAGGCGGCGCTCGACATCTGGGGCGGAAACAACATGGACATCAATCCACCGAGCACCTTCACGCAGAGCATCGTGTTCGGCGGTATATACTTTCCGGCCTATCGGGTTTTCATGATCGCGCTTGCTCTGGCGATCGGCATCCTGCTTTGGCTCGCAATGGAAAAGACCCGCATGGGTGCCGCCGTGCGTGCAACCGTAGACGACGCGCAAATGGCACGCGGCGTGGGCATCGATACCAACCGCATTTCGATGTTCATCTTTGCGCTTGGCGCCTTTCTCGCTGCGTTGGGTGGCGTCATCGGCGGCGCATTTCTCGGCATCTATCCCGGCCTCGACTTCGAAATGCTGCCGCTTGCATTCGCGGTAGTGATCATCGGCGGCATGGGCAGTCTGGGCGGCGCGGCAATCGGCGCGCTGGCCGTGGGCCTCGCCGATAACTTCGGGAAGGCGCTCTTCCCGGAAGTCTCATACTTCACACTCTATGCCCCAATGGTTCTGATCCTCGCCGTGAAGCCGACCGGGCTGTTCGGACGCGAATGATGGGATGCTCATGAACAAACAACTCATCAAGATCGCGGTCGTCATCGTCGCACTTCTCGCGCTCGCATTCATCGTGCCGAGATCCGGATCGTTCGTGGTCTTGCTGGCAACGCGGGCGATGGCTTTCGCCATCCTGGCGATGAGCCTCGACATCCTGCTCGGGTTCACCGGCCTCGCCTCGCTCGGCCAGGCAGCCTACTTCGGCGTCGGCGCCTATCTTTGCGCTGTGCTCGCAACGAAATTCCATTTCGGCCTCGGCTGGGATTTCTGGATCGTTGTGGTGTTGGGCATTCTGATCGGCATGGCGCTCGCCGCGATCTTCGGACTGTTCGCGATCCGCGCCAGCGGTGTTTATTTCCTCATGATAACGCTCGCCCTCGGCCAATGCGTCTGGGGCCTCGCCTATCGCTGGAATTCGCTGACCGGCGGCGACAACGGCATTAATATGAGCGGACGGCCGAATTTCGGTATCGATTTATCGAACGAAGTGACATTCTTCTATCTGGTGTTCGCTTTCTTCACGGTGAGCCTGCTGCTGCTCTATTTGCTGGTGCGCTCGCCCTTCGGGAAAAGCCTCGCCGGCATTCGCGAGCGCGAACTGCGCATGCAGATCCTCGGTTACAATACGTGGTTGCATAAATACATTGCTTTCATCATTGCCGGCGGCTTTGGCGGATTGGCGGGCGTGTTGTGGGCGCAAACCAACGGTCACGTGAGCCCGGAAACGGTCGTTCTTACCACCTCGGTGGATGCGCTCTTAATGGTCGTGCTCGGTGGCGCGGGCACGCTTGTGGGCGGCGCCATCGGTGCTGCGATCGTGTTCGGCCTGCGCGAGTATCTCAGCACGTTGGTACCGTGGTGGCAGTATGCGCTCGGCGGCGTCTATGTGTTGGCAATTCTCTATTTGCCGACCGGCTTGATCGGTATTCCGGAACGAATCCGCCAGGCGCGCGGCACAACGAGTAAAAAGCCGAGCCAGTCGGGAGAGACGAAGAAATTGGCATCCGTGCCTTCCTGAATAGAGGGGAAGGCGACGACAACAAGGGAGGAAGGACTATGACAACCACACTGTCACGAAGACTTAGTCCATTGCTGCTTGGCACTGTGTTCGCGGCCGGCCTCATGCTGTCTTCGAATGCGCGCGCCGAGGAACTGCGCATCGGTTTCGTCGCGCCGACAACGGGCATCTTTGCCCAGGTCGGCAAGGACATGGTCGACGGCTTCCAGCTGTATCTCGATCAGCATGGAAACAAGCTCGGTGGTGCCGATGTGAAATTCATCGTCGAGGACGAGCAGGGCAAGCCCGACACCGCCGTGACCAAGGCGAAGAAGCTCGTCTTGCAAGACAAGGTGCACATGTTCATCGGCGGGCTGCTCGCATCGTCGGGCTACGCGATGGCGCCGGTCAGCACGGCCGAGAAGACGATGTATATAGCGTCCGTGCCTGCGGCCGACGATCTCACCCAGCGTCAGCTCGACAAGTATCCCTATTTCATCCGCACCAGCTGGTCGTCGTCGCAGCCGCATCATCCTCTCGGTCAATGGGCTTGCGACCAGGGCTATAAGAAAGTGGTGTCGATCGCAGCCGACTACGCGTTCGGCTACGAGGTGGCGGGCGGATTCCAGAAAGCGTTCGAGGATTGCGGTGGCAAAGTCATCCAGAAAATCTGGCCCCCGCTCGGAACGAAGGACTTCGGACCCTACATTCCGACGATCAAACAAGATGCCGATGCCATCTTCACACTGATGGTCGGGCCGATGTCATTGCAGTTCCCCAAACAACTGCGTGCCGCCGGCTTCAAGAAACCGATCCTCGGCGGGGGCACCAGCTATGACGAATTCGCCCTTCCCTTTATGGGCGACGAAGTGATCGGCGACGTCTCGGCGCTGCACTACAGCGCGGCGATCCAGACGCCGAAGAACGAGGCCTTTGTGAAAGCCTATCGTGCCAAGTACGGCAAGGTGCCGTCCTACTATTCCGAGAACAACTACACGACGGCGCAGTGGATCGATGAAGCCATGAAAAAGGCCGGCGGCAAGTGGCCCGGCCCCGAACAGTTCATCAAGATCATGCAAGGCCTGAAAATCGACGCGGTGCGTGGTCCGATCAGCATGGACGACATGCGCAACCCGATCGAGAACATCTACATCAAGAAGGTCGAAAAGAAGCAGCTGTTCGGCTACGACAAGCCCGAGCTCTGGAACACGGTCATCAAGACTTACCCGGACGTCAGCCAGTTCTGGACTTACGGTAAGGCCAAGTTCCTGGCTCAGCCGGTTTACAGCCGCGACTTTCCGCCCTGCAAGTTCTGCGAATAACGAGCAACAAGCCGGGGCCCGGTCTGGGCCCCGGCAATTCACTTCGAACACCGAGGGTGCGCGCGTGAGCAGCGACACGCGATCAAATGGCGGGGATATTCCCGCCCTGGAGCTCAAGGCGCTCTGCAAGAGCTTCGGCGGGCTTCAGGCCACGCGCGACGTGACGCTCCGCATCATGCCGGGTGACCGCAAGGCCATTATTGGGCCGAATGGCGCCGGCAAGACCACGCTGTTCAATCTCATTACCGGCATCTATCCGGTCACGTCGGGCCAGGTGCTCTTGTTCGGCCAGGATGTCACCAAATGGCCGAGTCATCGGCGAACTGCGCTTGGGATGGCACGCACCTTCCAGGTCACCAGCCTGTTCCCCAAGCTCACAGTCCTCGACAATGTGCTGCTGGCAATCAAGGGTCTGCGCCCGTCGAAATTCGTCATGTGGCGGTTCCTGTCTTCCTACAAGGAGGTCTACGACAAGGCATACCATCTGCTCGAGCAGGCCAATTTTCTGGACCGCAAGGATGTCGAGGTGCGCAACCTCTCGCATGGCGAACAGCGCCAGCTCGAGATCGTCCTGGGTCTCGCCAGCGATCCCAAAATCCTGCTGCTCGATGAGCCGGCGGCCGGGCTGTCGTCAGGTGAATCGACTGAGATGACCGAGTTCCTGAGGAAGCTCGATCCCAAGCTCGCGATCCTGCTGATTGAACACGACATGGACGTGGTGTTCGACGTTGCCGACGAGATCTCGGTTCTCCATTTCGGCGAGGTGCTGGAATCAGGATCGCCCGAAAGCATCAAGAAAAGCCGCCGCGTGCAGGAAATCTATCTCGGGACCGAATGACGCTATGGCCATTCTCGAAGTCCAGGACATTCACACTTACTACGGCGACGCCTACGTGCTCCAGGGGCTGTCGCTGCAGCTTGAGCAAGGCCAGATCCTCGGCCTGCTCGGGCGCAACGGTGTTGGAAAAACCACGCTGGTGAATTCGATCGTGGGCTTCAATCCGCCGCGCCGCGGCAAGGTCATGTTCAAGGGCGAAGAGATCACGCACAAAGCATCATTCGAAACCGTGCGGGGCGGCATGGGCCTGGTACCGCAAGGCCGTCGGGTCTTTCCGACCCTCGGCGTAGAAGAGAATCTGCTGGTAGCCGAGCGCAATCCGGAACGGCACAAGTGGACTCTCGGCCGTGTCTACAAACTGTTTCCGCGCTTGCACGAACGCCGTTACCAGCGCGCCAAGACTTTGTCCGGCGGCGAGCAGCAGATGCTGGCGATCGGCCGTGCATTGATGACTAATCCCGATTGCCTGATCATGGACGAGCCGTCGGA
>DATGDN010000200.1:0-13083 GCA_035310865.1 Pseudolabrys sp. | reverse complement strand
GGCAACGGCATCTCCGAGGAATACCACGTGATGCGCGTGCTCTCGAACCTGGAGACGGTGAACACCTACGAGGGAACGCACGACATCCACGCGCTCATCCTCGGCCGTGCGCAGACCGGCATCCAGGCGTTTTTCTAATTCGGCATGGCACTAGCCGTCTATCAGCGCATTTGGCTTCGCAAAGCGCTCGAGCGCAAATGAGTCCTCGATGACGATGTCGCGTCCGGATGTTCGCACGCCATATCTCGTCAGCCGGGCCAGGTTTCGCGACAGGTTCTCCGGGGTCATCCCGAGGCTCGATGCGAGCGTGCGCTTTTCGACGGTCAGCTCAATGATCCGCTGGTTGCCCTGCATCGCATCGGTCCGCAGGATCCAGTTCGCCAGCCGCTTCATTCCAGTGCGCAGCTTTTCGTTCTTGAGCGAGCGTACAAGGCTGCCATATTGCTCGGTCAGCTGGTAGGCAACAGCGCGCGCAAAGGAGGAATCGCAATTGAACGCGTCGCGCACCGATTGCGCCGGTATCAGCAATAATTGCGCAGGCGTAAGCGTGCGCACCGAACTGAGATATACGTCATTGCGAATGACGGCCCCCAGAATCAATGGCGTTACCGGCCGGACGATATCAATCGTCGTCTTGTGCGCGTCATGGGTGCAGGACAATTCGACCGCGCCATCCATGACGATGTATAGAAATTCCGGAAAATTGCCTTCGGCAAGCACCGTTGCGTGCTGTGAAAATTGCCGTGTCTCGGCAGCCGCCATCAATTGATCGAAATTGTTTCTGCTCATGCTGCAGAACAATGGCAGCGCACGAACGGTATCCCTGTCGGATTGGCCCACGGCCCTTCTCCGGAAGCAAAAGTCGATTACGTATTTAAGCCCAATGACAAGGGTTCGGCTTGATTGATGTCAAGCAACCGGAGTGAAATTCGCGATGTGATGACGGCGCCGCTCGCGTGAGGTGGAGATACGAGCCATGAACGAGCCGACCCCCGACACCGGACGTCCGCGTTGGGCCGTCGTGGCGGCTCTGGTGGCGATCGCATTCGGCGTGATTACTGTTTGGGTCGGCGGCAAGACACTTTTTGGCGGCGCGCAGGACAGACCCGCCAACATCGTTCCCTTCGTGCTGTGGTTCAATTTCGCGGCGGGCTTTGCCTACGTCGTCGCAGGCCTTGGCCTGTTCTTTTGGAAACGCTGGGCAGCTTGTCTGTCAGCGGCAATAGCCATCGCGACGGTTTGCGTATTCATCGCGTTTGGAATTCATATCGCCGCAGGTGGGGCATTCGAAGCGAGGACGGTCGGGGCGATGACATTCCGCAGCGCCGTGTGGATCATCGTTGCCGTGCTGGCCTGGCGCACATTTCGATCGCGAGGCAAAGCACGAAGCGGCCAATAGCAGCCCGCTCTCGTCATTTTCCTCGCGAGACAATCATCAGGGTGGCCGCGTAAGTTGCGAGTGCGAGGATGGTTGTGGGGCCGCTGATGTCGCGCATGTCAACGCGCTCGAGGAAATCGGCCGCGATCCGCAACGCCACTGAAAGGTGCAAAAGCACTAGCGGCGCATAGGCGGCGGGGCTGTAGCGGACACGCAATCCCGTGACCGCCGGCAGAATGATGGGGGCATGCCCGAAGATCATCGACAGGATGAAGCCGATCGTGATGGCGTGCACGGCGGCGTCGTAGGAAAACGCGGCTGTGCCGGGCGGTACAGCGAGAAGAAAAAGGCCCGCAAGCCCCAGCCAGAAATATCCCGACAGCAGACAAGCGGCGGAAAAGCGTGGCTGCCCGGAAAGACGGATCGTCCGTAGCGCAATATCGTATCTGACGAGCCAGACGGTCGCCGCGAGCAGGCCGACGCCGCTCATTGGCGCGTCCGGACCGGAAAATTCTCCACGCCCCATCCCGGCGATGATCAGGGCGGCGGCGATGCCAAAGTTAAGCTGGCTCGAGCGCGGCGGCGACAGCACGCGGCTGAGCTCAAGACGTTCGGCCGCGACCGTAAGGACCAGGAACGCAATCCACCATCCGGCGACGTAAGGCGTTTCGGCGCTATTCATCCACATGAGCGTTCCTGCTGCCCAGCACGCCGCGGCAACCGCAAGCACGAGGGTGAAAAGCGCAGGCTGACGCGCGACGACGGCGCCTGAAACGGCGGTCAGGGCGATGCCGGCCAGCAGGAAGGCGCCGGCCGCAAGTTCCGGCGCGCCTGCGATGAGCGCGATCGCACCGATGGTCGACAGGGAAGGCGCGGCGTAAGCCCACCACCGGCCGATCGCGACCGCGCGTTCGAGGCTGATCACGGTTCCGAGAAACCCGCTGATCATCAGCGCGCCGTGAAAATCAGCCAGCGCAGGCGTGCCGCCCGGCAGGGTGATCCCGAGTCGCGCAAGGCCGGTCCACAGCCCGGCAAGCAGAGCACCGGCACCTGCGGCGAGGGGAATCAATCGGAGCCGGCGCCATTTTTCGGATCGTGCTGTCGCGCGGACCGACGGACCCGGTTCAGGCGGTGCTACTGATGGACCATTCATTGGGGGAATTGTCGCCTTTAACGAGTACAAAATCCCGCCCGGAATTTGCTTGGCCAACTAGACCATGCCGAGTTGCCGTCGCGACTCCTCGCTCATGAGGTCGGGAGACCATGGTGGATCCCAGACCAGTTCAACGCGCACGTCCGGCGCGTCGGGAAAGCGATCACCCAGCACCTGCTTTATTTCCCCCGTCATCATCTCGCCGAGCGGACAAGCGGGTGTTGTCATCGTCAACGCAATATCGATTCCATTGACGGTGCGCGCGGCGTGATAAACGAGCCCAAGATCGACGATATTGATGCCGAGTTCGGGGTCGATAACCGCTTTCAGCGCAGCAAGAATTTCGTCATCCATTTGGCTCATGCCTTATTCGACGGCGAATCTCACGTGGCGTCAACAAGGATCAGGTTTTCGTCAATCATCGGTTGGGCCAGCCGCGCTATGTGAGCGTAGGTAGGTTCCTGTTCAATGCAGAAGCGATTTTATTTTCGGCAGGACCGCCTCTTTCCATTGGGACAGCCCAGAACCCTGCATGACAATTCGATTGTCGGCGATGACGAGCCAAAGGGGCACCCCGGCTCGTCGGCCGATAGCTTGACGATATACACGCAAGTCCTCAGGCCAATTTCTGTCGTCCAATACGTCGAAGAGCGAAGGCGATTTCACCTCACGGTAGGCCAGGCGACGGAATTCTGAAGATTCGCGGAATTCGCCTCCTTGTTTGCGCTCCCAGATTTCGCAAGGCGCACAATTCTCGGCACCGACATAGACAAGTGTCACGGCCGCTGCCGGTTTCTCGGGCGGCCAGCTGGCAAACAAAGTTCCTATAAAGACAGCCAGGATTCCGCCCGCTATCGCGACCACCCGGCTTGCCGCCAAATGTTTCAGCATTTGATACCCCAGCGCCAATGCGACGGCCCAAGGACGAACTGCATAATTACTAGTGCGCGCCGACGATGATGTGTTGACTTTGGTCAAGGCATGGCGGCGTGGCGCGAACTACTTTTTTCACGTTTTTCCTGGCGAAGGACAATTTCAATGTCGACGACAGAGCCAGATCGAATCGGAACTACCGGAAAACTCGAGCGCGTCCCGATGATGCAGCGGATTCTCGATAATCCGTTTCTGCTGCTGTTCCTCGGCGTAACGATTCCAACGGTGCTCTACATCCTTTGGGGCGTGATGGAGATTGCCTCCATCCCGTTGGCGAAATGAGCATGGAGCACCAGCAAGACGTAGAGGCGCGACCTGAAACGAGCGGGGGAATCTCATGGCTGTAACGCCGCCAAAAGAACGAATTTGGTGGAACGAGCCCATCGAAAAAGTCGAGTTGATCTGGACCGTCATCGCCTTCCTCTGGGGCTTGTTCATGTTCGGATTCATGATCGCCTGGCACTTCATCGGCCAGCAGAATCTGAACAAGGAGGCCTACCGAATTTCGCCTTCGACCTATGAAGCCAAGGTCGAGGAATTCGCCAAGAAATTCAAAGTGCGCGAAGAGAAGGGCGTGCCCGTCGTCAAGGCGCCGGCCGGCACCGACGTCTACATCCTCGGCCGGCTGTGGCAATGGTGGCCGATCCTCGAGCTCGAGAAGGGCACCAGCTACCGGATCCACATTTCGACTCTTGAGTGGATGCACGGGTTCTCGCTGCAGCCCGTCAACATCAATATCTCGGCCTATCCCGGCTACGAGCACGTCATCACGTTGACGCCGACCGAAAGCGGCGAGTTCGGCATCGTCTGCAACGAGTTCTGCGGCATCGGACACCATACGATGACCGGCAAGATTTACGTCACCGATCAGAAGAAAGCCGAGGTTGATCAGCGCCTCGCCGCAGGGAGGTGAGCCCATGACCGCCGAAACCATCGTTGGAGCAGTCGGCAAGCCTGCCGAATTCCGCACTTGCCAGTACACCGGTCTCAGGGTCGACGTGGCGGCGCAATCGTTGATCAAGGCGAATGCAGTTGCCGCAGTGGTCTTTCTGTTGATCGGCGGCTTAATGGGCCTGCTGGTTGCGCTGACGCGCTGGCCCGCCGTCCATCTCCTGCCGGCAGAATGGTTCTATCTGGTGCTCACCGGGCACGGCGCCAACGTGCTGTTGTTCTGGATCATATTCTTTGAAATCGCGGTGCTGTATTTCGCGTCGGCAATATTGCTCAACAGCCGGATCGCGGCGCCGAAATTCGCCTGGCTCGGCTTCATCCTCATGGTGGTCGGCGCGTTGCTCGCCAACTATGCAGTCCTGCAGGGCGAATCGAGCGTGATGTTCACCTCTTATCCGCCTATGCAGGCGAAGCCCAATTTCTACCTTGGGCTGATCCTTTTTGCGGTCGGTGCGCTGATCGGCTGCGCCATCTTCTTTGCCACACTCGTGATTGCGAAAGAAGAAGGCACCTACGAGGGCTCGATTCCGCTCGTCACCTTCGGAGCGCTCACCGCCGCGATCATCGCTGTGTTCACCATCGCCTCGGGCGCGGTGATCCTCATTCCGACCTGGCTGTGGTCGCTCGGCCTCATCTCCTATATCGATCCGCTGCTCTACAAGGTCGTCTGGTGGGCCATGGGCCACTCGTCGCAGCAGATCAATGTTTCTGCGCATGTGTCCCTCTGGTACATGATCGGCGCGCTTGTGCTGGGAGCGAAGCCGCTCAGCGAGAAGGTCAGCCGCACCGCCTTCTTCATGTACATCCTGTTCCTGCAGCTCGCCTCGGCGCATCACCTGCTTGCCGAGCCCGGACTCGATGCCAGCTGGAAGATCGTCAACACCAGCTACATGATGTATCTCGCGGTGCTGGGCTCCATGATCCACGGGCTCACGGTGCCCGGCGCGATCGAGGCGGCGCAGCGCAGGAATGGCTACAACAAGGGCGTATTCGAGTGGCTGCGCAAGGCGCCGTGGGGCAACCCGGCCTTTGCCGGCATGTTCCTATCGCTGGTGATGTTCGGCTTCATCGGCGGCATTTCCGGCGTCGTACTTGGCACCGAGCAGCTCAATGTGCTCATGCACAATACGCTGTATGTGCCGGGCCATTTCCACGGCACCGTGGTGGCCGGCACGACGCTCGCCTTCATGGCGGCGACCTATCTGGTGTTGCCGCTGATCTTCCAGCGCGAAATCGTGTGGCCGAAGCTTGCCAAGCTCCAGCCTTACCTGTTCGGCATCGGCGCCGGCGGAATCTCAATGTTCATGATGGGAGCAGGCACCCTCGGCGTGCCGCGGCGCCATTGGGATATCACTTTCAGCGATGCGGACCTTTCGTTCTCCCACTCGGCCGGCGCATTCCTGATGATGGGGCTCAACGGCATCTCTGCCATTCTCGCCGCGCTCGGCGGAGCGCTGTTCGTGATCATCGTGGTTGGCACGGTGTTGTTCGGCAAGAAGACCGGCGGAAGTCACAAGCTGACCTTCCCGTTGCATTCCGGCGGCGGCGCCGCGGCTTCGCACTATGGCAGCGAAGCCACGATCAAGCTGCCTGGCACCATCGTGCTGGTGGCCGTGTTCTTCACGGCTTTCGTTCTCTACTACTTCATCAACTGGAAATATCTGTCGGAGCTCTGGCTGTTCCGCTGATCGTCAGAATGGAAACGCGACAATGCTCGCCGCGATGCGCATGACCGTCTCGCTTCTGAAGCTCAGGATCGGAATTGCGATCGCGGCGAGCGCGCTCGCCGGAATGGCGGCGGCCAGCGGGCCGGTGCTGTCATGGCAGCAGTCGGTGGGCCTGGCGCTGTCGGTGCTGGGTGCCTCCGGCGCGGCCGGCGCCTTCAACCACTACTACGAGCGCGACATCGACCAGCTGATGCGGCGCACGCGCTCGCGTCCCTTCGCAAGCGGGGCGTTGGGCGCGAGCCGGTGGTGGCTCATCGGCTTCCTGGCCTTGCTGCTGGCATCGCTGGCGCTCGCGCAGGCGGCGGGAGGAACACTCGCTGCCATCTTTGTCTTCTTCGGCGCGTTCACCTACGGCGTCGTCTACACGGTTTGGCTGAAGCGGCGCAGCGTCTGGAACATTGTTGTCGGTGGGCTGGCCGGCAGCTTCGCGGTGCTCGCCGGCGCGGCTGCGGTCGATCCGGCACCGCAGGTCGTGCCGGTCGCCCTGGCGATCGTCCTGTTTCTGTGGACCCCGCCGCACTTCTGGAGTCTCGCTGCCGCCAAGGGCCAGGATTACGCCGATGCCGGCGTGCCGATGCTGCCGATTTTGGTGCCGCCGCACGCCTGGACTCTCGCAATTCTGACCCACACGGCGGGCCTGGTTGCGATCTCGCTGATCCCGCTGTGGTTCGGCATGGGTCTGCTCTACGGTCTCGGCGCCGGAATTGGTGGCGCATTCTTCCTCTGGAAGAGTGTCGCTCTCTATCGCAAGCCCACCAAAGAAGCGGCGATGGCCAATTTCCTCGCCTCGCTCCTGCAGCTCACGCTCCTCATTGCCGGAGTGCTGCTCGACGGGGTCTTCGGTTCATGGTCATGACGCATGGCACGCCGGTGGCTGCACTCGGGCTCGGGCTTGTCATCATGCTGGCGGCTCCCGGGCTTGCGGTCACGTCAAGCGCGCAGGTTGCCCGGATTGATCCGCGCAAGGCAATCGAACTGAGCGAACAGGCGATCGGACGGCAGGTCGGCAATTACAGACTGAACGACTCGACCGGCGCGCCGCTGTCGCTGCGCGAATACCGCGGCAAGCCGCTGGTCATCAGCCTGGTTTACACCGCTTGCAGCTCGGTATGCCCGCCGACGACGCAGCACCTGATCGATGCCGTCAAGGAAGCGGGCCGGGTCTTCGGGCTCGATAGTTTCAATGTGCTGACCGTCGGTTTTGACGCGCGTAACGACACGCCCACCCGCATGGCCCAATTTGCCTCGGTGCAAGGCGTTAAAATCAACAACTGGCGACTCGCCAGCGCCGATTCGGCAACCATCGAAGCGCTGCTGCGCGATCTTGGCTTCAGTTACGTCGCGATTGCCGGCGGGTTTGATCACGTGACGCAGACGACGATCCTTGACCGCGACGGCAAGATCTACCGCTCCGTTTATGGAGAGGATTTTCCGCTGCAGGTGTTCATCGAGCCGTTGAAGGACGTCATCTACGGCACGTCAAGCTCGTTCACGCTGAGCGACATCCTCAGCCGCGTGAAATTCATCTGTACCGTCTACGATCCGGGCGCGGGCCGTTATCGCATCGACTACGGATTGGCGTTCGGCAGCGTGATTGCCGGGCTGTCACTCTTACTGTTTGGCGGACTCATTTATCGCGAATGGCTCCGCACCGGACGGGCTTGATCGGAGGCACAGGTGATCAGCGCAGTCCGCAAGGTTCTTCGGTACGGCTTTGAAATCATCGAACGGCCGTTCGAGCGGCTGTTTGGTCCCGCGCTCAACCCGCTGGCGCAGCTGGGTGCCTTGGGCTTCTTCTTTTTCTGGATTGTCGCGGTCAGCGGCATCTATCTCTTCATTTTCTTCGACACCGGCATCGAGCGCGCCTACGAGTCGGTCCAATTTATCAGCGTCGATCAATGGTTCCATGCCGGCGTCATGCGCAGCTTTCACCGCTACGCATCCGACCTGATGATCGTGACGGTCGCGACGCACCTGCTCCGGCAATTTGCCTACGACCAATATCGCGGTTCCCGCTGGTTTTCCTGGGTCACGGGCCTGCCGATGATCTGGATGCTCTACGCCTCCGGCATTACCGGGTACTGGCTCGTGTGGGATCGCCTGGCACAATACGTCGCCATCACCACGTCCGAGCTGCTCGATCGCCTGCCGATCTTCGGCGAGCCGATTGCGCGCAACTTCGTCTCCACCGGCACGCTGACCAGCCGCTTCTTCACGCTGATGGTGTTCATGCACGTGGCGGTCCCGCTGGTGCTGCTGTTCATCATGTGGGTGCATATCCTGCGCATCTCGCGGCCGAAGATAAATCCGCCGCGGGCGCTTGCGGCGATGTCGCTCGTCGCCTTGCTGGGCGTTTCGCTGTGGAATCCGGCGCTGTCGCAGGGCCATGTCGATCTTGCCAAATCGCCGGGCGGCGTCGGGCTCGATTGGTTCTTTCTCCCACTTTACCCGATGACCGACATCTGGGGCCGGGGCGGGGTCTGGCTGTTCCTCGGCGCCTTCTCCCTGATGATCGGCCTGATGCCGTGGTTGCCGCCCTTGCGCCGCGCCCGCGCTGCCGAGGTCGATCTCGAACATTGCAACGGTTGCGCCCGCTGTGCCGAGGATTGCCCCTATGAAGCGATTCGCATCGTCCCGCGCACCGACAGTCTGCCATTCCCGACGCAGGCCCAGGTCAACCCGTCGCTGTGCACGTCATGCGGCATATGCGTCGGGTCTTGCCCGTCCTCGACGCCGTTCCGCCGCAGCGAGGAGCTCAAGACCGGTATCGACCTGCCGGACCACAGGCTTAAGGAGTTGCGTGAACGCACGATCGTAGCGTGTCAGTCGCTGCAGGGACCGGCCCGCGTCCTGGTCTTTGCATGCGACCACGGCGGTGGCCGGCGTCTGGAAGGTGTAGTGCGCTTGCCCTGCGTCGCCATGGCGCCGCCGTCGCTGTTCGATTTTGTGCTGAGCCGCAATCTCGCGGACGGCATTGCGATTGCCGGATGTGCCGAGAGCGTCTGCTACAATCGCCTCGGTGTCGCCTGGACCAAGCAGCGCATCGCCGGTACGCGCGATCCTTACTTGCGCGCGCGTGTGCCGCGAGAGCGCATCGCCATGATCTGGGCGTCCGCGCTTGCCACCCGCAAGGTCGCCGCGGACGTCGCGGCGTTCGCGGCGAAGATTGCCGCGCTGCCTGCAGAAAAATCGCCTGCGCCGCGCGCTCCGGTGACCCCACCGCAGCAGGGAGAAGAGCACATGCCCGCCGAAATCGGGAGTGCGACATGAGGTATTTGCGCTATGCCGGCCAGTTCGTCGTGATCGCGGCCTTGTTCGCCGCTGTTGTCACGTTCGCGGCCTGGCCGGCCTACCGGCAATTTCCGTCCGGATCGGGGGTCGTGCTTCTCACCTTTGTTCATGGCGCCGCCCGCGCGACCGAGTGCCGCCGGCTGACCCCGCAGGAAATCCAGAAACTCCCGCCCAACATGCGGCGCGTGCAGGACTGCCCGCGCGGCCGGCTTCCGGTCTATGTCGAACTTGACCTCGGCGGAAAGACGATATTTCGCAAAAATCTTCCGCCAACGGGCATCGCGGGCGACGGGCCGTCGCGCGCCTATCAACGCTTCATCGTGCCGGCCGGAACATACGACGTCGCCGTCCGCATGCGTGATACGTCGCGGGCAGACGGTTTCGATCATGTCGGTCGAACGACGATTGCTCTCGTTCCGGACCAGATGTTCGTCATCGATTTCCGCCCCGAGCGCGGCGAGTTCATCTTCCGCTGAGGAGTGATGGTCATGCCTCTCTTGCAATGGAAAGACCAGTACAGCGTCGGAATCGAAGCCGTTGACCACGAGCACAAGGAGCTCATCGAGCTCATCAACAGGCTGCACGAAAAGCTCACGGCAGGTGGCGAGGAATTTTCGGCCGGCGCGTTTTTCGGTGACCTGTATCGGGGGATCTCCGCGCATTTTGCGCTGGAGGAGCGATTCATGCGCGAGCGCCGCTACGACCAGCTGGTTCAGCACAAGGCCGACCACGAACGGCTGCTCGACGACATCCGCGACATGATGGATGAGTTCGAGAAACACGAGGTCCCCAGCGCCGAGCTGGGCGGACGGCTCGACGCCTGGTTTTCCCGCCATTTCGAGACCCACGACGCGCGCCTGCACAAGGCGCTGGGCCCGCATCCCGATTAAACGCTTACCCTGAAAACCCCTTCACATGCATCGAAAGGATTCAATATGCCGCTGAACAGAATTTTGTTGGCCCTCAGCCTGGTCGCTGTCTCTGCCGGATCGTCTCTCGCGCAGGACCTTGCAGCTGGGGAAACGGCGTTCAAGAAATGCGCCGTTTGTCACGATATCGGCGAAACCGCGAAGAACAAGGTTGGTCCGCCATTGAACGGCATCGACGACCGTCACTCCGGTTCGATCGCGGGATATAACTATTCCGATGCCAACAAGAAATCCGGCATCACATGGAACGAAGCAACATTCCTGGAATACATAAAGGATCCCCGGGCAAAAATTCCGGGTACCAAAATGATATTCCCCGGAATCAAGAACGAAACTGAGGCGAAGGCCCTGTGGGCCTATCTCAAGCAGTTTGGCGCCGACGGCAAGAAAAAATGATCACGCGTCGCGCGCGTCTGCCCGGCGTGTGATTTCCCACCATCTGAAAGATTACGACATCCCGTGAGGCCGACATCTGGCTCGACTACATGCGGCTTGCGGCCGTTACCGACGTCGATGCCGCACGTACGCAGGACGCAAATTTGGGAAGTCGTGCCAACGTATTGCCAATGAATAGCCTGAACCGAACACGAACAAACGTCATTGATCGTCGTTAGACTCATCAGTATTTTCGAGCTTTTCTCGACTTGGCGGCTCGCTCATAACGGTCTGGCTGGAGGTTCGAGTCCTCCCGGGCCCACCACGCAGTTCCCCGAATCTCTGATCACAGAGACTTTGCGAGAACGGGCCGCGTTAGCGCGGGCTATTCGACACACGATTTTCGATATTTGATCTCTGGCAGGCGAGACCGACCGAAATCTGGGCTTAGTCTCTGGCCGGAAAAATTCTGGTCCCGGCGCGACCTGTCTTGAAATCGGAAATTTTATGGGGCCAGGCCAAGTCTCTGGTATTGGCGGGACCATTCAGCGGGGAAATCGCGCACGCTCACTACTCCAATGCCGCGCGGTAGCCGTCCATCGACTGCGGCCTGTACGAGCGTGGGTGCGATAAAGGCAAGGGTTATCGTTCGGTTGACCTGTCTGATACTGCATTTCTCGCGCGCTGCGATCTGCTCAACATTCGTGACTGTTCCCGCCATCAACTCACCGAGCCAATGCCGGCCCTTCGCGATCGCGGTGACGAGCTTAGCGCGGGTCTCGGCGCGGATAGGACGCGGGTCGGGATGAGAGGATGTCGACGCGGGAAGAATAATCTCTCGCGGTCGTTTTGACGGAGTCTTTTTCCAGGGGACGATCAGCACATGTGGATCGCGATGAACGGGCTCATGAACGGGCTCATTTTGTTCTGCTGAGTGCCGACGCTTCCGCGCCGCGCTGTCTCGGTCGGATTTGGCGGAAAGCTGGATGGCAAGGTGATCCCGCTTCACATCAACACGGGCGACATGGGCGGAGATCAACTTCCTGTCGTTGAGTGAGTGAGGGCCCTCTGCTTCCAGTTTGTTGTGCGGTTCGCTTGCGAGATGTTTGCGGAGCGTGCTGAGGATCAGCTTTTCGATTTCGGTGGCGGAGACGCGATTGAGCTTGGCGGCCTTGTCCGGCTGCCCCTGAATAAGAGTTGCTGAGATATAGTACCGATAGCGGACGGCGTTCTTGACGGTATACGAAGGTGTCATCCGGTTGCCGCGGTCGTCGAAGATGCGGCCCATCAGCAGTGACTGAGACTGTTGCCGGGCTTTGGCGTGATTGGTCCGCTGCTGGTCAAGTTTAGTTTGAACCGCCTCGAACAGCGCTCGATCGAGGATGGCTGTTTGCTCGCCCGGGAACACCTCGCCCTTGTATCGGACTTCGCCGATATAGAAGCGATTGCGCAGGAAAGCGGCGAGCGATCCACGGGTGAACGGGATGCCTCCAATGGTTCGTCCATTCGAGAGCGGGCGGAGCTTGGTCTTGATGCCAGTCCGCCTCAGGTCAGTGAGAAGATGGTTCAGGCTGCCGAGGTCCAGGTAGCGTCGGAAGATATGGCGGACTGTTTTGGCCTCGGCCGCAACGATTGTGATCTTTCTGCCCTTGGCCTGGTAGCCCAGGGGAACCACACCGCCGACCCAAAGGCCCTTGCGTTTGGAGGCGCCGATCTTGTCGCGGATACGCTCGGAGGTGACCTCCCGCTCGAACTGGGCAAAGGACAGCAAGACATTGAGCGTGAGCCTCCCCATCGAGGTCGTGGTGTTGAACTGCTGCGTGACGGAGACGAAGGACACCCCATGGGCATCGAATAGTTCGACCAGTTTGGCAAAATCGGCCAAGGAGCGCGTCAGGCGATCGACCTTATAGACGACGATGACGTTGATCCGGTGGGCTCGAATGTCATCGAGGAGCTGCTGCAGGGCAGGGCGGTCAGTTGACCCGCCCGAGAAGCCGCCATCGTCATATCGAGTACGAACCAGTGTCCAACCGGCATGGGGCCTGACTACGGATATAGGCCTGCGCCGCATCATATTGGGCATCGAGCGAGTTGAAGTCCTGATCGAGGCCAGACTCGGTCGAGACCCGGGTATAAATGGCGCAGCGGACGGATCTTCTGGCGGCCGCGGTCATGACTTCTCCTCAAGAGAGATCTTGTCCCGCAGACCAAAGAACCGCGGACCGTTCCAATTGGTACCGGTGATGGCGAAAGCCACTTTGGACAGGCTGTCATAGGTCTTGCCGTTTAAGGCAAAGCCCTCATCCACCACCATCACCCGGTAGACCTGAGTCTTCCACTCGC
>DATGDN010000199.1:0-4235 GCA_035310865.1 Pseudolabrys sp. | reverse complement strand
ATCCGCGCGCGCAGCAGCTGCTCGCCGCGGAGGGCGATCCGGGCGGCGCGCTGAAGGCGTTGCGCGCGCTCGACGGCGGCACCGGCGCGGCGGTGTCCGCGTACCTCGATCTCGTCGGCTACCGGCTGCTCGACGGCTTCGACATCTCCAACCCGTTCGCGCTCGAGCTGCCCGACGCGCTGCGCCGCGCCATCCGCGTCGCCGTCGCCGGCGCGGGCGCCGACGCCTCGGACGTCGAGGGCCGCATCGCCGCCGTGCGCGCCAAGGTACCGGACGCGCACCGCGCCCAGTTCGACGAGCTGCTCGGGGAGGCGCGGCTGACCTACCCGATCCGCGACGAGCGCGGGGTGTTCAGCGACATCTGGGCCTCTGGGATCATGCGGCGGGCCGTTCTTGCGGGCGGCCGCCGACTCGCTAGTAAGGGACGGATCCACGACGCCAAACACCTCGTCGACGCCGGCTTCGAGGAAATGTGCTTGCTGCTGTCCGGCGCCGACGGACCCTCCGCGGACGAGCTCGCGGCGCGCGCCCAATACCGTGCCTCGCACCGCGCCAAGGAAGCCCCGGCGGTGCTCGGCCCGCCGCCGGCGCCGGGGCCGGACCTGTCGGGGTTGCCGCCCGCCGCCGCCCGAATGATGCGAGCGATCAATATCGCGCTAGGCTCACTGTTCGGCAGTTCCGAGGCGTCGCATGAGAAGCACACGTTGCGCGGGTTGGCGGCGAGCCGAGGCGTCTACGAAGGGCCAGCACGCCGAGTCTCAAGCCCCTCCGAGTTTGACCGAATCAAACAGGGAGACGTCCTCGTTACCGAGTCGACAACTGAAGCGTTCAATATTCTTTTGCCGTTGCTAGGCGCGGTCGTGACGGACCGCGGCGGCCTGCTTTCCCACTCGGCAATCGTCGCGCGCGAGTACGGGATTCCAGGTGTTGTCGGGACGCGCGAAGCAACCGAGCGCATAGCCGACGGGGTGCGGGTGCGTGTCGACGGTAATGCCGGCGAGGTCACGGTGCTCGGGTGAAGAAGGTCGTTCCACTCGAAGAAGCGCAGGACGCTGCGGTCTTTGGCTCCAAGGCGGTTGGGCTGGGGCAAGCGATCCGAGATGGTCTTCCGGTCCCACCCGGATTTGCGCTTTCCGGTTCAATCGTTGAAGCCGTTGCCGCTGGCGAACAACGTGCCATCAACGAAGCCTCCAAATGCGTTAAACCGCTCGGCGGCCCGTTAGCCGTCCGCTCGTCCGCGGTTGACGAGGATAGCGCTGAAGCGAGCTTCGCCGGTCAGCATCTAACGTTGCTCAACGTGCCGTCATCGGAGGAGTTGAGTTCGGCGCTGAGCGAGATCTGGTGGTCGGCGAACTCAGACTCGGCAATCACGTACAGGAAGCGCGTCGGCCTCTTCACTCGCCCTAGCATTGCCGTGGTCGTCCAGTCGCTTCTCAATCCCGAGACTGCCGGGGTGATGTTCACCAAAAATCCGGTCACCGGGGCCGACGAGCGGGTGATTGAGGCCAGCTGGGGCCTCGGGGAGGCTGTTGTCGCAGGAATGGTGATTCCGGACCACTATCGCGTTGACCGTTCGGGTCAGGTGCTCGAGCGCACGCCGGGAGTCAAGAGCGTCGCGATCCGTAGTGGTCCGAATGGCGGCACGGTCGAGGAGAATGTTCCCCCAGAGCTCGTCGAACGACTCTGCCTTGAGGATGACCAGCTCCTTGAGCTGAACCGGCTCGCCACGCGGTGTGAGGATGTGTACGGACCTGCTCGAGACGTTGAATGGGCTTTCGCCGAGGGAACGCTCTACCTGCTTCAATGTCGAGCGATTACGCGGTCGGCGTCGTGATGCGCCCAGGAGCCCGGCAGTGATCAATTTTCGGTACACCATCCGCTGCTCGGCGTGCTCCGGTTCTTACCTTGCGTCGTTTCCTTTATAATGACTTCGACAGCTCAACCAGCATATTCGGCCACGTAGGCTCCTGATGCGAGGCGCCCCAGTTGAAGTCCTGCAGCGTGTGCCGCTCTTCGCGGATCTGAGCAAGCGCGAAGTCCAAAAAATCGCGCGTTTGTTCAAGAAGCGCCGTTTCTCTAAAGGCGAAACTGTTGTCAAAGAGGGTTCGGGTGGTGCCGCCTTCTTCGTGATCGAGTCCGGCGAGGCGGCGGTTTTTATCGGTGGCAAGGAGCGCACGATTTTGAAGCCAGGCGACTATTTTGGCGAGATCGCTCTTATCGACGAAGGCACGCGCATGGCGACGATCACCGCCTCCAGCGAACTCGTTTGTTATGGGCTTACCTACTGGGACTTCCGGCCTTTCGTGGAGAAGAATGGTGTAGTGGGTTGGAAACTGCTGCAGCGGATGGCGACGCTGCTACGCGTTACGCGGGAAGAGACCCATGAACTGCAAGACGCACTCGCCATCCTGCGCCACTAATGGTTTGAACATTGGCGCCCGCGTCATCGTGCTCGCGCAGCGGCAAAGTCTCGGGTTCAGATCGGCTCAACACGGCAGCGTGAACGATCTGTCAGCGGCGCACCCTAAAGGTTGCTTAGAATATGTAATGCCTGTCTGAACCTACCGTAGCCCGGGGCATTGTCCGGTTGTTAAGGCCAGGATAGGAACTTTTGTCATCTGCTGCGCTTGAAGATCGATATGCGTGGCAAAAGCCGCTTCTCGCGCTTGCTCATCGTCGCGGCCGTTCTGGCGGTAGCCGGATGCGCCGGCGTGGCGCTGATCGGAAGCGGGTTACATGCCGCCGCTCAGCCCCAATCTTCCGGCGATCTTTTTCGCTCCAACCGGGTGCATTCACAGTCAGACAAGTATTTTGAACAATGGTTTGGGTCGCTGAATTGGAAGGGACAGCAACGAAAGCTGCGGCGATCCGGCGACAGCTCGCGTGTGTCGCAGCAGCATAAGACGAAATCGAAGCCCGAGCAGAACGAGTCCACGAGCTCGGAAAAGCCTGCGGAGCTTGGCGTCGGAACGGCGATTGACGCCATCCAAAACGTGCCGTTGCCGCGGCCACGCCCGCCAGCCTGGCCGGAACCGCACTCCTTTGCCGAGGCGGCTGGTCCCGACTTCGATGCCGCCGATGTCACCAGCGCGCCGAGTGATTGCGACCAGCGGCTCGCCACGATCGCCGTTATCGAGCTGTTGCCAAGGCTCATCGGGCCAGGTGAATGTGGCGGTCGCGATATGGTTGAACTGAATGCCGTGGTGCTTCCCAATCACAGGAATATCGCGGTCAAGCCTCCGGCAATCCTGCGTTGCGCGATGGCGGAGTCCTTCGCCGCCTGGCTTCGCGATGAGGCATCAGCCCAAATCGACACGCTCGGCACTACGCTTCGCAGTGTTGAGACCAATGGGTCGTATGAGTGCCGTGGCCGTAACGGTGCTCCGGAAGCCAAACTTAGCGAACATGGCAAGGGCAATGCCATCGACGTGCGCGCCTTGGCTCTTGCCGGTGGCCGTCATACCGCGCTGACCGATGTCACGGTTGCGAAGTCGCTTCGCGAAGACCTGCGGGATTCTGCCTGTCACCGCTTTACTACGGTGCTGGGACCGGGCGCCGACAGTTATCACGATAGCCACATCCATTTCGACATTCTTGAGCGAAAGCACGGCCATCGCATTTGCCAGTGGGATGTACGCGAGCCGCCCCGGCCCACTCAAATTGCAAGTGCGCATGGTCAGCCGGCCACTACGTCGCCGCTCGCTCAGGGGCGGTCCCGAGATAACCAGACCGTCACTGTAGGTCCTTGGGCAATCGCAACCAACCACAAGTCAAATAAGTTCGAAGGTTGCACCATGAGCCGTTCTGTGGGCGAGCTCGGAATAAACTTTGTTCGTGGTCAAGATGGTTTGCTGCTCATCCTCGACTCTTCGAAATGGAAGCTCGATCGAGGCAAGGCTTATTCTGTTCAGCTCTCTGCCGGTTCGCGATCGGTGAATGCTAAAGCCTTGGCTGAAACGAAAAGTGTGACCATCGCGCTTGCGGATACCAGGCTTAATTCAAAGCTTCGGTCGGTTAACAGCCTCGAAGTGCATGGCGAGGGAGATACGCTGAGTGTGCCGCTGGATGGTAGCTCAGCAGCATTTGAACGACTTGAGGGCTGCTTCAATAAGGGCCAAGCGTCAGAAACAAATCCCTTCGTGAGACGCAAGGCATCGGAGACAAATCCCTTCGTAGCCCCCAACCGAAAACGTTAGAAATGTCCGCTTATGGCATAGCGGACATCGCCGCCTCCG
>DATGDN010000198.1:0-2108 GCA_035310865.1 Pseudolabrys sp. | reverse complement strand
GCCAAGCAGGCCGCCGGCAAAGGTCGCGCCGAAATAGGCGCCCAGCATGAAGAGCGAGCCATGCGTGAGGTTCGGGATACGCATGAGCCCGAAAATGAGGGAGAAGCCTGCCGACAAGAGGAACAGCAGCCCCCCGAAGGTCACGCTGTTGACCGTCAGCACCACCCAGAAGTTCATGGCAGAAGTGTTCCCCCGCGCCCTTGCGGACCGTGAGCAGCGGGCACTGCCCCATGCAGCGCCCGCTGGTCCAGTCTCGTTACGGCTTCAGTGGCGGGTAGTCGCGCGAATAGACCGGGTGCGCCAGGAACTTCTTCTCGTCGTAGGTCCAGAACTGGCTGACGTTGTGGTAGGTTTTGATCGTCTTGTTCCAAAGCGTCAGGCCGTATTTGGCGCCTTCTTTGCCAAGCTTGCGGATGTAAAAATCGCCGATCACGTTGCCGAAGTGGTCAAACTTGACCGGTCCGCGCGGTGTGTCGGTCAGGTTGACCGATCGCATCGCTGTCACCAGCTTGGTCTTGTCGCTCGAGTCACCGTTAAGCGCCTTGAGGCCCGCTTCGACCACCTGACAACTGACGTAGAGCAGGCCGGCATACTGGCCCGGAACGGTGTTGTAATTCTTCAGCATGCCTTCGACGAAGCGTTTGTTACCGTCGGTTTCGAGGTCCAGCGTATATGGGATGCAGCTGATAAGACCGAGCGCTTCATCGCCATAGCTCTTGAGCAAAGCGTCATCGCCGCCGGTTTCGCCGGTGACGACCGGGAATTTCAGTCCGGCGCTGGCATACGCCTTCATGAAACGCAACGGGTTCGAGCCGGCGAAGCCCTGACAGACGCCGTCGCAATCGGCGATTTGCGCGACGTACGGCGTATAGTCCGGCGTAACCAAAGGCGGCCAGATCTTCTTGAGGATCTTGCCACCATTGTCTTCGAAGACCTGCTGGAAACCACCCATCTGTTCATGACCGAAGGCGAAGTCTTCGGAGATGCAGATGATGCGTTTGAGCTTCATTTCCTTGGCGGCGTAATCCGCCATCGGGTGCATCGCCTGAGCGGAGGTTGCCGAGGCGCGGATGAAAAACGGATTGGGACGACGTTGTGTCATGTCCTCGGCGGCAGCGAGGCTTAGGAGCGGAACCTTGCTCTGCGCGATGTAGTCGGTGATCGCCAGCAGCTCGAAGGCCGCGAGCGGTCCGAGGATGGTGTCGACCTTGTCGCGCTCGACCAGTTCTTGCGCTTTGGTCTTGGTGCCGGCGGGATTGCCGCCGGTGTCAGCGGAGAAGAACTCCACCTTGCGGCCGGCCATCGTGTAGTTTTTTTCCTTCAAATAGGTGACGACACCCTGTTCCATCTGGATGCCGCCTTGCGCGAGCGGGCCGGTCTTGACCGTGAGCAGCCCGAGTTTGAACGGCGCTGCTTGCGCGATCGCCGGTGCCGGAAACTTGAATGCGGCCGCGGCTACGCCTGCGGCGGCCCCGGCCGTAAATTTACGACGGGTAATTTTGCGAGACATTGCATTCCTCCCTTTGCCGCCCCTGCCGGGGCTCAATTTTGATAGGCCGTGGTACCCGGCCTTGTTTGATGCGACGCGATGTCAATTCCGTGCCGCTCACCCACCACAGCGGCCCCGACCACTCCCATCATCGGCTAAGCTATTCCTCGATGTAAAGCCCGATTGAAGTGCGGCCGGCTGGTGTGCCCACCTGCTGAAATGGGCGGCAAATTGTGCAACCCGGTATGCGGGCGTTAGCCGTTAAATACCGAGATAGCTGGCCTTGATTTCGTCATTGGCGCGCAATTCTTCCGGCTTTGCGGAATAAACCACCTGGCCTTTGCTCATCACATGCACGTAATCGACGAGCTTGAGTGCGAGGTGCGCATTCTGCTCGACCAGCAATATCGAAAGGCCTTCCTTTTTCAGCGTGCCGATCGCCTCCCAAAGGCCCTGGATGATGATCGGCGCCATACCCTCCGACGGCTCGTCCATGATCAGGCAATCGGGATTAGTCATCAATGCACGGCCGATCGCCAGCATCTGCTGCTCGCCGCCGGACAAAGTCTTGGCGCGCTGGTAACGGCGTTCGTGCAAGCGCGGAAACAGTTTGTAGACA
>DATGDN010000197.1:0-3042 GCA_035310865.1 Pseudolabrys sp. | reverse complement strand
GTCGGTTGTACGACCACATTCAGTCCGGCTTTCTCCTTGAGTACCTTGGCAACCGCCGAAGCGGATGTGTGGTTGAGTGTCCCCGGCTGCATGGTGGCGAAGCCGAAGGTTTGTGCGGCGGCTACGCCTCCGCCGATCACGAGTGCGGCTAGACCGCCCGCCGCGTACGCGAGGGGCCGAAATGCCCCAATGCGAATCTGGATCATGTGACTTCCTCCCAGTCGTGGTTTTTGGTTCTCACAGCAGCCGTCGGTGCGGCAGCGTCTGCCTTGCCCCGCACGCAATTTTGCACAGGATGGAAAGCAATGCGAGGTTGTGCGTTATAGTTTTTGCCGCGTATGGGGGACGGTGCCCATCGAATATTTTCCCGGCAATTGGGAATAGACCGCCTCAGGAGGATTCAATGCAAATGCAACAATTGAGTGCCGGGCGCGGCGCCTTGACCGCCGTGCGGACCGGCATGGGCCGTGACCTCGTTATCCTCCATTCGCTGCTTGCCGATCGCCATGCATTCGATCCTGTCCTGCCGGCTCTTGCCGCCAAACATCGGGTCACTTTGTTCAATCTGCCGGGATTTCACGGCTCGCAGCCGGCAATGCTGGCGCTGATGGATGCCTACGTGGCAGTCATCGAGGACGGCTTCGACGAGTTCGAAATCGCCAAGGACGCAATTCTGATAGGCAACGGGTTTGGCGGCACCGTCGCGCTTGCCTTTGCGCTCGCGCATCCTGAGCGCATTTCCAAGCTGGTGATCAGCGATGCAGCGGCCGGTTTTCCGCCGGAGGGACGGCAGGCGTTTGCGGTGATGGCAGAGAAAGTCGCCGAAGGCGGGCTCGGAAGCATCGCCGAGATCGCCGCGAAACGCGTGTTCTCGCCAGCCTATCTTGCCGCACATCCGGAGAAGATCGAGGAGCGCAAGAACGTTCTGCTCGCGATCGACCCAAAGGCATTTCAGGCGGCATGCAGAATTTTGCAGGAAACGGATCTTGTACCTTTGCTTCATCACCTCAAGGTACCGACGCTGGTCGTGTGCGGCGAATTCGATCAGGCAACGCCACCGTCACTCAACAAACAGATCGCCGAGAAAGTCGCGGGTGCGCAATACATCGAGTTGTCCGGCTGTGGCCATTGTCCGCCACTCGAGCAGCCGGCACAGTTCCTTGCCGCGATTAGGGACTTCGTAGGGCTATAACTATTCCTTGCGGTCGAAGCGCCGGATTTCGACCTTGCCCCACACGCCGTTCTGATGGAATGGATCGGCGTAGTTGAATTTTTCCGCCCTGGCGCGGTCGGCTGCTTCAACGACCATCAGGCTGCCGATCGAAGAGAGGCCATCGTCCGAAACAAGCGGCCCACCGACGGTGATGGTCACGCCGCAATTTTTTGCGTTCTTCAGATGCGCGACATGGGCGCTATGCACGGCCTTTCGCTTTTCCGCGGCGTCCGCATTGTCGAGCGTGAAAACTGAGAACAGCATTTTGCCTCCAATCAGTTAAGTGCTGCCAGCACCGCCCTGGCGATCGCGGCGGTGCCGTCACTGCCGCCATATTCCATCGGCTCGATGCCGCCGGCATAGGCTCCGTCGACCGCGCGCTCGATCCGCAGCGCTGCTTCCGCTGCAGGCGGATGATCGTGCCGGTCTGCCAGCCAGTCCAGCATCATGGCCGCCGACAAAATCATCGCCGTGGGATTGGCCTTGCCCTGGCCCATGATGTCGGGTGCGGTGCCATGACAGGGCTGAAACACCGCATGCTTGTCGCCGATATCGGCAGACGGGGCGATACCAAGGCCGCCGATCAATCCCGCGGCAAGGTCCGACAGAATGTCGCCGAAGATATTTTCCATCACCATCACGTCGAAATCCCATGGCTTGCGCACCATCAACGCGGCGCAGGCATCGACATAGACGTGATCGATCTTCACATTCGGAAAAGCTTTTGCGCGCTCGTCGAAAATCGAACGGAAAAAGGCATAGGCCTTGAACGCGTTCGCCTTGTCGACGCAGGTCAAAAGCCCAGGTTTTCCGCGCTTTTTCCGCCGCTCGGCGAGGCGGAGCGAGAAGTCGAACAGTCGTTGTGAAGTCTTGCGTGTAATCACCAGGGTTTCGCGTGCGTCGTCCTGCGTGACGACGCCTTTGCCCATCGATGCGAACAGACCCTCGGTCGATTCACGGATCAGGACGAAATCGATGCCGCGCTTATGCGCATCCACGATCGGGCTTGGCACCCCGGGAATGAGCCGGGCGGGGCGCACGCCCGCGTAGAGATCGAAGATGAAGCGCAGCTCGACCTGCGGCATGATTTCGGTGTTGTCAGGATAGCGCACGCTCGGCAGACCGCAGGCGCCAAGCAGGATGGCGTCAGCCTCTTCGCACAGTTTCACGGTCGATTCCGGCATCGACTTGCCGGTCTCTTTATAGTGGCCGGCGCCCGCCGCGCCCTGCGTGAAGCGGAATTTCAAACTTGGCGTGCTAGCCTCGATCCGCTGCAAGATCTCGAGCGTGGGCGCCATCACCTCCGGTCCGATGCCGTCTCCCGGCAGAACGGCAATGTGAAAGGCGGTATTGGCGGTCATGGAATTTCCGGATGGTGTTGTGGTGGTCGCGGCGCTAATGAATACGCCTGCGCGCTCGTGCGCAAGGGATCATCGAGGCTATCCTATGCCGCGGTTTGCCGCCAATCTCGGATACCTGTTCACCGAATGCCCGTTGCTCGAAAGAATTGATGCCGCGGCGGCCGCCGGTTTCAAAGCCGTCGAGCTGCAATTTCCCTACGATGTGCCCGCCGCTGCGGTGAAGGCCGCGATCGGAAAAAACGACCTGACCATCCTGGGGCTCAACACGCCGCCCGGCGACCGCGAGGGCGAGTTTGGGCTCGCCGCGGTGCCCGGTCGCGAGAAAGACTGGCAGGTTCTGTTTGCACGGGCGCTGGATTATGCGGGCGCGATTGGCGCCAGCGCGATCCATTGCCTTGCCGGCAAAGTCGCCCCCGAGCAGCGGCCGGCCGCCGACCGGGTGTTTGCCGATAATCTTGCGCGCGCCGC
>DATGDN010000196.1:0-4560 GCA_035310865.1 Pseudolabrys sp. | reverse complement strand
TTCACCGACAGCGTGCGGTTGGTTTTGTTGGTTGAGAAAACGCCGTCATCGAATTTCAGGTCGGGTTCGTCGACCTTGAGCATATGTGCGGCAATGGCCCTGGCCTTGGTCACCACTTTTTCGGTCGCCATATGGAAGGCTGATCCCGCAAGCGTGGCCGAGCGCGAGCCGCCGGTGCCTTCGCCATAGAAAACTTGATCGGTATCGCCCTGAACATATTGCGCTTCGTTGGGATCGATCCCGAGCCTGTCGCAGACCAGTTGTTTGAATACCGTTTCGTGCCCTTGGCCCTGCGAATTCGAGCCGGAGAACAGGATCACCGAGCCGGAGCGGTCGAAGCGGACCTCTGCGCCTTCCGTGCTCGGCGCACCGGCGCGCTCGATGGTGTTGGACAGACCGAAGCCCAGCAGCTTGCCGCGCTTGCGCGCCTCGGCCTTGCGTGCCTTCAAGCTTTTGCGGTCAGCGAGTTGGAGCGCGAGATCCATGTTCTTCTCGAACTCGCCGCTGTCATAGGTGAAAGTTAGGCCGGTCTTGAACGGCATGGCGGACGGCGGCACGTAGTTGCGCCTGCGTAGTTCGGTTGGATCAATCCCCATTTCGGCGGCGGCGAGATCGACCATGCGCTCGATCACATAGGCCGCCTCGGGGCGGCCATTGCCGCGATAGGGCCGCATCGGGTTGGTGTTGGAAAACACCGCGGTGATGTCGACATGGATCGCCGGCGTACGATAGACGCCGGCAAGCGTGCCGGCATTGAGCACGAAGGCGGGCATCGAGTGCTGGAGATAGGCGCCGATGGCGGCGATGGTTTTTACGCGGAATGCAAGAAAAATTCCGTCGTTGTCGAGCGCCAGTTCCGCCTCGGTGACATTGTCGCGCGCCTGCGCGTCGCTCAGAAAGGCTTCCGTGCGTGTGCTGATCCACTTCACCGGCCGTCCGACTAGCTTCGAGGCCAGAAGCACCAGCGGCGTCTCATTGAAAATCGGCGACTTCATGCCGAAACTGCCGCCTGTGTCGCCGGTAACGATGCGGACTTTGCTTTCCGGCACCTTCAGAACCCTGGCGAGCTCGGTGCGGGTGGGGTGCGGGCGCTGTATCGGCGTGTAGATCGTGTAGCGGCCGTCAGTGGCATTGTAGTCGCCTACAGCGCCGCGCGGTTCCATGGTCGCCGCGGTGACGCGATTGACCACGAAGCGATGCTTGACCACGCGCGCGGCGCGCGCGAGGGCGGCATCGGTCGCTGCCTTGTCGCCGATCAACTCGACAAAACAGATATTATCCGGACAATCGTCCCACACCCGCGGAGCGCCGGGCCTAGGCGCCTCGGCAGTCGAGGTGATTGCTCGCAATTCCTCATAGTCGACCGCGATCATCTCAGCCGCGTCGAGTGCCTGCGCAACCGTTTCGGCAACTACGAAGGCGACATAGTCGCCGACCCAGCGCACGCGCTCCTCGGCCAGAATCGGATAGCGCGGTTTATACATAGGCGAGCCGTCGCGGCGCTTGAGGCCGCCCGGCACGGGCAAATCGCCATAGCCCGCCGCCTTCACGTCTGCGCTTGTCAGCACCGCCAGCACGCCCGGCGCCTTTTTTGCGGCGCTCACGTCGATCGTCTTTATTTTCGCGTGCGCGTGCGGAGAACGCAGCACGACGCCGTGCGCCATTCCGGGAAGCTTGATGTCGTCCGTATAGCGGCCGCCGCCGCGGATTAGCCGCGGATCCTCAAAGCGAGACACGCCCTGGCCGATGGCGAATTCACCCATGAAGCATCAACCTGTCGAAATCATGTGTCACCAGGCCGGTGACTGGGAGGGAAATGCCCTGGCCGCGTCAACCTGCTTTGAGCTTTTCCGCCACGCGAGGGGCGAAATAGGTCAGCACACCGTCACAGCCGGCGCGCTTGAAAGCAGTAAGGCTTTCGATCATGGCGCGCTCGCCGTCGAGCCAGCCGTTCTGTGCAGCCGCCGTGATCATCGCGTATTCGCCCGACACCTGGTAGGCGAAGGTCGGCATTGCGAAGGTCTCTTTCACGCGCTGTACGATATCGAGATAGGGCAGGCCGGGCTTGACCATGATCATGTCGGCGCCTTCCTCGATGTCGAGCGCAACCTCCCGCAATGCCTCGTCCGAATTGCCAAAGTCCATCTGATAGGTGCGTTTATCGCCGGTCAGCGTTTTCGACGAGCCGACGGCATCGCGGAATGGTCCGTAGAACGCCGATGCATATTTTGCTGCATAGGACATGATCGAGACGTCAGTGAATTTCGCGGCATCAAGCGTCTTGCGGATGGCGGCGACGCGTCCATCCATCATGTCGGACGGCGCGATGATGTCGCAGCCGGCTTCTGCCTGCACCAATGCCTGCTTCGTCAGCACAGCGACAGTCTCGTCGTTGAGGACGACGCCATTACGCAGGAGGCCGTCATGGCCGTGACTGGTGAAGGGATCGAGCGCGACATCGCAAAGGATGCCAATCTCCGGCACCTCTTTTTTGATGGCGCGGATGGCACGGCAGACGAGATTGTCGGGATTGAGCGCTTCGCTTCCTGTTTCGTCGCGCAGCTTCGGATCGGTGTAAGGGAAAAGCGCAATACACGGGATCGTCAGCTTGGCCGCACGGACCGCGTCGCGCACCACCTGATCGACCGTAAGGCGCTCCACGCCAGGCATGGAGGGAACCGCGGTACGGGCATTGGTGCCGTCCATGATGAACAGCGGCCAGATCAGATCGTTGGTCGTGAGGACGTTTTCGAGCACCATGCGGCGCGCCCATTCGCTACGCCTGTTCCGGCGCATGCGCACAGCAAGATCGAGTTGCTCGTCCGTGGCAGCCGGGCTCGTTTCCACCGGGGTGAGCCGGGCGCGGCTTTCGATCGGACGGCCGAATTTTATCGCCATGAGTGCACTCCCGGCTTTCTTTTTAGCCGGTCTCACGAAGTCCCGCTACCCGTCGCCGCGCACCGTTCAAAAGCGGTTAATCAGGTGGGGCTCGCCGACTTACCGGCCCGCCGCTCCAATTCTACCCCGGCTTCAAGGCTGTCTTTGTCACGATAGATCGTTGCAACAGCCAGCACGCGGCCGTCGCGCTTATAGCGGACGACGCAATCCCGCTTCAGCACGTCGCCCTCGATATCTATGGCATCCCATTTTTCGGCGTGGCCGACATAGTTGATCGGCACGTCATAGTGCTGGCTCCAGAAGAAGGGCGCTGACCGGAACGGTGTCCGCACGCCCATCATGTTGAGCGCCGCGGTCTGACCTTGCCGCTCGGCCACCACCCAGTGCTCAACGCGGATGCGTTCGCCTGAAATTGGGTCGGGCCAGCGCGCAATGTCACCGGCTGCATAGATGCCGCTCGCGCTTGTTTCCATGTACTCGTTCACGCTTACCCCCTTGTCGGTGGCAAGCCCCGCCTTTTCGGCGAGCGCAATACGGGGACGTACGCCCACGCCGATCACCACGAGGTCAGCCTCGATCGCACCACCATTTTTGAGGGTGGCGCGTTTGCCATCAATTGCGGTGACACTGTTTTCTAGGTAGAAATTGACGCCGTGCTCCTCGTGCAGCGCACGAATGAAATCGCCGAGTTCTGTTCCGAACACGCGCTCAAGTGGGCGAGCCTCAGGCGCAACTACATGAACTTCGACGTCGCGAGCGCGCAACGCTGCGGCAGTCTCCAGACCGATGAAGCTCGCACCAATGACGACCGCACGTTTTGCATTTTTTGCTTGCGCAATGATTGCACGGCAGTCCGCGAGCGAACGCAATGTGTGTACGTGCGGTTGGCTTGCGCCGGGGATGTCGAGCTTAACCGGTTGGGCGCCGGTCGCGAGCAGCAATTTATCGAACTTTAGCTTGCTGCCATTTCCGAGCGTCAGCTCTTTGTTTTTTGTGTCGAGTGCAACGACGTCGGTTTTGAGTTTGAGACCGATCTGGTTCTCGGCATACCAGTCCTCGCCGCGTAGCGGCACCCAATCTTCCGGGGCGCTGCCGGCAAGATAGTCTTTTGATAGGTTCGGCCGGTCGACGGGTGCGGCGTCATCGTTGCTCAGTATAGTGACGCTGCCGGCGAAACCGCGGCGGCGGAACATCTCCGCGGCGGCAAAGCCGGCAGCACCGCCGCCAACGATAACGATGTTCTCGCCTGCCGATCCGGACTTCTTTGGGGCAGGCTGTGGCTTTTTGTATTTGACGACAATTTTGCCGTTGCACTCCTCGACTTGCCAGCACGTGAGTGGGCTGAGCGCGGGCGCAGCAAGCGCTTCGCCGGTCTCGAGGCTAAAATGGGCATGGTGCCACGGACACCGGACCGTAGTGCCGACGAGCAGGCCATCGACGAGTGGCCCATGATAATGGGTGCAGTGTGCGGACAGCGCGAACAGTTTGCCGTTTCGACGCGCCAGCAGCACCTCGTCGTCACCGATGTGACCGGCCAGCATGGCGCCTTCAGGAACGTTGCCCACCGGGACGCCCGTGGAGAGGTCAGGTCCGCTCGGTTTTTTATCGTCATTTGCCATCATTACCTCCGTGCGCTGCGCCCCCTATTGTCGTTAGATGCTC
>DATGDN010000195.1:0-1689 GCA_035310865.1 Pseudolabrys sp. | reverse complement strand
TGGTGGGCCCGGGAGGACTCGAACCTCCAACCAGACCGTTATGAGCGGTCGGCTCTAACCAGTTGAGCTACGGGCCCTGTATCGTCTTTGTATCAATGCGCGCGGTCGATGCGCAACGCCGCCCTCCTGTCCAGCTGAAGCTTGCGCTAGGCTGAATACCTCATTTCGCCGGAGCGCAACTGTCATGCACGTCTTTAGCCTCGAACGCGAGCAGCAATGGGACCCCAAGCACCATGTCGAGAAAATTCTTGGCAAGATTGCAGCCGGCGACGTCACCATTGCCTGCTGGGAGCCTGGTCAGATCAGCCCCTATCACTGCCATCCGCATGCGACCGAGATCTATTTCTGCTTTACCGGCGGTGGCACGATGCGCACTCCGGCCAATTCCACCGCAGTGACGCCGGGCGCCTTTGTCGTTCACCCGCCCGGCGAAGTGCACGAATATGAGAACGGGCCGGCGCGCACCTTGTTGTTCCGCGTGCGCTACGGCACCGATATGCGCGCGCATCATTACGATTGGCGCGGCAACAGCGATTGGAAGCAGTCCTCCGACGACGCCGACTACTATCGCCGTCACCCGGTTGGCTGATTACATTTTTAGCAGGCTTTTCGCGTTTCCGCTCAGGATCTTCACTTTGTCGGAATCCGAAATCGAAACGTTTTTCATCCACTCGACCGCCGGCGGATTCATCACGAAGGGCCAGTCGACAGCGAACAATATATGATCAACGCCCATTTCCAGCATGCAGCAGATCAGCGCCGGATCGGAAAAGAAGCCGCTGGTGGTGACGTAGAAATTCTTGCAGAAAATGTCGCGGAAGCTCATCGCCTTCTGGCCCGGCCGCTTGAGCGACGAATCGATGCGCCAGAGCAGAAACGGCAACGTCTCGCCAAAGTGGCCGAGAATGACCTTCAGATTCGGATGCGTTTCGAACACGCCTGACAGCACAAGGCGGATCGCCTGGGTCGCTGTTTCGACCGTGTAACCCCAGGCCGGCCGCACGACCAGGGGGAAGTCCTTGGCGTAATCCTGGTAGTAGATTTCCGTCACCTTGGCGTGCGGCAATGACGGGTGAAAATAAATTGGAACGTCGAGTTTCTCGGCGCGCTCGTAAATCGGCCAGAACTTCTTGAGGTCGAGAAACTCGCCGTTCGACATGCCGTGCAGCATCGCGCCCTTGAAACCGAGCTTGGTGACGGTGCGCTCAAGCTCGTCGGCGGCGGCCTTGGGGTCAACGGTCGGGAGCGCGGCGAAAGCGGCGAAGCGTTTCGGATTGGCCGCGCAGACCTTCGCAAGCCGGTCATTCACCTGACGGGTCAAATCTGCCGCAATGTCGGTCCCCAGCTTCTGGGTCGACGGCGCGCCGTGCGAAAGGACCTGGATATCGATCCCGGCCTCATCCATTTCCTTGAGCCGCAGGCTGCCAAGATCGAAAAGCCGTTCGTCCGTCTCGTTGCCGCGCCCGGCTTCCGGACCAGTGAAATGCTTGGCCAGTTCCGGGTCCCAATAGTGCTCCTCAATGGCAATGATCGGACAGTTCGGCTTTTTCATCATGACGTTTCCCCGCAATACTTTTGGACGGATTTCCTAGCAACCGCGACTTGCCCTGTCACGGCCTCCCATGACAGTCCGATGGCCACCCCGTGATAAAAATGCCTCAAACCCTTGCTTCCGCGAGCGGCCAGCCC
>DATGDN010000194.1:0-13062 GCA_035310865.1 Pseudolabrys sp. | reverse complement strand
GTACACCGCGTTCTCCACCAGCGCCTGGCCTAAGCCCTGTGCAAGCGAGCCGTGCACCTGGCCCTCGACGATCATCAAGTCGAGCGGATTGCCGCAGTCGTCAACCGCCGTGTAGGTCACGAGATCGACCAGCCCGGTGTCGGGATCGATCTCGACCTCGGCGATGTGGCACCCGTTGGGGAAGGTGAGCGGCGTCTCAGCCTTGTCCTTGGTGTCGAGGCTTTCGCCCATTTCCTTGGCGCGGCGCGCGGTCTCGAACAGCGATATCTTGCGGTCGGTGCCGACCACTTCGAATTGACCGTTGCGGTACTGAATGTCCTGCTCCGACGCCTCCAGCAGAGAAGACGCGATCTTCTTACCTTTGGCGAGCATCACATCGGCCGTGTGCACGATAGCATTGCCGGCGCACATGGCCGACCGCGAGCCGACCGAGGCGTTGCCGGTCAACCCCAACGCGGTGTCGCCATGCCGGTGCTCGATCTTGCCGGCGTCGATGCCAAGCTTGTTCGCGAGCAGGCGGCCGAACACCGTGGCATGGCTCTGGCCGGTCGATTGCACGTTGCAGGCAAGGACCAGCGTATCGCCGCCGGGGAACGCGACCGCCGCTTGTTCCATCGGCGTGGCGCCGGAATGCTCCAGCATGCAGGAGATGCCGATGCCGCGGAGTTTCTTACGGCGCGCCGCCTCGCGTTTGCGCTTGCTGAAATTGGCGTAATCGGACAATTCGAGGGCCTGCTCGACGATGCCGGGGAAGTCGCCGCTGTCATAGGTATTTCCGATCGCGGTCTTGTACGGGATCGCCGACGGCGGAATGAGATTCTTCTTGCGCAGCCGCAACGGATCGATGCCGACAACGCGCGCGGCTTCTTCGACGACGCGCTCAAGGACGTAATTCGCTTCCGGCCGTCCGGCGCCGCGATAGGGGGCGATCGGCACTCTGTTGCTGAAATAGCAGGCGACCGACACATCGACCTTCGGGATGCGGTACATGCCGGGCAGGCAGCGCGCGAAGTTGTTGGTGTTGATGTTGATGCCGGCATTGGCCACGTAGGCGCCCTGGTTGCACAAATGGCGCACGCGCAAGGCGAGAAACTTGCCCTTGTCGTCGAGCGCCAGTTCGGCCTCGCTGACGGCGTCGCGCGCCTGCGCGTCCGAGATGAAGGATTCCGAACGCGTGGCCTGCCAGTGCACCGGCCGGCCGACTTTGCGCGCCGCCACCAGCAGCGCGATATATTCCGGATAGCACGTCGTCTTCATGCCGAAGGCGCCGCCGACGTCGCCGGTGATGACCCGCAGTTTGTCGTTCGACACGCCCATGATGGAGGCTGCCTGGCCGCGCATGCCGTCGGCGCTCTGCGAGCAGGCATGCAGCGTGTAGCTCTCGTTCGCCGCGTCGTATTGCCCGGTAGCGCCGCGCGTCTCGAGCGAAGCCACCACCAGGCGCTGGTTGGCGACGCGCACGCGCGCCACGTGCGGCGCTTCCTTGATGATCTTCGCGACTTCGCGCTCGTTGTCGTCGCTCGGGACCGTGCCCGGCCAGTCGACACAGAGATTGCCGGGCGCATCCGGGTACAATTGCGTTTCGGCTTTCATCGCCGCGTCGAGATCGACCACCGGCGTCAGCTCTTCGTACTCGACTTGCACCAGGTCGGCGGCGTCCTGCGCGGCGGCGGGGCTCTCCGCCACCACCATTGCGACCGCGTCGCCGACATGCATTGCCTTTTCCGCCAGCACCGGGCGGAACGGCATGACCATCTTGGCGCCACCGCGGCCAACGACCGGCGGGTGGCGCGAGATGCTGCCGATGCCGGCCGCCTTCACGTCCGCGGCGGTGAGCACCGCCAGCACTTTCTTCACCTTGCGCGCTTCCTCGGTCTTCACCGAGACGACGCGCGCGTGTGCGTGCGGAGAGCGTACGAAGGCGGCGTAAGCCGTATTCGGCAGGCGCGGGTCGTCCATGAAGTGGCCGGCGCCGCGCACCAGGGCGTTGTCCTCGACGCGCGGCGTTTGTCTGGTGCGGGCAGGGGTCGTGGTCATGGGAGATCCGGAAATAGACTGGCAGGGCCTCCGTTTATAGCGGAAAGAACCGCCGCCGACAGGGGCTTGCGTCTACGCGGCGGCTGCGGCACTCAGGCGCTTCTTGCCGCGCGTCGTGTGGCGTCTTTCGGGTGGTGAAATGAGCAACGTGAGAACGATCGATACCCATACCCATGTGTTGACCGAGGAAACCGTCGGCCTGTTGCGTAAGGAAGCGCCCAAGGTTCCTGTGACCATCACTCCGATTGATTCCGAGTTCGCGACGCTGGATGTCGGCGGCGTGGCGTATCGCCCGTTCCCGCGCGGCGGCTTTGATATTGCGCACCGCCTGCGCGACATGGACGCCATGGACGTCGACGTGCAGGTACTTTCCGCGACGCCGCAGACTTATCTCTACAACCAGGACGCTTCGCTGGGTGCCGTGACGTCGGCAATCCAGAACGACCAGATCGCGAAACTGGTGAAAGAAAATCCGCAGCGCTTCATGGGCATCGCGACGCTGCCGATGCAGGCGCCGGACAAGGCCGCCGACGAGCTCAAGCGCGCGATGACCAGGCTCGGACTGCGCGGGACGATGTTTGCTTCCAACATCATGGGCAAGAACCTCGACGATCCGAGCTTCGAGCCGGTGTGGGCGACGGCCGAAGAACTCGGCGCCTTCGTCTTCATTCACCCGAACAATGTCGCCGGCGCCGACCGGATGAAGTCCTATTACCTGAACAATCTTATCGGCAACCCGCTCGACACGACGATCGGCGCGGCCTGCCTTTATTTTGGCGGCGTGCTCGATCGTCATCCGAAGCTCGCTGTCGTGCTCGCGCATGGCGGCGGCTTCACGCCCTATCAGGCGGCGCGCTGGGAGCACGGCTGGCAGGTGCGGCCGGAGCCGAAAAAGAACATCTCCAAACGGCCCACGAACATCGCTAAGCGCTTCTACTACGACACTATCCTGCACTCGGCACCCGTGCTGGAATTTATGATCGAGCATGTCGGCGCCGATCGTGTCATGCTTGGCAGCGACTATCCCTACGACATGGGCATGATGGACTGTGTGAAACACGTGCGCGGGCTGAACATCTCCGATGCCGACAAGGCGACGATTTTGAGTACGCGCGCTCAAGCCCTGCTGGGAAAAGCATGAACGTCCAGGCCACCAAAGCCACACGCATTCCAACCACGGCCGTGACCGGCCTGATCGTCGATGCGATGATCAAGGTGGGCGTGCCCAAGCATGACGCTGACAGAATTTCCGAGCTCATGCTGGAGGCCGACCTGACCGGTGCCGATGCGCACGGCGTCTTCCGCCTGCCGCAATATGTGCAACGCCTGAAGCTCGGCTCGACAAACCCGCGGCCCAACATCACAGTCAATCGCAGCGCACCGGCGACGGCGCTGGTCGACGGCGATAACGGCATGGGCCATCTCGTGGTCGCACGCGCGGCGGAAACTGCGATCGAACTCGCGCGTGAATGCGGTGTGGCCTGGGTCGGCTGCCGCATGTCGGGTCATGCCGGCGCCGCAGGCGTCTATGCGGCATTGCCGCTGAAGGCCGACATGGTGGGGCTCTATTCGGCGGTGGCGAATGCCAATCACATGCCGCTCGCCGGCGGCGCCGAGCCGGTGCTCGGCACCAATCCGCTCGCGATCGCGATCCCTGCCGGCGAGGAAGCGCCCATCGTTCTCGACATTGCGACGTCGATCGTCTCCTACGGCACCATCAAGAACCACCGCCTGCAGAACAAGCCGTTGCGCAACGACTGGATGATCGATCCCAAGACCGGCGCAGCCGTCGTCGATCCGCACAAGAGTGCGGAGGCCTTGCTGCTGCCAATGGCCGGCTACAAGGGGGCAGGCCTTGCGCTGACGCTCGGCCTCCTCGCCGGCACGCTTAACGGCGCGCTGTTCGGCCGCGATTGCGTCGATTTCAATGCCGAGCCGGACAAGGTCACCAACACAGGTCAGTTTGTCGTCGCGCTCGATCCGAGCCGCTTTCAGCCGCTCGCGCAGTTCAAGGCTGAGGTCGACCGCCACATCCGCGAGCTGCGCGATACAAAGCCGCTGCCGGGCCACACGGTGAGACTGCCCGGCGACCAGCGGGCGAAACGCCGCGCCGACCGGCTCCACAACGGGCTACCGCTCGCACCCGAATTGCTCGCGCAGCTCGACAAGCTTGCCGGCGAATTGTCGATCAAGCCGCTGCGCCAGCGCATATGAGCTATCCGCGGCGGATCACATAACCGCCGTATTTTTCGCTCTCATGGGAACAATTCGTATTAAGCGCAATTCATTCCGCGTCTCGCGTTGATTCGCACGGGACCAGCTTGGGGCTTCGGCAAAAAATCTTTTGCCAGATCAGATCGATGGACGTGATCGAAAAACGAGGACTCGCGGCACGGGCCAAGTGGGCATTGGTCCATCTCTGCGTCCTGTTGGCGTGCGGTGGCGTTTTGGCCGCACTCCCCCTGTCGAGCGTCTCCAGTGAAAATACCCTGGATCGCATTCAGGCTGGCCAATGGGTCGTCGCGTCGATGTACTGGGAAGACAAACTGGTCTCGACCGGCAAAAGCTTCAATCCGATTGGCTGGCACGCTGCGCACAAGACGCTGCCGATCGGCACGTTGATTCGTGTCTCGAATCCGAAGAACCACCGATCAATCAATGTGACGATCAACGATCGCGGTCCGTTTGTCGCCAACCGTGATCTTGATCTCACGCTTGGCGCCGGCACGCTGCTCGGACTGCAAGGTCTGGGGACTGTGTATATGGAGGTCCTCTCCATCCCGCCGGTTAAACATATGCGGCGGCCGGTCGTAGAGAGCCTGTTCGCGGTCAATGACGCCAATGCCAACTGCGTAGGCGTCTCCGCCTGCTAGTTCGAGCCCGTCAATGGCGCGGAACTATAGTTAATCGTTCGTTAACCTATTCGGTTAAAGGACGTTTAAGAATTGCTACTAATTTGTTAACCTTTACAGGTAATCGGGGCGGGGCGTGATCGCGCTCGATGCGGCCCTTGAATTGTGGCCATCGCCAGCCGATCGGCCAGCGATGTAACCGCAAAGTCCCGCCGCAACGCATCCAGTCCTGTCTCGTCTGCTCGCCTGCGCGGCATTGCGCAGGCGCGGTGCCTTGTCGTTGACGAAGGAGCGTGCGGTGACGGCGGGAATTTTGGTCAGCGGCCAAGTGCGGGGCGACTGGGTCGAACTCAGCGCTGCCGGATCATGGACGGCCGAATACGCCGGCGCCATCGAGCCCCAGGTCGAGGCTGCGACGCGTGGCATCACCGCGCGTGGCATCGCGATCAACGTCAACCGGATTGAATATCTCGACACCTATGGCGCATGGCTCATCGAGCGCGTAATGCGGCAATGGACGGACGAGGGACGCGAAGCGCGCTTGATCGGGCTGCGCGAGGATTATCGCGGGCTCTTCGAGAAGGTGCGCGCCGGCACGCAGACGCTCACGCCGCCGCCGCGCCGCGCCAATAGCATCGTTGCGACGTTGGTCAGCGTCGGGATGACAATGTCGGCTGTCGGCGCCGATCTCTATTTGTTTGTGCAGATGCTCGGTTCAGTGATGGCCGCATTCGGGCGCGTCCTTCTGCGGCCAACGACTTTTCGCTTCACGTCGACGGTCAATCAGCTCGAACGAGTTGGGTGGCGGGCGGTGCCGATCATTCTGCTGATTACTGTCTTGATCGGCGCCATTCTCGCGCAGCAGGGCATTTTTCATTTCCGCAAGTTCGGCGCCGACATCTACGTCATCGACATGGTTGGCGTGCTGGTGTTGCGCGAAGTCGGCGTGCTGATCGTTTGCATCATGGTGGCGGGGCGGTCGGGCAGCTCCTATACGGCCGAGCTCGGCGCCATGCGCATGCGCGAGGAAGTCGATGCGCTACGCACCATGGGCTTTGATCCGGTAGAGGTCCTTATTCTCCCACGCATCGTGGCGCTTGTGATCGCAGTTCCGATTCTCACATTCCTCGGCTCGATGGCGGCGCTCTACGGCGGCGGCCTCGTCGCCTGGCTCTACGGCGGCATTCAGCCGGAGGTTTTCCTGACGCGGCTGCGCGAGGCGGTCACGACCAATACTTTCGAGGTCGGCATGATCAAGGCGCCTTTCATGGCCCTGGTCATCGGTGTCGTCGCCTGCGTCGAAGGACTCCAGGTGCAGGGCAGCGCCGAGTCGCTTGGTGAGCAAACCACCAATTCGGTAGTCAAATCGATTTTCCTGGTCATCGTGCTCGACGGCATTTTTGCCATGTTCTTCGCGTCGATCGGCATGTGAAATGGCAAACGGTCCTAAGTCCCCGATCATCGAAGTGCGCGACCTTGTTGTGGATTTGAAAGGCAACCGGATTCTGAACGGCGTCACGCTCGATGTTTACCGGGGCGAAATCCTTGGGTTCGTCGGCGCCTCAGGGGCGGGCAAGTCCGTGCTCACGCGCACGATCGTCGGGCTATTGCCGAAGCGGGAAGGCCGCATCGACGTATTCGGCGTAAACCTCGATCAGGCCGGCGAAGTGCAGCGCCAGGAGATCGAGCGGCGCTGGGGCATTCTGTTCCAGCAGGGTGCTTTGTTCTCCTCGCTGACTGTCGGCGAAAACGTCGAATTCCCGATCCGCGAGTATCTCGACGTGTCCGACAAGCTGATGACCGAAATTGCCATCACCAAGCTCGAAATGGTCGGTCTAAAGCCTGATGTATACCGCAAGTTCCCGTCGGAACTTTCCGGCGGCATGATCAAGCGCGTCGCGCTGGCGCGGGCACTCGCGCTCGACCCGGAAATCCTCTTTCTCGACGAGCCGACTTCCGGTCTCGACCCGATCAGCGCAGGCGATTTCGACCAACTGATCCTGACGCTACAGCGGACTTCGGCAATGGCGGTTTTCATGGTAACTCACGATCTCGACAGCCTTCATACGATCTGCGACAGGATCGCAGTCCTTGGCGAAGGCAAGATCATCGAAGCCGGAACCATGGATACGATGCTGAAATCGCAGCATCCGTGGCTGAAAGCGTATTTCCATGGCGTGCGCGCAAGAGCCGGCCAGCAGGCCGCGGCCAGGAACTGACGGAGTGGAGTGATGGAGAGAAAAGCGCATTACGCACTGATCGGGCTGTTCACGTTCGCCGTTGTCGCGGGCGCGTTTGCCTTCGTGTTCTGGCTGCACCACTCCTCTGGCAAGAAGCAGGCCGTCGCCTACCGCGTCATCTTCGACAGCTCGGTGTCGGGATTGCAGGTCGGCGGCAATGTCCTGTTCAACGGCATCCGCGTCGGCGAAGTCACCAAGTTGCAGCTCGATCCCGACAAGCCGTCGCAGGTGATCGCCATGCTGGCAGTCAACAAAGCGACGCCGATCCGCTCTGACACCAAGGTCGGCCTGGAATTTCAGGGGCTGACCGGCGTCGCCGCCGTCTCGCTCAAGGGCGTTTCCGCGACCACCCAGCTCATCGAAAGGGAAGAGGGCGAGCCGCCGACGCTGAAAGCCGACCCCAGCGCCAGCCAGGACATGATGCAAGCTGCTCGCGACGTGCTCAACAAGGCGGAAGAAGTGATCGCCGCCAATCAGGAGGCGCTGCATCAGGCGATCAAGGACATCGCCACATTTAGCGCTTCGCTCGCGCGCAACTCCGACACCGTCGATTCTATTATGAGCAACGCCAAAGATACGATGAGCAATGCCAAGGAGGCGACGGCATCCGCGCGCACACTTATCGAAAATCTGGACAAGCGCACCGAGGAAATCACAGTCGGCGTCAACAGGATGACGGCGACCGCGACGCGCCAGATAGACATTGCCGGCCGGGCCATCACCGATCTGGCGCATAACCCGCAACGGTTCCTGTTCGGCGGCAGCGGTAGCAGCAGCAGCGGCAGTACCTCATCGGCGCCCGCTCCGGCACGGAGCAGCAGTACGCCCGCTCCGCCACGTCCGCAGACGGCGCGCTAGAGTGTATGCGCCACCGCGCCGGATGGCCGTCATTTCCGATGAAGCAATCATGGGCGGCCATTTTATCAGAATGACGGTTTGCGCCACCGGAACCTCCTGCTAGTTTGGCGGCGCCCAAAAGAGCAGCCGGGGGGTCGCTCGTCATGCAAGTCAGCAGCGGCCGCGCGCCTGCGCCAGCGTATTTTCGCGCGCCGGTTATCACCATCCTCTTCGTCGTGCTGATCGCAGCGGCGTCGATACCGATTGCGACGCATCCGCTGCCGCCGCTTTCGGACTACGTCAATCACCTGGCGCGCACGCACGTCGTCGATGCGATCGGTTCGGACTCCAACCTCAGCCGTTATTACACGGTCGAATGGCAGATCATCCCGAACTTGATGATCGACCTCATCGTCCCTGTCCTGCACAGGTTCATGAATGTCTATCTTGCGGGACAAATCTTCACGATTTTCGCCTTCAGTCTGATCGCAACCGGCACGCTCGTGTTCAGCCGCGCCCTCAACGGCCGCTGGTCCCCGCTACCGCTTGTTGCCCTGCCGCTGCTGTACAACGGCGTGATGCTGGTCGGCGTGATGAACTATGTATTCGGCATCGGGCTGGCGCTTTGGGCGTTCGCAACGTGGGTGGCTTTGCGTGATCGCCCGTGGCCATGGCGCTTCACGGCATCGACGTTGTTTGCGATCGCACTGTTTGTCTGCCATTTGTTCGCTGCAGGCGTGTACGGCCTTGGATTGCTTGCGCTCGAATCGCATCGGCTATGGTCAAAACGACAGGAACCTTGGGGTCCGCGGCTCGTATCGTTCTTGGCAACCGGAGTGCCCTTTATTCCGCTTCTCGCTCTTCTGGTTGCCAGCCCGACCTGGCAGGCGCCGGGCTCGCCGGCCTTTTGGGAGTTCGGCGGCAAGCTCCAGGGCCTCATTGCCGTGCTCAATGTGTACTACCTGCCGGTGGCCGGCGTGTTGTTTGTCGCCATCGTGCTTGCAGCAGCCATCGCATGGCGCCGCGGTCTACTGCATTTCCATACGGCCGGCTGGGCTATCCTCGCCGTAGGTGCTGTTGTCTACATTGCGCTGCCACGCGCATTGTTCGGCGCGCATCTCGCCGACCAGCGGTTGCCGATCGCAATCGCCTTCATGCTTGTCGCCTGCTTCGATATCGATTTGCGGCAGCGGGTAACCCGCTGGGGCTTGGTCACCCTGATCGTAGCGCTGCTCGCGGTGCGTATCGTTGAGGTTCAGCTTGTCTGGAACCACCTCGATCGCGGTACCAATGAATTTTTCCAATCGGTCGGAAAGATCAAACAAGGCGCTCGAGTGCTTGTCGTCTACGGCGATCGTTCATCCGGCAAGGAAATCAGCGATTTCAATTTGGTGCACGCAGCGTCCATGGCGGTCATCGAACGCTCGGCGCTTGTGTCCACGGAATTCACCGTCGAAGGAAAGCAAATCCTGCACGTGCGAAAGGAATTCCAGAAATACGTCGAGACCGAGGATTGGTTACCTCCCTCGCTGCCCTACGTGCTGCAGGTCGCTGAAGGCGACAAGGCGAACGCCTCCTATTTCTGGAACGATTGGACGCAGCACTATGACTACGTCTACATCCTGTTCACAACGCCCGGCATGCGCAATCCGGACAGAAACCATCTTGGCCTGGTCTATAGCGGAGATGCTTTCCAGCTTTACCGGGTGCTTCCGACAATCAGCGCGGTAGGGCGTTAGTCCGCCTCGAGCGGCAGTTTCACCGGCTGCTTGCGCTTGGCGGAGAGATCAAGCGCCTTGGTCAGCATAAGGTTGCGGTGTGCTTCTTCGACCGTCGCGGCTGCCGTTGGCAGACCCAGCGCAATGCGGTTGAGCCATGAGTCCGTTTCTTCGGCCATGGGCCCGCGTAATTCGCCAAGCGCCATGTCACCGGGCGGGTAGCTGCCCATGAAATCGACCAGCCGCGTGGCGTCGGGGTTGTAGCCTTCCGACTGCGGCTTAGAGACCGCCAGGACAATGTCGCGATGGGTATCGTCGATGGTCAGCACGCCGGTCGTGCCGACAATCCCGACTTCGAGCGAGTAGACCGCGCCCGGCCAGGTCACCGGCAGAGCCCATGAAATATTGAGATGATAGACGGTGCCGTCGTCGAACATGATCATGCCGGCGGTGGCATCGATGCCTTTGTACGAGGGCCCCAGGACCTTGTCGATCGAGCGCGCATAGCACTCGACCGGCTTTTTCGGATCTAGGCACCACATGCAGATGTCGAGCGCATGCGTGCCGGAAATCACCATGGGCGAGATCGTCGAGGGGTCATCAGTGCGCTTGTAGTTATCAATGGCGACGAGCCGGTTCATGAACGCACGCGAGGTCACCATCGTCACGTCGCCAAGCGCACCGGTGCGGCACTTTTCCTTGGCGGCCAGCCAGCGACGGCGGAATCGCTGAGTATAACCGACGACGGCATCGAGCTTGGCATCCTTGATCGCCTTGAGAACGCGCGCGGATTCCTTGAGATCCGTCGCGAGCGGCTTCTCGATCAGCATCGGAAGGCCGCGTTCGACCGCCGTCATGATCGGGTCGACGTGCAGGTGCTCATCGGTGCAGATGATGGCGGCGGTGACCTCCGGCCGCTTGAGTAATTCGACATGGCTTTGGGTAACGAAATCGGCGCTGATCCTCGGCCCGACTTCGCCGGCACGATTGGGGTTTTTCTCAGCCAGGCCGATCCATTCAACAGCCGGGTGGCGCGCCGCCACTTCGCCGCGGAACAGGCCCACGCGGCCGCCGCCGATGATCGCGAGGCCGACGCCTTTGGCGGATTTCTTCATTGGTTCACCCCGGCGCGGATCTTCTGCTTGAATTCGGCAATGGCCGAAATTGTCTCATTCGTCAGCGGCAGGTCCACGGGTTCGTTGCGGTCTGCGGAAAGGTCGGCGGCGCTGTAGGTCTCCATTACGCGCCGCGCGCTTTCCGGCGTCACCATCACCGGGGTGTTTCGGATGCAGGCTTCGAGGAAATGGATCGTTTCGGGGGCCATGCCGCCCGCAAAGACGTTGTCGACCCACTCGCCCGGCATTGTCGACATCGGGAATTGCTGGCCAGCCTTCTCCGTGTTGAGCCAGTTGTCGCGCTGGGTATCATCGAGAAACAGCGAGCCTTCGGTGCCGGTGATCTCGATCCAGGTCGCGCAGTAGTTTGGGTAGCTCGGAGGCAGGTTCCAGCCGCCTCCGATCATCACCGCCACGCCGTTGTCCATTGTCACCGTCGTGAACATGACGTCATGCGAGCCGTTGATCGGCTGCATGTAGCCGTAGGCGCCTTGCGAATAGACGCGAACCGGTTTTGCAGGCTCAAGCAGCCAAAGCACGAAATCGAGGTCGTGCGTCGACTCCATGACGACAGGCGACAAGCGGACACGGCTGGCGATCTTCTTGCCCAGGCTGCGCGAAAGATGCCGGCTCACCAGTACCGAGACGACCTTGCCGAGCGTGCCGTCGACGATCTTCTTTTTCGCGTAGGCGATCTTCGGATTGAAGCGCTGCGAATAGCCGATGGTGAATTTGAGATTGTTGCGCTTGGCGAGCTGGATCAGTTCGTCGGCTTCCCATAGTTCGAGCGCGATCGGTTTTTCCAGCATCACGTTCTTGCCGGATTTGAGACAGTCGCGGCAGATCGGGTAGTGGTTCGATTCCGGCGTGGTCGAGATATAGACCACTGAAATATTGCTGTTCTTGATGATGTCGTTGTAGTCGAGCGTCGCGGTGGCGGGCTTGTAGAGTTTCTTCACCTCGGCGAGCCGGTCAGGCCGGATTTCGCACAAGTGCAGTTTGTCGACCAATGCCGTGCGAGCCAGCGTTTCCGCACGCGTGCCGCCAACCCATCCGACACCGATCACCGCAGCTTCAACCGTTTTCACCGACGCTTTCCTTCCGTTTCTTATGATGCGCTGCGGCCGGGCGGCCGCGCGCGCGGCAGCCTAGCCCACGGGTGTAATGACCGGAAGAGCGAGGTTTTTCAGCGCGCGAAAGCAGCCTGCCCAATGCCGAACACTTGCGCCGCAAATTGCGGATAGACCTCCGCGAGCTGCGGCGCGACCACCTCTCGCAACAGTTTGAGAGTTTCCGGCGAGGGCGCCGGCGTTACCGGCACGCTAGCGGGCTTGTCGAAATCGAAGCCGGTATTCTCGACGACTTCCTCCAGAGTATGGCCCGGGTGGACGCTTGCCAGTGTGAAATGCCCATCGCCGAAGCTGAACAGGCAGCGGTTGGTCACCAAGGCGGCCGGCCCACCCGGCCGGTAGACGTTTTCGTCATTTGCGCCCGGCGCGCTGATGAAGTCCACCTTCGGCACCAGCGTACGGCGGGAATGTTCGGTACGAAAAAGGATGACCTTTGGCACCACATAATAAAGGTAGGCCGACCCGAACGAACCCGGGAAGCGCACATTCGGGTGTTGGTAGTCACCGATGCTGACGAGGTTGACGTTGCCGTCTCCGTCGATTTGCCCGCCCGACAGGAAGAACACGTCGATGCGGCCCTGGCCCGCGCAATCGAACAGTTCGCGCGCCCCGTCGGTGAAGAAATTGTGTTTGCGGCTCTGAAGGAGGGAAACATAGGGCCGGCCCCTGCCTCGCTCACGCGCAAGCAAGGCTGCAGTCGCTGGTATTGGTGACGCGTTGCCGACCGCCACATGGCGCACGTCGCCGATCAGCCGGGCGATAACGTCGGCAAGGAGCTCTTCGTCACGGAAGTTGTTTGCTGTCACGCCGCCCGTTTCTCAAAAACATATTTGTCCAGATACTCTGCGAATCCCGCTTCAGTCGCCGCCATGCGCGCATACAAAGCCAGATGATCTGCATCGGCAGAGTAGAAATCCGGAAGTCCCAATGGCCATGCGCCGCGCTCTGTAACGGCAATGCTCTCGACGTAAAATCCGGGAAGCGTGCCGGCAGCGAGCGTCGGATCGTCGAGCAGATTTCCCTCGTAGATACGTTCCACGGTTGCAATTGTCTTCACCGCGGCATGCGCCATCGTGGCCAGCTCACGCTGCCGGCCGATCCACACATTACCGAAGCGGTCCGCCATCGGCGCA
>DATGDN010000193.1:0-2656 GCA_035310865.1 Pseudolabrys sp. | reverse complement strand
CGCGGGTTAGAAAAAATTGCGCTTGCGTCTGACAAACGAAATCAGGTGTGTGGGCCGCGCAAGCAAGTCCCTGCACCGGATTTTTGGCGGGCGTTACCGCGGTGGAACGGTTCCGGTATGGTCCGAACGGACGAGCGAATTCGCTCGCGGAGTCAGTTGCATAGCGTGCTCGAATAAGCTAGAACATAACAAGAACATAATGCGCGGCTTTGACTACGAAGTTCGGGTTATCAGGGCAATCGACAGCCCTGTGGATTAGGGGGCAACGCGCTTGCCGTCCCCTTGGTAACCTCATCGCGCGGGGACTAGGGTGAGTCTGTTTCAAATGGGGCTACGCGCGGCACGCGGCCCTCAAACGGCGAACGTCATCGCCACGCGGAGAGCACCATGGCAGGCAGCGTCAACAAGGTCATTCTCGTCGGCAATCTGGGCGCCGATCCCGAAGTCCGCCGCACCCAGGACGGCCGGCCGATCGTCAATCTGCGGGTCGCCACCTCGGAGACATGGCGCGACAAGGCGACCGGCGAGCGGCGCGAGAAAACCGAATGGCATCGCGTCGTCATCTTCAGCGAAGGCCTTGCGAAAATCGCCGAGCAGTATCTCAAGAAAGGCTCGAAGGTTTACCTCGAAGGCGCTTTGCAGACACGCAAATGGCAGGACAAGGACGGCCAGGACCGTTATTCGACCGAAGTCGTGCTGCAGGGTTTCAATTCGGCTCTGACGATGCTCGACCGCGCCGGCGGCGGGGGCGGAGCAGGGGCCGACAATGGCGACTTCGGCTCGGCCGGGCCGACCGCATCGCGCGAACGCAAGCCGGCAATGGCCGGTGCCGGCGGCAAGCGCGACGACATGGATGACGAGATTCCGTTCTGACCATCGTCACACACTCAGCAGCACACACTCCGCTCACCCCCGCGCAAGCGGGGGTCCAGAGAACGAAATCACTCACGTTGCAAAGCCCTGGATGCCCCGCGCGGGCATGAGCGGAATAAAATTGTCACTCGCTCTCCACCAGCAGCGATATCGTCAGCGAACAGAAGCCAACGAACGTGATCACCGCGTTCACCGCGTGTGAGACTTCCCATTGCCAACGCAGCTGCTGCCAGTCGGCCGGGACCTCCGTCCAGTTGTTGGTCGCCTGATTGGCAGGAAACGTGAAGGCGAAAAAGATCACCAGCGTTGCGATGAGACAGACGAGATTGATCAGAACAAAAATGAACGCGCGCTGCCCGCGCATTGCAACCGTAAGGGCGAGATTGGCGAACATGGCACCGAATAGCACGATCCCGAACAACGCCCAGCCGCGATAGACGTTCTGCGTCACGAAATAGTCGACCTCGGCCAGATGAATCTTGTTTGGCAGCGCGAACAGATGCGCGCCACCGGGCACGAGCGCGAGTGCGGTCAGCACGATTGCAAGGAATTGCAACGTCTTCATTCCGGCCGCATTCGCAGCGGTTGAGCGATGTGCCAAAGGATGCTGGAGGGGTCGGCGAAGTGCGTGGCCTTCAGCGGCCCTGCGACCACAGTAGCGGGCGGATTTTCGATCCCGTAACGGCCCGGCAGATCGAGGCCGCAAAGGCGGTCCCACCAGAACTGCACATTGTCGACGAGCATATGCATGACGAAATTCCCCGCGTACTCGGGGACGTAAAAGTCTTGCAGCAGAAATGAGTAGTTGCCCAGGTGCATCTCCACGAGGGCGGGAGCAATCTCTTCGGTGCGAAATCCAAGGTCGCTGTAGAAACGCTTGCTGACGTCGAAATCCTTGGCCGGCACAAATGGGCGCAATGCAATTACGCCACCTCCGGCGCCTTGCGGATTTGGCACGGGAACCTCGCCACGTTGCGTCGCCCCACGCACCAACGGCGTCTGTACGGGAAAGTTCCCGTGTGGCGCTCAGGCCAGCGCCGCGCGCACGCCATCGACGACATACTGCACGGCGAGTGCTGCGAGCAGCACGCCGAGCAGGCGCGACAGGACGATGTTACCCGTTACGCCGAGCAGTTTGCCGATGCGCACGGAAAGCACGAAGACCGCGCCGCAAAGTGCGACCACAAAGGCAATGACGGCGAGCAGAAGCACCAGCCGCATCGGATCGCCATTGCTTCGCCCGGCGAGCAGGACGGTGGCGGTGATCGCGCCGGGGCCGGCCATCAAGGGGATGGCAAGGGGAAAGGCGGCGATATTGCGTACGTGCTCTTCAAGCGCCTCTTCCGCCTGGCGCGATTGCCGCTCGATACGCACGCCAAACACCATTTCGGACGCAATCGAGAACAACAGCAGGCCGCCGGCAATGCGGAATGCCGGCAAGCCGATCGACAAGGTGCGCAACAGCCAGTCGCCGATCAGCGCGCTGCCGGCAAGAACCACCGCCGCGATCACGGCGGCGCGCACCGCAACGCTGCGCCGGGCGCGCTTCGGCAGGCCGTGCGTGATGGCGAGGTACGACGGCACGAGGCCGATCGGATCGACGACGACCAGCAGCGTGACAAGCGCGGTGATAAGAAATTCGAGCGGCATGAGGTGAGCACGCTATCACACGCCCCGCGTTTCTCCCTGGACCCCCGCTTTCGCGGGGGTGAGCGTAGTATCGGGTGCTTTCCAGTTCATCTTCATCCGCTCATTTCGGAAGCGGGAATCCAGTCTTTGAAAA
>DATGDN010000192.1:0-9340 GCA_035310865.1 Pseudolabrys sp. | reverse complement strand
GTGGGCTGCATCACGCACCCCCACTGGCTCCAGGGCGTATGTTGCGCGACAGGTGATGACAGCCGTCATCATCAGCAAAGGATGGAGCATCGCCATGAAGAAGATCATCGGAATCGCGATCGTCGCGACGGCTCTGGCGTCGCCGGCTTTCGCCCAATCTTTCGACCCGGACAATGGAACCGGAAACATCGTCGCCGGAAATACCGTTGCAGCGCCTGCGCCGGCTGGCACCACGGTCGTCGCCCGCCACCTTGGCGAAGCGGCCTACGCAATGTCCGCACGCGGCAAAATCGATTCCGCCCCGAAAGGCTGGGGATACAGTGACAATACGACCGGTGGCGGCAGCCCCGGCTATAATAAAATGCTGCGCAACTGGTGACCATTGCCAGGTGAGTGAGGAGGCGGACAAAAACACCGCCTCCTCCTGTTACGGATTTTCGGGTGTGTATTTGCGGCCGCAGCCTACAACCACTTCCGCCACTTGAAATACAGATACGGAAGCGCCGCGGCGAGCAACATCAACAACAGCGCGAAGGGGTAACCGCCGATCCAATCGAGCTCTGGCATGTGCTTGAAGTTCATGCCGTAGATCGAGGCGACCAGCGTCGGCGGCATCAGCACCACCGCGGCCACCGAGAAGATCTTGATGATGTTATTCTGCTGGATGTTGACGACGCCCAGCATGGCGTCGAGCAAAAAGGTGATCTTGTTGGTGAGATAGGTCGCGTGATCCGAGAGCGAGCCGACGTCGCGCTGCATCGATTGCAGCTGCGCGCGCGTGTCCTTGGGCCATTTCATGCTGTCGGCCTCGTTGGCAAGGAAGAGCAGCAGACGGCCGATCGACACCAGGCTCTCGCGCACTTTCGAAGTAAGGTCACCCTTGCGGCCGAGCGCCTTGAGCACATCGTTGTAGGACGGCGGCTTGACCTCTTCTTCCGGCTCGAAGATCGAATGCGAGACCTGGTCGACCTCGGCGCCGATCCGCTCCAGGATGTCGGCGGAGCGGTCGATGACCGCGTCGAGCAGGTCCATCAGCACCCCCTCGCCCGACACTTTCGGCGGGCAGGTGCGCGCGAGCTTGTGCTCGACGATGGCGAAGGGCCGCGGGTCGTCGTAGCGAACCGTCGACAGGCGATGACTGGTGAGAATGAAGGTGACCGCAGTGGTCTTCGGCGCCGGCGTGTCCGACTGGCACATCAGCGTCGCGGTCATGTAGCGCGCGCCGTTCTCGACATAGAGGCGGCTCGAGACTTCGATCTCCTGCATCTCTTCGCGCGTCGGGATGGCGATGCCGAGCAACTGCTCGACAAGCTTGTCTTCCTGAACCGTCGGTGTGACCATGTCGATCCACACCGCGTTTTCCGGCAGCGATGAGCCGGGCTCAACGGCAATTCGCTCGAGCGTCGTGCCGCGCGGGACGTAGACCGAAAGCATGCAGCCACCATCTTGCGCACGACCCGATCAGGATCATGCGGCGGTCGGGTGACCTCTCAATGACCTGATCGCGCGGATTTGCGCAAGGCATAAATGCCAAACGGCGCAGCCACTCTGGCGGCCGCGCACAAGTCGTGGCGGTGGTGAAGAACGAGAGCCGTCCGGCTAAACGTCCACTGGCGTGCGCGGCACGTCAGTCGCGATCGTAAGGCTCGAGATGGGCTTCGGTTGTGTTGCGCTGTCCGCCCTGATGGCGTACTGCGGCCGCAACGGCCGAAATACCAATCTTGCCATAACGGTTGTCGAGATTTGTGTATTGCTGTCCGGAGTCTTGCTTCTGCTCCGTTGTTTTTGTGACTTCCATAATCCTGAACTCCGATCCTTCCTTGCGTTGTCCCTCGCCCCTCCAGATGGTGCATGAGTGGGGCGGAATTGCGCGGCAAATCGTATGCTCTCGTGGCATTTGGCCCGTCGCGCACTGCCAAGCATTATAGGCGCGGCCATGGTAAACTCGACCTTAAGGTCTTGGGCCCAAAGTTGTTTTGATGGCCGGCCGCTTAGGTGCACTGCGACATTCCTGCAACAGGTTCACAGGAAGGTGATTGTGCGCCGGGCGAAAACATAGCAATGGCAAGGTTTTTTCGGTTAATTGCGCCTTGAGGCAAATTGGCACGGGCGCCCGCAATGGCGACCGGGAAAGAGGAAGACAATGGCGGTCAGGGGGTTGGCGGTTGTTCTGTTGGGTGCCGGCGTGGTTCTGGGCGGGTGCATGCAGTCCACGATTGAAGTGGCGTCGGATGCGAACTTGACACCCCGTGACAAGAAGTTGCTCGCTGCGGCGCCTTACGAAAAGGCGACGATTCCCGAGCCCTACAAGCGGCACATCGTGGCGTACCACCGCAAGGAAGCGCCCGGCACTATCCTGATCGATTCCGACGCGCGGTATCTGTATTACGTGCTGCCCGAGGGCAAGGCGATCCGCTACGGCGTCACCGTGGGTGAGGAAGCGCTGGCCTGGTCGGGCGTCGCCAAGGTCGGACGCATGACCGAATGGCCCTCTTGGACGCCGACCGAAGAAATCAAGAAACGCATGGATGTGCCGAACTTCGTGAGCCCGGGGCCGCAAAACCCGATGGGGGCGCGCGCGATGTATCTCTATGAGGGCAACAAGGACACCCTCTACCGCATCCATGGCACCAACCAGCCGGAATATATCGGCCAGGCGATCTCCTCGGGCTGCATTCGGTTGACCAACGAGGACGTCATCGACCTCTACAAGCGCGTGAAGCCGGGCACGGTGGTCGTCGTGCTCGCCCCGCATGAGGGCGACTCGCCGGCGAACCCGCGCGTGGCTTCAGCCAATCCATTCCGCGCCAACTGATCGACCGAGATCAATCATGAAAACGGCGCCCTCGCGGGCGCCGTTTTTGTTTCTGTCATCCCGGGGCAGAGACGACGTCTGACAGCTAGACCAATGTGATCCGTACAATCTCCGAAGGAACACCGAGACGCAACGGCACCTTGCTGCATCCGAGGCCGCCTGAGACGATCATATGACGGCGTCCTCGACGATATGGCCGTAGGCGAAGCGCGCGCCATAGGCCGACGGCGCCCAGACCGGCGGCACGAAGGGTACGCGCACCTGGCCGCCATGTGTGTGGCCGGCGATGGTGAGCGCGACGCGCGCAGGCATTTCGGTGAAAATATCGGGCTCGTGCGCGAGCAGGATAACGGGATCGTCGCCGGTGATGCGCGCGAGCGTGCCGGGAAGATCGTCTTCGCCGCGGACGCGGCGCGGCCCGAGCCAGTGCGCGAGCTGGTCGTCGAGCCCGGCCAGCCAAAAGCGCTGGTCCGGCGAGGCGATATGCACGATGCTGTTTTGTAACAGTGGCATGCCGACGGTGCGCAACGCGTTGCGCACGCCATCGATGTCGTACCACCAGTCGTGATTGCCGAGGATCGCGTAGACGCCGAGCGGGGCGCGCAGGCGCGCAAGCTCGGCTGCCCAGGCCGGCGGCGGCACGCGTTCTGTAACAAAGGGATGCGTCGCGAAATAATCGCCAAGCACGACGATGAGATCGCTGCCGAGAGCATTACCCGTATCCACCACCTGGCGCACGCGACCGACGCCCATGTTCGGTCCACCGGCATGCAGGTCGGCAATGACGGTAACGGTGAGGCGGCGCCCTTTGGGCCACGTTGGGGGCGACAGGCGATAGTCGGTGATCACCAGATCCCTCGCCGCCTCCGCGGCGGCATAGGCACCGGTCGCCGGCAGCATCAATCAGGCGACGCCTGCAAGTCCTACGCCGCCCTTGATCAGGCCGCGGCGTGTGAGCAGGCACCGCTCAAGGCCGGCGCGCACGATAGGGTTATCCGTGGTCATGGGGATCTGTTTCGCCGCAACTTATGAATGGAGGGTGGATTTGCAAACGGAATTTCCGCGCATGGTTTACCGGGCGACCGGCACGACCGGACGCGGCACCGGCAGCGGAACCTGCGCGGCGATTTCCGTCTTCGGCGGCTCGCGCACGTCCCATTGGCACATGCGGTAGCCATTGTGACGCTCGATCAGATCGAGGTGGATATGTGATTCATGATGGGCATCCGCGCCGGGTCCGAGCACCGTCGTGAACCGGTGGCACGCGCTCTCGCGTATTTCGTCGCGGAACTCCTTCGCGACCGACACATCGGTAAGCCCGAGGGAGCGGCCGTCCGCCAATATGAATGCGCGCAGGTCGACGGCATTGCCTTTGCCATGTTCGCTCAGCTTGCCGCCATTGACGCGGTTGCGGCCGCGGCATTCGAAATCATCGTAGGTCTCGACGGTACGCAAGGCCGCGCCGAGCTTGTTGGCACGCGGGGCCGCCTCGTCACGCAGCCACGCGGCGACGGATTCGGCAAACTCGCAAGGCACTACCGGCGCCGGCTTGAGCTCGATGCGCGCGCCGCCGGGCTGCAGCACAGCATCGAGCCGCAGCATGTCGCCGCCCCCGCAGGCACCCGGGCCGACCAGCCGCGGCACTGGCTCGGCGACGGCGACCGCCTGGACGCGCTTGTCGCAATCGGTCGGTTCGCTGGTGACACTGGCGGAATCAAAACCGGGGCCGGCGGCTTCGCGGAAGGATTGCGGTTCGCCCCACAACGGCGGCCGCGGGCGCGGTAACGGCACCTCCCCGGCAACAGCAACGGCGCCGCCGGCGCCGGCCAGCCACAGAAATGCAATGAGAACCCGCATGAAATGGATGTCTGCTGCGATTACGGTATTTATGCAACCAAACGGGCTGCCGAAACATGGCCCATCACGAAACCGTTGCGCCGCCCAGCCTAGCAGCTAACCTTAAGGCCGACTGGCGAGGGGCGCTGGTCAATGAAGAATACCAGGAGGAGAATGCCATGCTCGGCCTGATGCAGGATTGGCCATTGCTGTGCCATCGCATCATCGACCATGCCGCTACGTTTCACGGCGGGCGCAAGGTCATTTCGCGCTCGATTGAGGGCCCGATCCACACGACCAACTACGCCGAAATCCGTGAACGCGCACTGAAGGTTGCGCAGCGGCTGGAAAAGGATGGTATCAGGCTCGGCGACCGCGTGGGGACGCTGGCCTGGAATACCTGGCGCCATCTCGAAGCCTGGTACGGGATTCTCGGCATCGGCGCCGTCTATCACACCGTCAACCCACGTCTGTTTCCGGAGCAGATCGCCTGGATTGTCAATCACGCCGGCGACCGCGTGATGATGACCGACCTCACCTTCGTGCCGCTGCTGGAGAAAATCGCCGACAAGCTGACGACCATCGAGCGTTACATCGTCCTCACCGATGCGGCGCACATGCCGAAGACGACGCTCAAGAATGCAGTCGCCTACGAGGACTGGATTGCGGAGGTCGATGGCGACTTCGCATGGAAGAGCTTCGACGAAAATACCGCGGCCGGCATGTGCTACACCTCTGGGACGACCGGACATCCGAAGGGCGTGCTCTACTCGCACCGCTCGAACGTGCTGCATGCCTTCATGGCGGCGCTGCCAGATTGCAAGGGACTTTGCTCGCGCGACACCGTGTTGCCGGTGGTGCCGCTGTTTCATGCCAACGGCTGGTCGCTCGCCTTTTCGACACCGATGGTCGGCGCGTCGATGGTGATGCCGGGCGCGAAGCTCGACGGCGCATCAATCTACGAACTACTCAACACGTACAAAGTCTCGTTCACCGCTGCAGTGCCGACGGTGTGGCTGATGCTGCTGCATGACCTTGAAAAGACCGGCGGCAAGCTGCCTTACCTCAAACGCGTCGTGATCGGCGGCTCAGCCTGCCCGCGAGCGATGACCAAGGCGTTCCAGGACAAATACGGCGTCGAGGTCGTGCATGCCTGGGGCATGACCGAGATGAGCCCGCTCGGATCGCTCTGCACGATGAAGCCGGAATATGCTGAACTCACCGGTGAGGCGAAGCTCGATGTGGAAATGAAGCAGGGCCATCCGCCGTTCGGCGTCGAGATGAAGATCACCGACGACAACGGCAAGGACCTGCCGTGGGACGGCAAGACCTTCGGCCGGCTAAAAGTGCGTGGGCCGGCGGTCGCACGGAGCTACTACAAGGTCGACAATGATCCGGTGTTCGAGAAAGACGGCTGGTTCGACACCGGCGACGTCGCGACCATGGACCGCTATGGCTACATGCAGATCACCGACCGCGCCAAAGATGTAATCAAATCCGGCGGTGAATGGATTTCCTCGATTGATCTCGAAAATCTCGCGGTCGGCCATCCGAAGGTGGCGGAAGCCGCTGTGATCGGCGTTTCGCATCCAAAATGGGACGAGCGGCCGCTGTTGGTCATCGTACTTAAGAAGGGCGAGACCTCCACCAAGGAGGACATCCTCGGGTTCATGCAGGGCAAGATCGCGAAGTGGTGGATGCCGGATGACGTGGTTTTCGTCGACGGGATCCCGCACACCGCGACCGGCAAGATTCAGAAGCTCACGCTGCGCCAGCAATTCAAGGACTACCGTCTGCCAAACGTGCAGGCCGCGGAGTAGTCCCCATTTCGTCTTCGGGGAACCCCTTCCGCACCAGCGGCGTTTGTCCAATGCGCGCGCGGGTGACAACCGGCCGCGACGGGGAAGACGGACGTAGTTGATTTTGCCGGTTTCTGACTACGGCACCAACGCATCGGTACGCGTAGCGTCTAACCTGCCCCTGGCGCGCGCACCTGATTCCTACGACGAAATGACTAGTTGCGCTTGAACGTGCGCGTGCGCACGGCAACTAATGAGCGCCGCGAAGATCAATACGATTTGAATTTATTTTTTAAGGATCCCGAAGGGCCACTCGCCTAGTGGTTGAAATTCTGTGGGAGGCCAGCGGCGAAGCATGACGCTGCGATCTGCCTATTTCGAAAAAATAAACAGCGGCCCGAAGGTGCTGCTTTGGGGCGACGCGGAGGGCATGTGCGCGCTGAGCGGTTTTCTGCGCAAGATGCTGATTGTGCCCGATTCCGTAACTTTGAGCCGCTTCTGCAAGGCTGTTGGACCATCACGGTCAGGATGCGCGCAAACCGGCGGGACGCCGGCATGCGGCTCAATCACGAAGGTCTTGAATGGACCCTGCGTCCGCAATCGGCAGACGATTTTGCCGAAATGGTGGGCGTCCTCGCATCGTCCGGAAAACCCGGTCACCAGCACCTGAATTGCGGCGTCACCGACGAGATCACGGTCATGGTGTCGTACGGCGAGTACCCCGAAGATTTGCGTCCGTAACGGCTATTTGTGGGCCTCCGGCCCCGACAATGGTGCTGCTTGCCGGATTTGTCATAATCACCTACCTATATTGTCAATAATGACATCTGGTTTCTGACCGCAAACATGGCGATTTTCGCTCCGTAAGCAGCACCAACCGGAGTAGTGACCAATGAAACGCTATGTGATCGAACGCGACCTGCCGGGCATCGGCGGTATGAACAGCGCACAGCTCAGGGACGCCGCAGCGACGTCCAACAGCGCGCTAGCGAAGCTCGTCGGCAAGGCCCAGTGGGAGCATTCCTACGTCGTCGACAACAAGACCTTCTGCATCTACCTCGCCGAGAACGAAGCGGCGGTGAAAGAGCACGCGAAGCTGAGCGGCTTTCCGGCAACCAAGGTCACCGAAGTGCGCACCATCATCGACCCCATGACGGCGGCAGCGTGATTGAGCGGTGCCGCCCCTGTTTTCGAAGGCGGGCGGCACCCTCAAACCGCAAGACATGGGCACGTTAAAGCAGGAGACCTTCGCCGTGGTACAGCTTGGCAAAGCGGATGCCGGACGGTTTTGCTGGCTCGACCTCGCCGCAACCGACGCGCACAGCGCGAAGGCGTTTTACCAAAAACTGTTCGGCTGGACTTCGTACGAGCAAATGGCGAACGGGGGTAGCTTCACGCGCCTGCGGCTCTGCAATCACGATGTCGGCTCCATCTATCAATTGAAAGACGCGCTTCTGGACAATGGAATGACCTCGCACTGGACACCCTATGTCCGGGTGCACAACATCGAGCATGCGGTCAAACGGGCAGCCTTGCTTGGCGGCACTGTCGTCGTTGACCCGTTCGTGGTGTCCGGAGTGGCGCACATCGCTCTCATTCTAGATTCGGTCGGCGCGATTGTCGGCTTGTGGGAGCCGATCGCGCCAAACATGAAGGCAAATGGCCATGGCTAAAAGCACGGCTGTGCGAGCACCTCGCAACACGAAACAACCGGCGAGACAGGGGAATCGCGTACTCGATGTCACCGTCGTCGTTCTCGAGAAAGGTTACGCCTCAACGGCGATCGCACCAATAGAGATCTTTCACTCAGCCGGCGTCGTCTGGAACTGGCTGCATGGCGAACCGAAGCAGCCGCGATTTCGGGTGCGGACGGCGACGGTCGATGGACGCAAGGTTAGTGCCGCCGGTTCTCTCGGGCTTACTCCCGACTGTGCAATCAGTGACGTCAAGCATACCGACATCATTCTTGTCGCCGCGCCAGGTTGGGACGAGCTCGACCGGATTGCGAAAAACAGTTCGCTGGTGCCGTGGCTGCGGAAATGGCACGTGCGCGGCGCCTATATCGCCGGCGCCTGTACGGGCGTCGCCTATCTCGCAGAAGCCGGAATTATGGACGGCCGGCAGGCCACGACCCATTGGGGCGTCGCCGATATTTATCGGCAGCGCTATCCCAAAGTTCATTGGCGGACCGAGCAATTCGTGACCGAGGACCAACGGGTGTTCTGCAGCGGCGGCGTCTATGCCTCGATCGATCTCAGCCTCTATCTGGTCGAAAAATTCTGCGGCCACGAGATCGCGCTGCAGGTTGCCAAATCGCTGCTGCTGAGCATGCCGCGCGGCCGACAGTCGGGCTATTCGGTCGTACAGCTCTCGCGACCGCATTCGGACGAGAGGATCAGGGAGACCGAGGAATATCTGCAGCAGCATTTCGACAGTGACGTCTCGATCGAGAGTCTCGCCGAACGCGCGGGCATGGGCCCGCGCAACTTCATCCGCCGCTTCAAGGCCGCGACCGGGCACGTGCCCGGCGCGTATATTCAGGCGCTACGCGTGTCGGCCGCCAAGGAGATGCTCGAGACCGGAACCTCGTCCATCCAGGCGGTCTGCTCCAAGATCGGCTACGAGGATATCGGCTTTTTTCGCAACCTGTTCAAACGCCATACCGGCATGACCCCCGGCCAATACCGCGAACGCTTCTCGCAGCTGAGCTTCGATCGCGGGGAACTGGTTCCCGGAAGGCTTAGCGCCTGACGGTCCCGGCCGCATTGCCGGTATGCGTAGCTTCGCTGCCTCTATTCTCACGCCGATTTTAACGCGAAGTGGCGCCGCGCGACGCCGATTCCCGCGCTTGCTCGCGGCCATAGGCGCAGAAAATCGAACGCTGCAGAGT
>DATGDN010000191.1:0-9172 GCA_035310865.1 Pseudolabrys sp. | reverse complement strand
GCCGGGAGCGAATTGCCAGAGAACCCGATGCGGCGCCGCGCGATATATTGACGCTTCTTCTGGGAGCCGCCGACCCGGAGACGGGCGAGCCGCTGTCCGAAGCGGAAATTCGCGCCAACATCCTGACGTTTATCGCCGCCGGCCATGAGACGACCGCGAACTGCATCAGTTGGTCGTTGTTTTTGCTATCGCAGTCCGACCGATGGTGTGAGCGAGTCCGCACCGAGGCAGATCGTGTCTTCGCCGGGCCTCTCGATGGGGTCGCCGACCGTCTTATCGAAACGCGCGCCGTGATTGACGAGGCCAATCGCCTTTATCCGCCCATTACAGCCATCAGCCGTGCGGCGAAAGGTCCGGATGAGCTCGCCGGCGAGCCGATCAAGCGCGGGACGATGATCGTCATCGCGCCTTACGTGCTTCACCGTCACCGTGCGCTGTGGAAAAGACCGAATAATTTCGATCCGAACCGCTTCCTCGGCGGGGCGCGCCATTCGATCGATCGCTTTGCTTATATTCCCTTCGGCGTAGGGCCGCGGATCTGTATTGGTGCGACTTTCGCGATCCAGGAAGCATCCATCGTTGTCGCCACGATCGTGCGCAACTTCACGATAGAAATGGCGCCCGGACATAGCACCTGGCCCGTACAAAAGGTAACCTTACGCCCGGGCGGTGGCTTGCCGATGATTTTCCGAAGGCGACGGTCCTTGCAGTGACGTAGGCACGTCAGTCAGAATGTGAAACGTCGGGAATGTCCGATTGCCATCGGGTCTGTTGAAATGATTGCAGAAACGAACGGTTCAGACGGCGACCGGCCGGCGATCGACAAGACCATGATGGCGCGATGTATCCGCCTCTCGGCGACAGGCATTAAGCACGGAGAGTTGCCGTTTGCGTGCCTGGTTTGCAGAGACGGAGAGGTTGTGGCGGAAACATTCAACCAAGTCTCACGAAGTGAGGACATTACACGCCACGCCGAGCTGGTTGCGATATCGGAGACACAAAAAATTCTCGGCAGCAAGAATCTGACGGATTGCACGCTTTACACAACCGTTGAGCCTTGTGCGATGTGCTCATTCGCGGTGAGGGAGACCGGCATCGGTCGCGTCGTCTTCGCCATCACGTCACCCATGATGGGCGGACTATCCAAATGGAACGTCTTGCGGGATACACAGCTCTCGAATGCAATGCCCGAAGTGTTTGGCGCGGTCCCCGAGGTGATTGCGGGATTGATGCAGGATGAAGCGGAGCAAGTTTGGCAGGCCTGGCATCCGCTTATTTGGGCTGTCATCAAGCATCGGGGGTATCTAGGCGGTCGGAGTGCCGACGCGGGCTACCAGACGCTCGACGCCATTCCGGACCAGCGCGGCCTGCTGCGCAGGATCTTTGGGTCGCACAACCGTCACGCGCAAAAACGCCAGCCTTAATTATTGGCCGTTATCCTCCAGCACCTTCAGGCAGACCTTCCTAATCCGCTGGCGATGGTCTTGCAGGCAACCAAGAACGCGAAGCGAATCGGGGATTAAGTCTTTGCAGAAACGAGTAGCGTCAGGCGCGCAGGCGGCCTGTTCTTCCGGTGTGCCCTGAAATGGATTGAAAGGCTGCGGCCCCGGCAGCTTTTTCTCGTCGGCAGCGAAAGCCGGAGCGGCAAGAATTTGAATCAAGGCGAGGGCAGTGCAGAGCCTAACGTACATTGTCTTGTTTCCAATTTTCGTGCATGGTTTCAAGTCAACCGCGGGGTTGCCTTCACGTTCCATTGAGAAATCGTACGCTCAATGGATTGTCGATCGGTTCCCGGCGGTCGCGTTCGAGTAAAGACATGCTATTGCCGTCCCGAGCGCTGACGAAGTTTGTATGCGGAGCGGCGTTTGCTCTCGCGCTTGCCGTTTCCATTGCCGATTCTTCCTACGCACAAAGCATAGCACCATTTAATCGTTTGGCAGGTCAATGGTCCGGTTCAGGTACCATTGAACTGGCGAACGGCAGGCGCGAGCCGATCAGGTGCCGCGCGGCTTATGACGTCCTCGGCGATCAGAAAAAATTGCAGCTCAATATTCGATGTGCCAGCGACAGCTACAATTTCGATCTGCGTGCCAGCGCCACCTATTCCGCAGGCTCGGTGAGCGGCGTTTGGAGCGAATCCACGCGAAATGCAGCCGGCACGATTTCAGGAAAAGCCGACGGCGACCACATCCGTGTCCTGGCTAAAAGTTCGTCTTTTGCGGCTAGCCTTACATTGGTTACGCACGGCGGACGTCAGTCGGTCGTGATCAGAACGCAGAACGCCGAAGCGAGCATTAAAGGCGTTTCTATGAACCTCAAACGCAGCTAGGCGGCTGCGTTATTCCACCGAAGACCGCAGCAAGGACCGCTTTGACGTGCGGCGGACGATCTTGCTGAGAAAAGTTGCAATCGGCCGCAGCATGAACATGTCTGCGACGAGGGCTGCCACCATCGCAAACGCACTGAGCCATCCGAATAGCCGCAGCGAGGGCAGGCTGGACAGAACAGTCATCGCCAATCCGCATGCGAGCACGGCGGATGTCAGGATCAGCGGCGGGCCGACCAAAATCGTCGCGCGTTCGACGCCCACCGCCGGATCCGGATCGATATCTTCGATCTGCAGACGGTTGAGGAAGTGGATCGTCGCGCTCAGGCCCAGGCCGAAAGATACCGTCAGCGCGATGACGCTGGCGAATTGCAGGCCCTGTCCCATCACCAGCAGCACGCTGCCCGCGAGCACTATCGGGAAGAGGCCCGGCAATATGCTGATCAGCATGACGACCGGCGACCAGAACGCCAATCCGATAAATGCGGCGACAAAGACGATTTCGATGGTGAGTCCTCGGCTCAGTTTGTCGATCATCAGCGCGCTGTTGCGGGCCGAGATGACGGACAGTCCGGTCACGCCAATTTTATAGGCGGGATACCTCGCTCTTACGGTGTTGAGTTGCTGGTCTATCCGGTCAACGATCGGCAGCAGCTGACTGGCATCGGAGTCCGGAACGCGGCCACTGACGATAACCGCATCCTGTTCGGCTGAAATAAACCGGCGCGTAAGATAGGGCGGCAGCAACTCGACATATTGCTTGAGCGTTTCGACATCCGATTTCTTCAGCTTTTCGGCGAGCCACCGGCGCAACGTATCCAGCGACCAGACATTGCCTATCCCAGGCTGATGCTCAAGCAAGGCGTGGACATCCGCTATGACCCCCAACGTATTGGAGTCGTAAAGCGACGCTCCTTTCGGAAATTGAATATAGACCTCGAAGGGATTTGCGCCCGTCAGCTTGACGTCGAGGCGGCGGCTGGCCTGTACGGCTTGCTGACGGTCGGGGACCTGATCCGCGAGGCGGTAGCGCGCCTGGAGCTGGGCATAGCCCAACGACAATGCAATGACGACGATCAGGCTAAGCAACGAATAAAGACCAGGCCGTGCCACCATCCGGATCGCAATCCAGCTGCACAGCCGGCGCAGCGAATCCAGGGCACTGTCCATGTCCCTGACCGCTGCGACGAAGGCGCTTTCGTTGCGAATGAGCAGCGCCCCAAGCAGTGGCACGCCCATCAAAACCGCCACAAGAGCGACAGCAACGGCAATCAACCCGGCTTCTCCGAAGGTCCGGACGAGGTCGGACGATGAGAACTGCAACGCGATGAATGACACGCCGGCAGTTGCGTGCGTAAGCACGCAGGCCGGTCCCACAATGAGCAGCGCGTTGCGGAAAGCGGTGATTTTGTCGTCGCCGGCGAGCAGGCGATCACGCGCTGCAAAGGTGATCTGCATGCTGTCCGAGAAGCTGATAACCATGATCAGCGGGGTCATCACGTTCAAGAAAATATTCAGACTGAAGCCGAACCAGCCGAGCGTACCGAGCGCCAAAAGAATCGCCACGAGTGGCGGCGCTGCAGCAATGATCATGAACGACGGACGCCGGAAAAATATGATCGCGATCAGACAGCCGACGGCGAACCCAAGCGTATTGTAGACAAGCCGGTCTCTCTGGATCGCATTCCGAATCTCGAGCTGCATGACGGGCACGCCGGAAAGCTCGGCTTTTAGCCCGGTCCCTTCCAGATGCGTCTTCACTTCGTGCCGGATTGCGTCGACAGTCGGCCCGAGCCCGTCCGGCCCCGTTACCGAGGGCTCCAGCGCCAGCACCATCAGCGTGAGCTTGCCGTCGGGCGACAGCATTTTGCCGCGGATGATCTCATTCGACATCACCCGCTCGATCAGCAACTGATAGTCCGCGCCTTGCGGCAGCGGGGTCGGAAACAGGGGAGGCGGGATCGGTCCGTCGTCGGGAGGCTCGCGCGCGGAAAATATCGAAATCAGCCCCCTCGTGCCGTCGAGCAATTGAAGTTCGATCGCAAGCTCGCGCAGCTTCTCCAGCGATGCACGTTCGAGCAGGCGATCGCCTTCGATGACGATAAGCACGTCGTATTCATTGGAAGGGAAACGGCGCGTGACTTCTTCGTAGGTCCGAAATTCATCGGTGTCGGACCGGAACAGCTGGCTGAGCGAATCGTCGACCTTGACCCGTGTATACCCCACGGTCGCAATCGCGGTCAGTATGACAAAGGCAACCGCACACAAGGTTCGGTGCGATAGCGCGAAGAAGCCGATACGCTCAATCCCCAGCGCAAGATTCCGCGGCGTTATCTTCCGCGGCGGGCTTGTCAGATCGCGGTCCGTTGGCGGAAGGCTGGTCACTGATACCCGGTCCAGATGGCGGTGAATGATGGGCTTTCAGATTGAAAATTTCCACTAGGCCGAGCGTGAAGTTTACCCCGCGACATCCGCAAGTTTCTTTGCCGGCGCTGCGCCGGTGCCCCACCTGCGCTCGATATAGTCGATCACCATCTGCTTGAAGTCGCTGGTGAGCGTCGGCCCGCGCAGCGTGGCGGCTTTTTTCCCGTCGATGAAGACCGGCGCGGTCGGCTGCTCGCCGGTGCCGGGCAACGAAATGCCAATGTCGGCATGCTTGCTTTCGCCCGGCCCGTTGACGATGCAGCCCATCACCGCGACGTTGAGTGTTTCGACACCGGGGTAGCGTTTTTTCCATTCCGGCATCGAGTCGCGGATGAAGCCCTGAATGTCCGATGCCAACTCCTGGAACGTGGTCGACGTTGTGCGTCCGCAGCCGGGGCAGGCGGCCACCAGCGGCACAAATGTCCGCAGGCCCATCGTCTGCAACAGTTCCTGCGCGACCTGAACTTCGCGGGTTCGATCGCCATTCGGCTCCGGCGTGAGCGAGATTCGGATCGTGTCGCCGATTCCCTGTTGCAGGAGAATACCCATGGCCGCCGACGAGGCCACAATGCCCTTTGAGCCCATGCCGGCTTCGGTAAGGCCGAGATGCAGCGCGTAGTCGCAGCGCCTCGCGAGCTCCGTGTAGACGGCGATCAGGTCCTGCACGGCGGAGACCTTGGCCGACAGGATGATGCGATTTTTCGGTAGCCCGATCTCTTCCGCCCGTGCCGCCGACAGCAGGGCCGACTGCACCATGGCTTCGTGGGTCACTTCGCGCGCATCGCGTGGTTTCGGCGCGTTGGCATTCTCGTCCATGAGGCGCGTGAGCAGTTCCTGATCGAGCGATCCCCAATTTGCGCCGATGCGCACCGGCTTGTTGTATTTCAGCGCCATCTCGACGATGGCTGAAAATTGCTTATCTTTTTTGTCCTTGAAGCCGACATTGCCGGGATTGATGCGGTACTTGTCGAGCGCCTCGGCACAGCCCGGGTGATCAGCCAAAAGCTTGTGGCCGATATAGTGAAAATCGCCGACGATCGGCACATTCGCGCCCAGTTGCGTGAGCCGATCCTTGATGCGGGGCACGGCGGCAGCCGCTTCATCGCGGTCAACGGTAATGCGCACCAGCTCGGAGCCCGCGGCTGCAAGCGCGGCTACCTGCCGCGCGGTTCCTTCCACGTCGGCTGTATCCGTGTTCGTCATCGATTGCACGACGATCGGTTCGCCGCCGCCAACGGCAATGCCGCCGACGCGGACCGCGACAGATTTGTGACGCTGCAGTGGGGCTGTGCTCATATGTACTTGTCCGGACCACCAGGCATGCAGACCCATGCCTCCCCCGATGGGGCCACGGTTCCGCCTTAACGGTTTTGATTGTAGCCGGTTCCAGTCGCGGGTGGGAATCCCTGAATGCAGGCTTCATCCGGCATTGTGGCAAAATTTGTCCAAAGTGCCGAATCCATTGCATCGGCGGTCCGTTCAAACTGCTCGGCAAGCCGGCGCAGCTCCTCGGCTATGTAGCGATCGGTACAATTGGCAGCGCGCTTTGCGGCAGTAACTGCTTTCGCTCAGAAGAAATTGTCGTGCGGTCATAGCGTGTTCTTTTTGGTTTGTTGTGAGCCGCTGACAACGCGATTCTGGCGCCTTCGTTCCAGTTCCGGCCATTCGCGGTCAGTCCAGCGAGCCGGCTGCTGCATAGGTGCTTAGCGAACGATCTGCTGCAGCAGCGCATGGAGCTTCGCCGCTTCGATCGGCTTTTGCAGAACCGGCGCGTGGGAAAATTCGGTGAGAATTGTGTCCGGACCGTAGCCTGTGACGAACGCAAACGGTATTTTTCGGTTGGCGAGAATGTCGGCCACCGCGTAAGTCTTTTCGCCTCCCAAATTCACATCGAGAATGCCGGCCTGCAGATTGTTGCTCTTCGCCGCCAAAATGGCATCGCTGAAACGGCTGTAGGGGCCGTCGACCTTGTGCCCAAATGCCGACAGCATGTCGGCAAGCATCATTGAAACCAGCGGCTCATCCTCGACCAGCAGCACACGCTTGTCGTTAGGATCAACGGCGGCATCTTGCGCCGGTGCGCCGTCGACGCCGTGCACCTCAATCGGCGTGCGTCTGAAAGCCTCTTTATTGACGTCGTGCGGAACCGATAACGTGCAGTGCAGACCGTCTGGCTGCCAGTCAAAATTCACGATCCCCCCGAGCTGGCGCTCGATGCCGGCAACAATGGCGCGGCTACCATAGCCGCGACGGCTCGGAGGACTGATCAAAGGGCCGCCCGTCTCGACCCAGATCAATTCAAGCTTGTTTGGTTCCAGCTGCCACGTGAGCTCGACGTGCCCGGCGTCAGTCGAAAGAGCACCGTACTTCGCAGCATTTGTTGCGAGCTCATGAAGTGCAAGAGCAATCGTTTGGGCGGTCGCGGGTGGCAGCAAGACGACGGGTCCATGCGCCGACACGCGGACCTTGCCGCCGGCCCGATAAGGCGCAAACTCCTCGTCGACGAGTCGATTGAGGTCGGCGCCTTCCCAACGTGATCCAGCCAGCAGCCTGTGCGCGTTGGACAATGCGCCAATGCGGCCGTCGAGCGCGCCGATGTATTCATCGATGCTGTTTGCCCGGGTCAGCCGCATGATCGACTGCACGACCGCCACCACGTTCCGCGCCCGGTGGTCAACCTCTTCGGCAAGGAGAATTTGACGCTCCTCGGCCCGCTTGCGCTCAGTGATATCGGCGGTCACCCCGCTGATCCAGATCAGGCGGTCTTGCTCATCGAAGCTCGCGGCTGCCGTGCCTGTGCACCAGCGCACTTCGCCATTCGGACGCCGGACGCGGAATTCGGTTTGGAACGTATTGGCCGTTTTCGAGACCTTGCGGAAAGCGCGTTCCAGAAGCTCGAAATCGTCCTGGTTGATCAGCGGCCGTACGCTATCAAGGGTCGGCACGAACGTCCGATCGACACCGAAGATTTCGCACTGCCCCTGGTCCCACACCGTAGACCCGCGGGCGACGTTCCACTCCCAGCTCCCCATCTGGCCGGCCGCAAGCGCGAGGCTTCGCAGCCGCTCGCTCTGACGGAGCTGTCGTGTTGACGATGCGAGCGCCGCCGTACGTTCAGCGACTCGTGCTTCGAGTTCACGATTGAGTTGCTCCAGTTGCCGCGTTTTGCGGAATAGCTCTACGAATACCTTGACCTTCGCGCGCAAAACTTCGGGGATGACCGGCACCGGGACGTAATCTACCGCGCCCATTTCATAGCCGCGCAACCGGTCGACATCGGTCAGCAGAATGGCCGAAATGAAGATCAGCGCGGTCTTTTCAAAGCGAGGATGATTGCGGATCATCGCGGCGAGCTGAAAACCATCGATGTCCGGCATGTAGACATCGATGAGGACGACTGCGACGTCGTTCTTCAGTAGCAGCTCCAGCGCTTCCGTTGCGTTGCTCGCGCTCAGCAGGTTCTCGCCGACATCGCCCAGGATTGCCTGGTACGTAAGGAGCTTCGCCGGCTGATCGTCGACGAGCAGAATATTGACCTTGTCTTCCAGCATAATGTCCTCGCTGTCAGCGGTGCAGCCAACTGCGAAGCGCGGAGAGCAGTTGTTCGGTGTTCACGGGCTTTGCCAGGTAGTCGGAGGCGCCTGCATCCAGGCATTTCTCGCGGTCACCCTTCATGGCTTTCGCGGTGAGCGCGACGATCGGCAGACGGCGGAAATTGGGGTTCTTCCGAATTTGCTCCATCGTCTGATAGCCGTCCATTTCCGGCATCATGATATCCATCAGCACGATTGCGATGTCCGGGTTGGATTCGATGAGTTTGATCGCTTCGTTGCCGGTGGTGGCGGTCAGGACACGCATGCCGCGCCGTTCGAGCACACTGCTCAGCGCAAAAATGTTGCGGGCGTCATCGTCCACAAGCAGGACGGTGCGACCGACGAGATCCTCATCGGAACTGTTCAGCCGCTCCAGCATGCGTTGTTTCTCGAGAGGCAGGTCAGTCACAACGCGATGCAGGAAGAGGGCGGTCTCGTCGAGCAGGCGCTCGGGCGACTCGACGCCCTTCACGACGATGCTACGCGCCATCGTGTGAAGTCTGGCGTCCTCTTCAGGGCTGAGTTCGCGTCCGGTAAAGACAACAACCGGCACGTCTGAAAGCTCATCATCCGCCGCAAGCTCTTCCAGCACCTCGAATCCCGACATGTCGGGCAGGCGCAGATCGAGTACCACGCAGTCGGCGGGTTGCCGCCGCAACATGTCGATCGCAGCACGGCCTGTGCCGGCGGTTTCAATTGCGACATCGTCGTGACCAAGCAATTCTGAAATGCTCATTTGCTCGGCAGGATTGTCTTCCACGACCAACAAGCGCTTTCGCCGTGGGGTTGAATATTCCTTGATGCGGAGGAGCGCCGCCTCGACACCTTC
>DATGDN010000190.1:0-7318 GCA_035310865.1 Pseudolabrys sp. | reverse complement strand
CTCCCCTTTACCGTTCCACCGTCGGTTTCGACCGGCTCTTTTCCATGCTTGATGGATTCGAGACAGCTCCGGGCTATCCGCCCTACAACATCGAGCGGACTGGTGAGAACGACTACCGCGTCACAGTCGCGGTCGCCGGTTTCGGCGAGAAAGACCTGTCGATCGAAGCGAAAGAAAACACGCTGACGATCAAGGGCTCCAAACAAACCAAGGAAGAGCAGAACGGCGAAGTGCTCTATCAGGGCATCGCCGCGCGCGCTTTTGAGCGCGTCTTCCAGCTTGCCGACCACGTCCAGGTCAAGAGCGCGAGCCTCGAGAATGGATTGCTGCACGTCGACCTCGTGCGTGAAATTCCCGAGGCCAAGAAGCCGCGCCAGATCCCGATCGGCAACGGCAATGCCAAGGCTCAGGTGATCGACACCAAGGCCGCGGCCTAACTTCAAAGCTTACAAGAAAGACACAGGCGCCCCGGAAAATTCCGGGGCACTTGCGTTTTGATTTGGTCCGGTTTCGGGCCGCGGACAGCGTTATTTCTTTTGTCCGCCACCCTCGCCAGGCGCCGGAATCTGGATGATCCGCGCCGCGCGAAGGTAAGGCGGCGTCAGCGCCGCATTCAATGCCGGACCCATGAAGAGGATGTCGCCAAACTGCGCGTCGGCAACAACTCGAAGTTCGACGCCGGTGCCGTCAAAGGCATGCAGCACGTAATAGGCGCCGCGCCTGACCGGCTGACCAACAGGGTCCAGCCCGACATAACGAACGGCCGCAAGAATCTCGGAAGCCGGCAAAATTCCGACGCCCGACACGTCGATGTCGGCCGATTCGGCACCGAGCGATAGCGAGCCGGCGAACAGGCCTCCGGCAAGAACCAGTGCCAACAGCACTTTTTGCCTCACCAATCCCCGTTCTTCATGACAAACCCCTGTTCTTTCACCTGTCCCTGCGGAAGGTTAACCAGTTAACGCAACCCCTGTCTCGGGGACCCGCCAACGGCAAAGCAACGGCATTGCGTGGATACCGGGGTGCGTGCCGGTTCTTGCCGCTTGGCCGGTGCTTCTGCAATAAAAGGCAAGATTTCGCTCAATCCGGCGTGGACCAGCCTTGTGCGACAGGGCAAAATTTGGCATGGTCCATTAGGACAGTAATGCTGTCCTAATACTGGCGAGCACAGGTGGCGGCTCTTAAGTCGCAGGGGCAGACATCGGTGGCGCCCGACAGGAGCAGCCACGGGCGGCGACAACGCCGGACAGGCTGCCCTTCTCGAGATCAGTTACGCGTTGACCGCGAGCGAAACGAGCGCGCGGACGAGGCGGGTACGCCGGAACGCTGGACTCGCCGGCGAGGCAGGATGCGATGAACGAGGAGAAGCGCAGCGCTGGATTTGCCGGACGCGGCTCGACCGCGGATCCCGGCGTGCCGTTAGCGCAAGGTCTTTACGATCCCGCGCTCGACAAGGATTCCTGCGGCGTCGGCTTCATCGCGGACATCAAGGGCCGACAGTCTCACCAGCTCATCGAAGATGGCCTGCGCATTCTTTGTAATCTCGAACATCGCGGCGCGGTCGGTGCCGATCCGCGCATGGGCGACGGCGCCGGAATCCTGGTGCAGATTCCGCACAAGTTCTTCGCGAAGAAAACCGCCGAACTCGGAATCAAGCTTCCGGAGGCCGGCGAATACGCCGTCGGCTACCTCTTCATGCCGCAAGATGCGAACTGGCGGCAGATCATCCGCGACATCTATGCCGAGGTCATCGCGCGCGAGAAGCTCACGCTGCTCGGCTGGCGGGATGTGCCGACGGACAATTCAACGCTCGGTGAATCGGTCAAGCCGACCGAGCCGAAGCACATGCAGGTCTTTATCGGCCGCGGCAAGAAGAAGGTGTCGGAGGATGAATTCGAGCGCCGACTCTACATCCTGCGAAAGTCGATCTCCAACGCCATCTATCGCCGTCGCGAGCGCCGCACGTCCGGTTATTATCCGGTGTCGATCTCGTGCCGCACGGTGATCTACAAGGGTATGTTCCTCGCCGACCAACTCGGCACTTATTATCCCGACTTGCACGATCCTGATTTCGAGAGCGCGCTTGCGCTAGTACACCAGCGCTTCTCGACCAACACTTTTCCCACTTGGTCGCTCGCGCACCCGTACCGCTACATCGCGCACAACGGCGAGATCAACACGCTACGCGGCAACGTCAACTGGATGGCGGCGCGGCAGGCGTCTGTCTCCTCACCGTTGTTCGGCAAGGACATCAACAAGCTCTGGCCGATCTCCTATGAGGGTCAGTCCGACACTGCCTGCTTCGACAATGCGCTCGAATTCCTTACCCAGGGCGGCTATTCGCTTGCGCACGCGATGATGATGATGATTCCGGAAGCCTGGGCGGGCAACCCGCTCATGGACGAGGAACGGCGCGCTTTCTACGAGTATAACGCCGCGCTAATGGAGCCGTGGGACGGCCCTGCGGCAATCTCCTTCACGAACGGCAAGCAGATCGGCGCCACGCTCGACCGCAACGGTCTGCGTCCCGCGCGCTATCTGCTCACGCGCGACGACCGCATTATCATGGCCTCCGAGATGGGCGTTTTGCCGATCCCGGAAAAGGACATCGTGAAGAAGTGGCGCCTGCAACCGGGCAAGATGCTGCTGGTCGACCTCGACGAGGGCCGGCTCATTCCCGACGAAGAATTGAAGGCGACCCTGGCGAAAAGCCATCCATACAAGGAGTGGCTCGCGCGCACGCAGATCGTGCTCGAGGAATTGCCAGGCACCGCCAATGTCGCACCGATCTCGAACGTGTCGCTGCTCGATCGCCAGCAGGCCTTCGGCTACACCCAGGAAGACATCAAATTCCTGATGACGCCGATGGCGACGACCGGCGAGGAAGCGGTCGGCTCCATGGGCAACGACACGCCCATCTCGGCCTTGTCCAGCAGGCCGAAGTCGCTGTTCACCTACTTCAAGCAGAACTTCGCGCAGGTCACCAACCCGCCGATCGATCCGATCCGCGAGGAGTTGGTGATGAGCCTCGTGTCCATTATTGGCCCGCGGCCGAACCTACTCGACCACGAAGGCATGTCGAATACCAAGCGCCTCGAGGTGCGCCAGCCGATCCTGAGGAATGAGGACCTCGAAAAGATCCGCTCGATCTCCGAGATGAGCGGCGATCATTTCAAGTCGCGCACCTTCGATATCTCTTTCCCGGCCGAGCACGGTACCGACGGCATGGGCTGGGCGCTCGACGAATTGTGCGAGCGCGCCGAAGAGGAAGTACGCAACGGCTGCAACATCATCGTCCTGTCGGACCGCAAAGCTGGCGTCGATCGCATTCCGATTCCGGTGTTGCTCGCCTGCGCTGCCGTGCACCACCATCTCATCCGCAATGGTCTGCGCACATCCGTTGGCATGGTGGTGGAGACGGCCGAGCCACGCGAGGTTCACCATTTCGCGTGCCTAGCGGGCTACGGCGCCGAAGCGATCAATCCCTATCTCGCCTTCGAGACACTGATCGCCATAAAGGACGATCTGCCGGGCAAGCCGGTCGACGACAAGGAGATCGTCAAGAAATACATCAAGGCGATCGGCAAAGGCCTGCTCAAGGTCATGTCCAAGATGGGCATCTCCACATATCAATCGTACTGCGGCGCGCAGATTTTCGACGCAGTCGGCCTGCGGCAGGAATTTGTCGACAAGTACTTCACCGGCACGCATACGCGCATCGAAGGCGTTGGCCTCGCTGAAATCGCCGAGGAGGCCGTGCGCCGGCACCGCGATGCCTTCAGCGATGCACCTATCTACCGCTCGATGCTTGACGTCGGCGGTGATTACGCGGTGCGCGTGCGCGGCGAGGACCATGTCTGGAACGCGGAAACGGTGACACGGCTGCAGCACGCCGTGCGCGGAAATTCGCAGGATCACTATCGCGCTTTCGCGCAAATCGTGAACGAGCAGACCGAGCGGCTGCTGACCATCCGCGGTATGTTCCGGCTGAAGACGGCCGAGGAAGACGGCCGCAAACCGGTGCTGCTCGAAGAGGTTGAGCCGGCCAAGAACATCGTCCGGCGCTTCTCGACGGGCGCGATGTCATTCGGCTCGATCTCGCGCGAGGCTCACACCACTCTTGCCATCGCCATGAACCGCATCGGCGGCAAGTCGAACACCGGCGAAGGCGGCGAGGAATCCGATCGCTTCAAGCCCCTGCCAAATGGCGATTCGATGCGTTCGGCGATCAAGCAGGTCGCATCGGGGCGCTTCGGCGTCACAGCCGAATATCTCGTCAACTCGGACATGATGCAGATCAAGATGGCGCAGGGCGCCAAGCCCGGCGAAGGCGGCCAGTTGCCGGGGCACAAGGTCGACAAGATCATCGCAAAGGTCCGTCACTCGACGCCAGGCGTCGGCCTGATTTCGCCGCCGCCGCATCACGACATCTATTCGATCGAGGACCTGGCGCAGCTCATCTTCGATCTGAAGAACATCAATCCATCGGCTGACGTGTCGGTCAAGCTCGTCTCCGAGGTCGGCGTCGGCACGGTTGCCGCCGGCGTCTCAAAGGCACGCGCCGACCACGTCACCATTGCGGGGTTCGAGGGCGGCACCGGCGCTTCGCCGCTGACCTCGATCAAGCACGCAGGCAGCCCGTGGGAAATCGGCCTCGCTGAAACCCATCAAACGCTTGTCATCAACCGCCTGCGCGGCCGCATTGCGGTGCAGGTCGACGGAGGCATCCGCACCGGCCGCGATGTCGTCGTCGGCGCCCTACTTGGAGCCGATGAATTCGGTTTTGCCACCGCGCCGCTGATCGCCGCCGGGTGCATCATGATGCGCAAGTGCCACCTCAACACGTGCCCGGTCGGCGTCGCCACCCAGGACCCGGTGCTGCGTAAACGTTTCAAGGGTCAGCCCGAGCATGTCATCAACTATTTCTTCTTCGTCGCCGAGGAAGTGCGCGAGTTGATGGCCGAGCTCGGCTTCCGCACTTTCGATGACATGGTCGGGCAGATGCAGATGCTCGATCGCCGGAAGCTGGTCGAGCACTGGAAGGCCAAGGGCCTCGATTTCTCCCAGCTGTTCACCAAGCCGCCGGCGGAGAAGGGCACGGCCATCTACAAGTGCGAGCCGCAGGACCACAAGATCAAGGACATCCTTGACCGAAAGCTGATCGCGGAAGCACAGGCCGCGCTCGACCGCGGAGCACCGGTGCGGCTGCAGTCCGTCATCCACAACACCGACCGCGCCTGCGGCGGCATGCTTTCCGGTGAAGTAGCCAAGCGCTACGGCCATGAAGGTCTGCCGGATGACACAATCCATGTCCGCTTCACCGGTACAGCCGGGCAGAGTTTCGGCGCCTGGCTCGCGCGCGGCATCACCTTCGAACTTGAGGGCGACGCCAACGACTATGTCGGCAAAGGTCTGTCGGGCGGCCGCTTGATTATCCGTCCGCCGGCCGATTCAGGCATCGTGCCAGAGGAATCGATCATCGTCGGCAATACCGTCCTCTACGGTGCGATCGAGGGCGAATGCTATTTCCGCGGCGTTGCCGGGGAGCGCTTCGCCGTGCGCAATTCCGGCGCCATCGCGGTGATCGAAGGCGCCGGTGACCATTGCTGCGAATATATGACCGGCGGCGTCGTGGTCGTGCTTGGACGCACCGGGCGCAATTTCGCGGCCGGCATGTCTGGCGGCATCGCCTATGTCCTCGACGAAGACGCGTCCTTCAAGTCACGCTGCAACATGGCGATGGTCGAGCTCGAGCCGGTGCCGGAGGAAGAGCAGATCGCCGAGCAGGAATTCGGCCACTACAACGATCTGGAGTCGCACGGCCGCGTCGACGTGTTGTCGGACCTGACCACGAAGGATGCCGAACGGCTGCACCTGCTGATCTCCAATCATGCGCGCTATGCCGGCTCCAAGCGCGCCGCCGAGATCCTTGCCAACTGGAACCACTACCGCCCGCTGTTCCGGAAGGTGATGCCGGTCGAATACCGCCGCGCCCTCGCTGAGATGGCAAAGGAGAAGGCCGCCACGATGCAGGCCGCGGAATAGCGTATGGGCAAGGTAACCGGGTTTCTGGAAATCGAGCGCGAGGACCGCGACTATCAGCCGGTCGCGGAGCGCATCAAGCATTGGCACGAATTCGTGCTGCCGCTCCCCGAAAAGGAAATCCGGGAGCAGGCCGCGCGCTGCATGGATTGCGGCGTGCCCTATTGTCATGGCACCAGCCGCATCACCGGCGCGCCGACGGGATGTCCGGTCAACAACCAGATCCCGGACTGGAACGACCTGGTCTACCGCGGTAACTGGGACGAAGCCGCACGTAACCTGCACTCGACCAACAATTTTCCGGACTTCACCGGCCGCATCTGTCCGGCGCCATGTGAAGCCTCCTGCACGCTCAACATCGATGACAATCCAGTCACCATCAAGACGATCGAGTGCCAGATCGCCGACCGAGCGATAGCGAAGGGGCTAAGGCCCGAAATCGCTCCGCAAAAGACGGGCAGGACGGTCGCCATCGTCGGCTCAGGCCCCGCAGGCCTCGCCTGCGCGCAACAGCTCGCCCGCGCTGGGCATGACGTGCATGTCTATGAGCGCTGGGCCAAGGCCGGCGGACTGCTGCGCTACGGCATCCCCGACTTCAAGATGGAGAAGATCCACATCGATCGCCGCATCGAGCAGATGCAGGCCGAGGGCGTCGTATTTCACTACAACGCCGATGTCGGCGTGAATGTGCCCGCCGATAAGCTCGTGAAAGAACACGACGCCGTGGTGCTGACCGGCGGCGCGGAAAAGCCGCGCGACCTGCCGATCCCTGGCCGCGAATTGAAGGGAATCCACTTCGCGATGGAATTCCTGCCGCAGCAGAACCGGCGCATGAGCAACGAGCCGCAGGGCGATGTCGAGCCTATTCTCGCCATGGGCAAGAAGGTTGTCGTTATTGGTGGCGGTGATACCGGCTCCGACTGCATCGGGACTTCGATCCGCCAGGGCGCAATATCGGTCACCAATTTTGAGATCATGCCGCAGCCGCCTGAACACGAAAACAAGTTGCTCACCTGGCCGGATTGGCCGCTCAAGCTGCGCGTCTCTTCCAGTCACGAGGAAGGTGCCGCTCGGGAATTCGCCGTGCTGACGCAGAAATTCAGCGGTGAGAACGGCCACGTAAAGAAACTCCACTGCGTCCACGTCGATGCCAAGTTCCAGCCGACCGCCGGCACTGAATTTGAAATCGAGGCTGACCTGCTGCTGCTCGCGATGGGGTTCGTGCATCCAGTGCACGAAGGGATACTCAAGGCTCTCGGCGTGGCGCTTGACCAGC
>DATGDN010000189.1:0-7799 GCA_035310865.1 Pseudolabrys sp. | reverse complement strand
GCAGATAGAACCCGTCAAACCAGATCACGATAAGCGCACCTTTCAGTGCCAGTGGTCCGAAAACCTGGTCAGCGAGATCGATAAATATCGGTGACACTGGCAGCATCCTCACGACATGCGAAGACGGCCGCTTTCTCGCCTATGCGAGGCGAGATTCAAAAGTTTGTCGACCAAAGAGCGGAAAGTTTGTCAAGCAACGGGCGTGCGATCGCGATAACAACGCAATTTTCTCACTATTTTCTACACTACTTTAGTGTGAGATTCTCGCCCATAGGGCCTTGCTCGATTGACGGCTGATCGTCGGCCATTGCACGCGGCGAAGGCCTGGGGCCGTACTCCATGGAGCATCTCCAAAATGGACGTCCTCGAAGCCGTCGCCTCACGATACTCTTGTCGGGCGTTCCTGCCGAAGCCGGTCCCTGAAAAAACCATCCGCGACATCCTTGAGCGTGCGGGGCGGGCGCCGTCCGGCGGCAATGTGCAGCCTTGGCGCGTGCACGCACTAAGCGGCGCAAAGTTGAAGGACCTGCGGACCATTGTGCAGGCACGCTTTGACGAACTCCCGTATGTTGAAGGCGCCGAATATGAAATCTATCCGCGCAATTTGAAGGAGCCTTACGAGTCCCGTCGCCGTCGCGCCGGCGTAATGCTCTACCAGTCTATCGGCGTCGCAAAGGACGACCGTGCTGGACGCTATCGTCAGTATGCGCGCAATTTTCTATTCTATGATGCCCCGGTAGGCCTCTTTTTCTCGATTGATCGCGAAATGGGCCCGCCCCAATGGTCGGATCTCGGCGGGTTTATTCAGACGGTCATGTTGCTTGCGCGCGGCCACGGGTTGCACAGTTGCGCCCAGGAAGCCTGGACGCATTGGCATAAGACGCTTCCGCCGTTTCTTGGCCTTTCCGGCGACTACATCGTCTTCTGCGGCATGGCCGTGGGCTATGCCGACGACGCGGCCCCGATCAATTCCTGGAGATCTCCGCGCGAGCCACTTGGTGTTTATGCCTCTTTCGAGGGCTTTGAAGGCTAGCAGGCACAGTTTTTGGCCGATCGCGTTCACGCAGCGTTCACCGGCGCGCCGTTAACACCCCACCTTATGCCGGTTTCCCGCCTCACCGCATTGGTCTTGCTGGCAGGCCTGCTGGCCACCCCGGCTCGCGCCGCGGACGCGCCTTACCGCGACTCGTGCCTGACGAAGGCAGAGCAACGCGCCGCTGTCGCCGCCAATAAGGCGATTTCGCTTGGCCAGGCCATCAAATTGCTTCGAGAACACCGCAAGTATTCCGAGGTTGTTCGTGCGCGGTTGTGCCGGCAGGACCAGAAACTCGTCTATATACTGACTCTCCTCGGCCGTAGTGGCAAAGTGGTTACCGCCACCATTGACGCGGTCAGCGGCGAATACCATCTTGGCCGATCAGCGGAGAAATAAGCCTTGCGCCTCCTCGTGATCGAGGATGATCCGGACCTCAACCGTCAACTTGCTACGGCCCTGACCGACGCCGGCTATGTCGTCGATCGCGCGTTCGATGGCGAAGAAGGTCATTATCTCGGCGAGTCCGAGCCGTATGATGCTGTTATTCTCGACATCGGTCTGCCGAAAATGGATGGCATATCGGTCCTTGAGGCATGGCGCCGTACGGGCCGAGCAATGCCGGTGCTCATGCTTACGGCGCGTGATCGGTGGAGCGACAAGGTGCAGGGCTTCGATGCCGGTGCCGACGACTACGTTGCCAAGCCCTTTCATCTCGAAGAAGTGCTTGCGCGCGTGCGCGCGTTGCTGCGCCGCTCCGCCGGTCATGCCAAGAGCGAATTCAATTGTGGGTCCGTGCGGCTCGATACCCGCACCGGCCGTGTCTCGGTCAATGGCAATCCCGTCAAGCTCACGAGCCACGAATACCGGTTGCTCGCTTACCTAATGCATCATAGTGGTCGTGTGGTGTCGCGTACCGAGCTGGTCGAGCATCTGTACGACCAGGATTTCGACCGCGATTCGAACACGATCGAAGTATTCGTCGGGCGCATTCGCAAAAAGCTCGGCGTTGAGATTATCCAGACAGTGCGGGGCCTCGGATATTTGCTCACGCCGCCTGACGCGCGTTGATTGGAATGCGCGCCAACTCGCTCGCGCTTCGCCTCTTCCTGTCGGCCACTGCCTGGACGGTGATTATCCTGCTAATCACCGGCATCGTCCTGTCCTCCCTTTACCGCCAGGCCGTTGAGCGCGCGTTTGACCGACGCCTTGGCGTGTACCTCCGCACCCTGGTCGCCGACATAGCATCGCCGGAAGAGAGCGGTGATAAATTCCCGCAGTCATTGGGCGAGCCATTGTTCGAGTTGCCGTTGTCGGGCTGGTACTGGCAGATGACGCGGCTCGATCCCGGAAAAACCGAGGTGCGCTCATCGCGCTCGTTGTGGGACGGCGGCTTGCCGCATCTGGAGGACCAAGGCATTGCCGGCGGCGCCGACGGCTCGCGCGCAGGCTACGTATCGGGCCCGGAAGATCAGCGGCTTCGTCTCGTAGAGCGGAATATCGACCTGGGCGACGAGGGGCACTATCTCGTCGCGGTTGCCGGCGATGCCGCGGAGATTTCCGACGAAATGCGTTCGTTCGATCAAGCGTTGATCATCACATTTTCTATCCTTGCCGTGGTTTTGCTTCTGACAACTGCATTTCAAGTCCGTTTTGGGCTGGCGCCGCTCAAGCGCATCACCAATGGACTCGCGGCTATCCGGGCCGGTAGCGCCGAGCGCCTTGCCGGAAAATTTCCAGAAGAGATCGCGCCGCTTGCGCGCGAAACCAATGCGTTGATCGAGACCAATAGGGAAATCGTCGAGCGCGCGCGCACACATGTCGGCAATCTGGCGCATGCCTTGAAGACTCCTTTGTCGGTGATGGTGAATGAGGCAACGGCGCACGGCAGTGAGCCATTTGCGCAAAAAATTCTCGAGCAGGCTGACATCATGCGCGATCAGGTTGCACGGCACCTCGAACGTGCACGTCTTGCTGCCGGGTTGACGGTCGTCGGATCTGTTACGGAAGCCGCGCCCGTCGTGACCGCACTAGCGCGCACCATGGAAAAGATTCACCGTGGCAAGAGTCTGACGATCGACGTGCACGCGGACGAAAAGGCGCAATTCCGCGGTGAGCGCCCTGACCTTGAAGAGATGGTCGGCAACCTCGTAGACAATGCGTGCAAATGGGCATCATCGCGGGTGGCGATCGAAGTCGTGCGCGAGCGACCCGATCCGGCGAGCGAACGCCAGGTCTTGCGCGTGATTGTCGATGACGATGGCCGCGGTCTCTCGCCGTCCGAACGCGAGCAAGTGGCCAAGCGCGGCCGCAGGCTAGACGAAACGAAGCCAGGCTCCGGTCTCGGTCTTTCCATCGTGCTCGAACTTGCCAGTCTTTATGGGGGTGGGCTGACGCTCGGAACCGCGCCGCTCGGAGGGCTGCGAGCGGAACTGGTGTTGCCCGCGGCATGACTGAGTGGGGTATTGTTTTTTGCTACCTCGCCGGAGTTTTGCCCCAATCCTGCCGTCCCGATAAAGTGATCACCTAGACGCTGCGCGGGTTTCCATTTCCATGGTTTCTTCGGGGGGCCGACATTGTCCGCATCCAGATTTGCTGTCGTTGCCGCAGTTGGTCTCGCATTGTCCGGCTGTGCCGGAAGTCCAGACGGGCTTGGCCCCGGCCCGAAAGAGAACACCGGCACATTGATCGGCGCACTCGGGGGTGCCGCGATCGGCTCGCAATTCGGCGGTGGCGTGGGCGGGCATGTTGCCGGCGCTCTCATCGGTGCTGGCATTGGCGGGCTCATCGGCAACCGAATTGGCGCAGCGCTTGACGACGAAGACAAGCAGCGCGCTTACGCGGCGCAAATGGACGCGCTCGAACGCGGCCAATCCGGAGCGCCTGTATCCTGGCGAAATCCGGACTCCGGCCGCTATGGCACTGTCGTGCCCGGTCCGCAGTATCAACAGGCCGGACGCAATTGCCGCTCCTACACGCACACCATCTATATCGATGGCCAGCCGCAAACGGCTCGTGGAACGGCCTGCCGCAATCCGGACGGCACCTGGACGGCACTCGGCTAGCCCGAATTTACCCTTAACAACTTCTTAACGCCCGCCGCCGTATCAAGCCGAGAGGCTTGAATTCGGATTGACCGAGAATGGCGGGCGCCGAGACGACCGTCGAGCGGCTGCGGCAATTTCTGCGCGAGCTTTCGCCAGGAGCGCGTTCGCTGCTGATCGGCGAACTTGAGCGCAGTGTGCTGCGCGGCGAGGAAGTCGTCGGCGCGGACCTGGTCCTCCAAGAGCTGCGCCGCATCGTGCGCGAGCAGCGCGAAAGTTCACCGCGCGTCAAAGATTCCGCGCGGCTATTGTTCAAGCCGCTTGAACCGTTTCTCGTCGACGATCGGGGTGATCACAAGCACCCGGGACGTGTTTCCCGCTCATCGCTGGAGGCCCTGTGGAACTGGGTCAGACGCGATCTGCTGCCCCATGACGCTGATGCGCTGGCTGGCGAGGTGAGCGAAGCAGTGGTCGCCGGCGATCAGGCCAAGACCGAGCGCTTGGCCCGCCTGTTTCAGGACAGGGTTGTGGCCGCAATCGAAACGAATTTCAGCGCTGACGATCAGGATGGGAAGATCCGACGCCGGATATTGCAGCAGATCGGAACGCCTCGCGCCGGAGAGGAGCTTGCCGCGCTGAAAGCAGCGCTCAAGGGGCGCGATGTATTGGCATCGCTTTCCGCGCGTCTGCCGTTGCAGATCGGCAACCTCGCCAATGCCCAGCTTGACGAATGCAAGGCCTTAATTGAAGGCGCGTCTGCGCGCGACGGCGAATTATTCCTATATGCGTTGCTGACGGTCATGAACCGGATGGCCGCGCCGTGGCAGCTGATCCGACTCGGAGTCAAAGCCGCCGGCAGTGACACAGCAGCGCGCGTTGCTGAAACGCACTACGGCGTGGCGGTTAATATCGTCCTGGCCGAGTTAGAGCGGATGGTTGCCGAGCTGCGTGACGATCTTCGTAGCGGCCAAGGCGTCGCAGTCGGTGCGCTCCTTAAGACGATCCATGACTCCGCGCGCGGTCTGCGAACCGAATTGGCGCTACCGGTCGACAGTACTTGGGGACGTGCGCTTGCGGCCCAGCGCACGCATATTTCCGACATCCTGCGCGCGGAAATCGAATCGATGCCTGGCCGCGTTCGGCATTTGTTGCGTCCGCGTCCGACAAAAGAAATCCGTCCGAATTCCTTGCTCGATCCTAATGAGGTGGCGGAGGTTGAGGCGCTGGTCGAGTTTGTCGGTATTTGCCGGTATTTTGCAGGTGAACTTGCCATCAACGAAATGACTCAACGTGCGCTGAGCGAATTGCGGCAATATCTCGACAACGGCACGCGGGCATTGCTTGAAGGCCTGCGCCATGCGGGCGAGGCCGACCGCAGTTTCCGGCAGTCTCAGGTTGACGCGGCGGTCCGTTTCTGTGCCAAGGTGTTTGGACGAGAATATGCCGCGCTATTGGGCAAGGCGGCGGAAGTCGCAGGTGGCAGCGACAGCAAAGCAGCTCACGCCTAAAGGGCTGTTTTGGGTGCCGTACTGCCTGTGCGATAATGTGCATTGCCGTCATGATTGGACGTGATGTATGCCCTGCGACGCCGCCCTCCGGTGGAAGGCCGAGGCAGAATATAAGGCTTCATGACCCTGTGGTTCGTGTTTGCGCTGATGACAACGGCGGCGATTTTCGCCGTCCTGTGGCCGCTCGGCCAGGCAGCTGATGCGCAGGCTGGCAGCGACGTCGCGGTCTACCGGGACCAGCTGGATGAAATCGAGCGCGATCGCAACGCCGGTCTGATCGGAGAGGCAGAAGCGCAGGCAGCGCGGGTTGAGGTTTCGCACCGCCTGATTGCGGCAGCCGATGCTGCAGAATTTGCGCACCAATTGCCGGTGGGCTCGTCGTTGTGGCGCCGCCGCGCCGTAGCGGTGGCAGCGGTTGTGTTGCTGCCGACGGTCGCGTCCGCGCTCTATCTCGCGCTGGGTTCTCCGCAGTTGCCCGGTCAGCCATTGGACACGCGCCTGCGCGATGCCCATCAGGATCGTTCAATTGCAAGCATGGTCTCCCAGGCTGAAGCGCATCTCGAACGTAATCCCGACGATGCGCGCGGCTATGAAGTCCTGGCGCCGGTTTACCTGCGCCTGGGCCGCTACGACGATGCGGTGAATGCCCGCCGTAGGCTGCTCGCGCTCAGTGGAGAAAGTGCCGATCGCCAGGCGGATTTTGCGGAAGCATTGGTCGCGGCAGCCAATGGAATTGTCACAGCCGAGTCCAAAAAGGCGTTCGACCGCGCGCTCGCGCTCGACCCGAACGAGCTCAAGGCCAAATTCTATAGTGGTGTGGCGGCCGAACAGGACGGCAACCGCGCCCATGCAGCGGCAATCTGGCGCGGCATGATTGAGCAAGCGCCTGCCGATGCCCCCTGGCTGCCCATGGTGCAGGAGGCGCTGGCTCGTGTCGATGGCGCCGCGCCTGCGGTCGCAGCCCCGGGGCCCAGCACCGATGACATTGCCGCGGCTGCTACCTTGAGCGAAAAGGACCGTGGTGAAATGATCCGCAACATGGTGGCCCGGCTTGCCGATCGGCTCAGAGAGAACGCAGGAGACATCGAAGGCTGGCAACGGCTGTTGCGCGCTTACCTTGTCCTTGATGAAAGGGACAAAGCACATTCTGCTGCCGCTGACGCAAAACGGGCGCTTGCCAACGATCCGGACAAGTTGCGGCGTATCGAAGATATGATCAAAAGCTTGGGGCTCGAAGGCTGAACGAGGCACGATGACGCGCAAACAACGACGACTTGTTTTGATTGGCGGAAGTCTCGGCGTCCTGGCGATAGCTGCAGCTCTCGTGCTCAGCGCGTTGCGAGATTCGATTGTGTTCTTCAATTCGCCAACCGATGTTGTCGAAAGACAAATTACTCCAGGAACGCGTATGCGCGTCGGCGGCCTGGTCAAGCCGGGTAGCCTTCACCGCGGTGACAATCTGCTCGTGCGCTTCGCGGTGACTGATGGCAAGACCGACATTGCAGTGCACTATCAGGGCATCGTGCCGGACCTGTTTCGCGAAGGGCAAGGCGTCGTGGCAGAGGGCAGGCTTGAAGCGGGCGGTACTTTTGCGGCTGACACGGTGCTCGCGAAACATGATGAGCGTTATATGCCACGCGAAGTCGTCGACGCTCTGAAAACGTCCGGGCATTGGCAAGAAGGTGAGGCAAAAACCTCCGAGGGCACGAACAAATGATTCCAGAGCTCGGTCACTTTTCTCTCGTATTGGCGCTCGCGATTGGTCTGATCCAATCGGTCGCGCCTATGATAGGTGCATGGAGAAACGACGCAGCGCTAATGCGTTTGGCCGGTTCTACCGCGCTCATGCAATTCCTCTTCGTCGCAGTTTCCTTCGCGGCGCTCACCATTTGCTATGTAACTTCAGACTTTTCAGTCGCCACCGTCTACGAAAACTCCCATTCAATGATGCCGCTGGTGTACAAATTCACCAGCGTTTGGGGAAACCACGAGGGGTCAATGCTCTTGTGGGTTCTGATCCTCTCGCTGTTCGGTGCGTTGGTCGCGGCTTTTGGTGCTAATCTTCCCGCCACATTGAAAGCCCATGTGCTGGCAGTGCAATCATGGATCGCCTGCGCCTTCTATTTGTTCATTTTGCTCACGTCGAATCCATTCCTGCGATTGGTACAGGCCCCGTTTGAGGGCCGCGACCTCAATCCGATTTTGCAGGACATC
>DATGDN010000188.1:0-4540 GCA_035310865.1 Pseudolabrys sp. | reverse complement strand
CTCGGCCGGCGCCGGCCTCACCTATAAGCTCAATCGCACGGTCCAGATAAAAGGCGAATTCCGCCCCGACTGGCTGCAGTCAAATACGGCGGGCGCCGACTACACCGCCAGCATCTTCATGCTTGGCTTGCGCGTGCAGCGCTAATCACTTCTCGTCAATGAGACGGCGTATTTCGGCGCGTAGGTCGGGCGCAATATCCTTGCGCTGGAGTCCGTAGGCCACATTGGCCGCAAGGAATCCGATCTTGGATCCGCAGTCGAAGCTGCGCCCCTCGAATTTAAGTCCGTAGAACGGCTGCGTGCGCGCGAGCGTTACCATGGCGTCGGTGAGCTGAATTTCGCCGCCTGCGCCTGCCGCCTGCTTCTCAAGAAGCTCAAAGATCTGCGGCTGCAGGATATATCGGCCTGTGATCGAGAGGTTGGACGGCGCTTCACTTGCTTTGGGTTTTTCGACCATTTTTGTAATTGAAAAAGCCTTGCCCTTGGCCGCGCCGACGCCGACCACGCCGTACATATGCACGCGCTCGGCCGGTACTTCTTCAACCGCAATGACATTGGCATTGCCGTCGAGATCCTTGGCGGCATCGACCATCTGCATCAGGCAGCCGCGTGTGTGCTGAACCAGCACGTCTGGCAGCAGAAGCGCGAACGGCTCATGGCCAACCAATTCGCGCGCGCACCATACGGCATGACCAAGCCCGAGCGGCGACTGCTGACGAGTGAAACTGACAGTCCCGGCCTCCGGCAGATCCTGCGACAGCAATGCGAGCTCGGCCTTCTTGCCGCGCTCCGTCAAGGTTAATTCGAGTTCGAACTGGCGATCGAAATGGTCCTCGATCACGCTTTTGTTCCGGCCTGTCACGAAGATGAAATGCTCTATGCCGGCCTGGCGTGCCTCGTCGACCACGTGCTGGATCAACGGCCGGTCGACAACCGGAAGCATTTCCTTGGGCATGGCCTTGGTTGCTGGCAGAAAGCGGGTTCCGAGGCCGGCTACTGGGAATATGGCTTTGCGAATGCGGGTCATGCGAAAATCTTCAATGTGAGTCGTGAATGTGTTCCGGCGCAGAAAGCACGGGTCAGGGCGGGGGGTCCAGATGCGACATAAAGGAAGTACACCATTAACGCCCCTGAAATGATATCGGGGCACCCATAGATTGGGGAACGATGGATGACGACGGGACGGGCATGCGCGGAAGATTGCCAATAGCGATCATTGCGGGCGTTTTTGCGGCTACCGGCGGAGTTGCCGGTGCGCAGGATTTGCGCGCGAGTCGTTACCCGGCCATCACGGGCGCGCTGTCGCAGCCGACCCCGCAGCAGACAATAGAGTGGAGCGGGCAGTCGGGCTCGTCCGGCCATCCACTCATGACGGCCGAGGCGATCCGCGCATCGGCCGCAAATTTTCATGCCTGCATCCAGCGGCTCTGGCCGGCAGCGTCGCGGCGCGGCATCTCGCGAAATGTCTTTGCAGCAAATACGGCGGCGCTGACGCCAGATCTGCGGATTATGGACCTGCTCGACAACCAACCTGAGTTCACCAAATCAGTTTGGGACTATCTCGACATCTTGGTCACGGACGAACGCATCGGGCGAGGCCGCGCGCTGCTCGAAAAATACCGCAGCGTATTTGACGCTGTGGAACGCGCGTACAGAGTCGACCGCTATACGATCGCGGCAATCTGGGGCGTTGAGACCAACTATGGAGCGCTGGCCGGCGAGCGTCCCGTGCTGCGCTCCACCGCGACGCTTGCCTGTATCGGCCGGCGGCAGAACTATTTCCGCGAAGAATTCCTGTCGAGTCTTGAGATCCTTCAGCGTGGCGATGTCCGGCCCGATCGATTTGTCGGCTCATGGGCAGGGGCGTTTGGGCCGACACAGTTCATGCCGACCGCGTTCAAGCGCTATGCAGTCGATTTTGATCGAGATGGCCGCCGCGACGTCGTCGACTCGATGCCTGACATTATCGCGTCCACCGCCAATAATCTGAAAAGGGACGGCTGGATCAATGGTCAGACCTGGGGCTACGAAGTTGTGGTGCCGGCGACATTCAATTTTCTTCTCGCCGAGCACGGCCGATCAATGACCATCCGCGACTGGGAGCGGCACGGGATCAGACGGCCGAATGGCCAGGCTTTCCTGCGGCCCGACGACCACGCATTCCTGTTGGTGCCGGCCGGAGTCCAGGGACCCGGTTTCCTGATGCTGACGAATTTCAGCGTCATCATGAAATACAATCCCGCCGAAGCCTATGCGTTGGCGATCGGGCACCTGGCCGATCGCCTGCGAGGCGGAGGCCCGTTTGCGCAAGATTGGCCGCGATACGAGCGTGTCTTGTCTCGCACGGAACGTCTGGAACTTCAGCAATTGCTCGCGCGGCACGGCTACGACGTCGGCGAGCCCGATGGTCACTTCGGCCTTAAGACGCGCGCGGCAATTCGCGAATTCCAGGCCAAAAGCGGCCGAATTCCCGATGGTTTTGCCTCGGCAGGCATCCTGGACCAGTTGCGCGCGCGTTAAGGATAGTGCCGTCCACGACCTTTGAGTTGACATTTTTTTTCCGGCGCTAATAGTCCATGGTGGCGAACGCGGCCGCGGCGGGAATTGGCCTGCAACCACCGTCAGGATTTGGCAATCGCATGACTGGGAAAAACCGGTTTTCGCGCTGGCTTGTGGGAGCAGCCCTCTTGGCCGCCGTCGACTTTGCGGGTCTGGCCGCCATCGAACTGGCTGTCAATTCGCCTGCCCAGGCGCAATTCGGTGACGACCGTTTTCCGTTTCTGAGCAGGCAGCGTCCGCAGCGTTCGGGCGGCGGGTTCTTTGGGGGATTTTTCGGCGGCGGCCAGCGGCAATACGAGAATAGCTACGAGCAGCCGCAGGCGCCCGTCGACAACTCGCGCGCTCCGCCTCCGCGCAAAGCGGAAGCAAAGCCTGACGCGGTCCCTCCCACGACCTCGATTGTCGTTATGGGCGACGGCATGGCCGATTGGCTCGCCTACGGGCTGGAAGATGCCTTCTCCGATTCGCCGGAGATCGCCGTTGTCCGCAAAAACAAAATTCACTCGGGATTGCTGCGCTACGAGTCAAAAGGCGACCTCGATTGGTGGCATGTCGCGCGCGATATCCTCAATCAGGAGAAGACGAATTTTGTCGTGATGATGCTCGGCGTCAGCGACCGCCAAAACATCCGTGAGCGCGATCTCGCGAAAGAAGCTGACAAAAAGAAAGAAAAAGACAAGGCGAATAAGCTCGCGTCTGACAAGGATGCGAAGAACAAGGATCAGGCTGGCGATCAGGAGCAGGACTCGACTGCGGCTCCCGAGACACAGCCGGGTAAAAGAGCGAACGGCGTCATCGAGTTCCGTACCGACCAGTGGGCCGAGATCTATTCAAAGCGAATCGACGAGACGATCGCCGCGCTCAAGAGCAAGGGCATACCGGTGTTCTGGGTCGGGTTGCCCTCGATCCGCGGCACCAAGTCCACTGCCGATGCGGTCTATCTCAACGATCTTTATCGTGCCCGCGCCGAGCGTGCCGGGGTGACCTACATCGATATCTGGGACGGCTTTGTCGATGAATCCGGAAAGTACTCCAACTTCGGTCCCGACTACGAAGGACAGATGCGCCGGTTGCGTTCGAGCGACGGCGTCTTTTTCACAAAAAGCGGCGCGCTCAAGCTTGCGCACTATGTCGAGCGCGAAGTCCGCCGCCAGATGAACAGCCGGTTGGCGCCGATCGCGCTTCCCTCCGGTCCAATCGCGCCCGCGACTCCAGACGCCAAACCGGCGGCACGGCCGATGGCAGGGCCGGTGGTTCCGTTGACCGTGACGCCCACCAATTCCGAAGAATTGCTCGGTGGCGCCGGCAATAGTTCTCCACATGGCGACGCCATCGCGACCCGCGTACTGGTCAAGGGCGAGCCGGTTGCGGCGCCGCGCGGGCGCGCCGATGACTTCAATTTAAAACAGGATAGTGATGGCAAGGCTGTGCCGCCCGTATCGGCAGTGCCGGGTGGCGCCATGGCTGCCGCGCCGGCCGAAACCGCGCGTGCTGAGCCTGCGGCGGTGCCTGAGAAGAAAACGGTAGCGCCAAAGAGCGGATCCGCAGCGAAGACCACGCAAAACGCACCTGCCAAGCCCAAGTCGCTGCGGCCGCCGCAGCGTGATGACGCTCCGCGCCCGCCGCGGCCCGTCTATCGCTCGGGCGGTGGCCTGTTCGGCGGGTTCCGCTAGCACGCAATATTGCTATTCAGGGAGTTGCGCGGCGTCCGAAACGTCAGCGCGGCAGGTTCGTCGATCCCATCAGGAACTTGTCGACCGCGTGCGCCGCTTGGCGCCCTTCGCGAATCGCCCAGACAACAAGGGACTGGCCACGCCGCATGTCGCCGGCAGTGAATACCTTAGGCACCGACGTCCCGTAAGACGTGGTGTCAGCGCTGACATTGCCGCGCTGGTCAAGCGCCACGCCGAGGGCCTTGAGCATCCCTTCGTGCACCGGATGCACGAACCCCATCGCGAGCAGCACGAGGTCAGCCTCGATT
>DATGDN010000187.1:0-1871 GCA_035310865.1 Pseudolabrys sp. | reverse complement strand
GGTCGCGCTGCGCGCGCTGTTCGAATCCTCCGAAGGGGTAACCCGGACGGAATTCCAGCTCTTCACCAAGCGGCTGTTGCACGGTCAGAACGCCATTCAGAATTTCGGGTCTTCGTGGAATCGAGTGGGTGATTTTAGAGGTTGAAAATCCGAGAAAGTTGGGGATTGCAAGGGGATTCTGCATTTTGGTGGAGCCTGGAATTGGGCATGAATAATGGATGGCACGAGCATCGAAACGCCGACGGCGACTTTGGGATTCGTATTGGTTCCCTGGGTTTCGACCGGAACCGACAGTGCGCGGCATATTTGGTGATCCGAAAGCGCGCATAATCACGCTCAAACGGCGCTCAAAAAAACAGCGTGCGGGTGCTGCGGTCGCGTCCAGATGGGTTGGTACGACCGCAAGCTTCGCCGGGTGCGCGATCTGTCCTGCGGGGATACGCGAATATATCTGGAATTGGAGGTGCGGCGGGTCGCGTGCCGCCGTTGCGGCAAGGTGAAGCGGGAGCGGCTCGATTTTCTGGCGGACAATCCGCTCTACACCAAGCGCTTTGCTTATTATGTGGGCCGGCGCTGCCGGCAGGCGACGATCAGGGACGTGGCGAAGGAACTGGCGCTGGATTGGCACACGGTCAAGGCGCTGGAGATGCAATACATGGAGGCTCAGCTCGCGCGCGCGGGCACGCCCGGCCCGCAGGTGATCGGGATCGACGAGATCGCGATCCGCAAAGGTCACACCTACCGGATCGTGGTCAGCGACCTCATTCGCGGGCGGCCGATCTGGTTCGGCGGCGAGGACCGCTCGGAGGCGAGCATGAGCCGGTTCTACGCCTGGCTGGGCGAGAGGAAGAGCTCGCGTATTCGCCTTGCCGTCATGGACATGTGGAAACCGTTCCGCCTGGCGACGAATGCGCATGCGCCGCAAGCCGCGATTTTGTTCGACAAGTTCCATATCATGCGCCATCTGGGCGAAGCCTTGGATACGGTCCGCAAGCGCGAGTACGCGCGGCTTTCCGGCCGCGACCGGCGCTACATCAAGGGTCAGAAATACACCTTGCTGTCGCGCAGGGAGAACCTCACGCTCGACGGCAAGAAGGCGCTGAAGACATTGCTGGCGGCCAACAAACGGCTCAACACGGCCTATGTGCTCAAGGAGAGCTTCGGCCAGCTGTGGAGCTACGAGCGCGAGGGCTGGGCGCGGCGTTTCTTCGAGAACTGGCGCGCGAGCCTCAAGTGGCAGCGTCTCACGCCCTATGAGAAGTTCGCCGCGATGATCGACCGTCACTGGGACGGCATTGCCGCCTACTGCCGGCCCGAGAACAAGGTCTCGCTCGGCTTCGTCGAGGGGCTGAACAACAAGATTCGGGTGATCCAGCGTCGCGCCTATGGCTTGCACAACGAAGACTACCTGCGGCTCAAAGTCCTCACCTGCATGCTGCCGGCCCTATAGCGGCCTCGGAGCATCTGAACCATCGGTCGTGATGCACCCTGTCGGACCTATCGGCGGAGGCCACGGCCTCGTCACAAATCCACGGCACGAGTATCCAGTGATGCTGTGGACATGATGGACAACGCAAGCGCGTTGCCCACATGCCCACAGCGACAACAACAAAAGGAGACGGCTGTTCGAAATTGCTCCAAATCACCCACACGACTTCACCAAGAAGCAAATATCAATGGTTTCTAGTGCGGCTTATGGATTTGCGGTTCCTACACGAGGTTGCCGCGAACTGATAGGAACTGCAAATCCGCCGCACTAGGCCCCAGGAAGCAGGACGCCGATGTCGGGCATCATCGACTATGCCATCTCGCATGCGCGGCTGACGATCGCGACGCTCCTGTTCCTGCTCGCCGCGGGCTTCGTCGCCTAT
>DATGDN010000186.1:0-4794 GCA_035310865.1 Pseudolabrys sp. | reverse complement strand
CGAGGGCCACGCACGCGCGGCCGTTTTTCGACCCCCGGGAGTAACTGACTACCTGCGTCCTGGCCTTGGCGAGCTCGCTGCATTGGTGCTCGCGGCTATCGGTGGAGGCGCACGACCGGAACAGGGCCTGCTCATTGCACGCCGGTTCTACGAAACGGTTGGAGGGCATTCCGGTGGCGCCGATGCCGAGGCCGCTTTGTTACGCCGGCTCGGGCGCCGGCGGCTGACAATGCTACCGGTGGCAATCAGCACTGTGAATACTTGACTTAGTCAACTATTTTGCTGACGCTACCTCGGCATGCCCAACCAGCGGAACATCGCGGCCGTTCGCCGTTTCAACCGTTTCTACACGCGACAAATCGGCGTGTTGCGCAAAACCTATCTCGACAGCCCCTACTCGCTCGGCGAAATGCGTGTGCTGTACGAGCTTGCCCAAAGCGACACGCTCACGGCGACCGACATCGCCCGCGCGCTGGACCTGGACGCCGGGTATCTCAGCCGCCTCCTGCGCAATTTCGAGAAGCGCGGGCTCATCAGCCGCAGGACATCAAGGACGGACGGACGCCAAAGCCACCTCGCCCTGACCTCGCGTGGCCGCAAGGTGTTCGCGCCCATGGAACAACGCTCGCAACAGCACGCCGCTTCTATGCTCGACAGGCTCAACGACACACAGCAGGCCCAAATCGTTTTGGCCATGAACGGGATTGAGGCGCTGCTCGCCGGCACGCTCGCCGCGAAGGCCGATGCTCACCCCGCCTATACGTTGCGGGAGCCGCGGGCTGGCGATTTCGGCTGGATCGTTTCGCGCCACGCCGAGCTTTATTTGCAGGAATACGGATGGGGTGACCCCTTCGAAGGCTTGTGCGCGCAGATCGTTGCCGATTTCGTCAACAATTTCGATCCCAAGCGCGAGCGCTGCTGGATCGCCGAGATGGATGGCGAGAATGTCGGTTGCGTCATGTTGGTGAAGGATGAACAGTCCAACGTCGCCCGCCTGCGCTTGCTGCTCGTCGATCCGAAAGCGCGTGGGCTTGGCCTCGGCGCCAAACTTGTCGACGAGTGTGTACGCTTCGCGCGTGCCACCGGCTACAAGAAGATCACCCTATGGACGCACAGCGTGCTCACCGCGGCGCGGCACGTTTACGAGGGCGCGGGATTTAGGCTGACATCGAGCGAGCCCCGGCACAGCTGGGGCAAACATGTCGTCGCCGAGTTCTGGGATTTGGAACTGTAAATTCCTGTCGTTATGGCGACGACCAATCATGCGGTCGCACCCTTTGCCTTGGGTCGCCGCATATGCTCGTCAAGCCGCGGCAAAATCTCCACGAAATTGCAGGGCCGGTAGCGGTAATCGAGCTGGTGCACCAGGATTTCGTCCCAGGCATCGCGGCAAGCGCCGGGCGACCCTGGCAAGCAGAAGATGTAGGTCGCGTTGGCGACACCGGCCGTCGCCCGCGTCTGAATCGCTGAGGTGCCGATCTTCCTTTCGCTCACCAGCAGAAACATCATTGCAAAGCCATCCATCTTTTTCTCAAACAGCGGCTCGACCGCCTCCGGCGTGACGTCGCGGCCGGTAAATCCTGTCCCACCGGTGGTGATGACGACATCGATGAATTTGTCGGCAATCCATGCCTTGACCCGCTGGCGGATCGCCTTGACCTCGTCTTTCACGATCGACCGCTCCGCCAAGACGTGGCCGGCGGCGCGGATGCGCTCGATCAACGTCGCGCCGGACTTGTCATCGGCAGTCTCACGCGTATCAGAGACCGTCAGCACGGCAATCTTCAGCGGAACAAACTGTCGGCTTTCATCGATGCCGGCCATGACACGCACGTCCCTAAAGCGAAGCCGCTGCGAAGGTATTGCAGGACGACACTTTGCCCTCTTTCAGGCCGGTCGTGAACCAGCGCTGGCGCTGTGCGGACGAGCCATGCGTGAATGCATCCGGTACCACATAGCCGCGCGACTGCTGTTGTAGCCGGTCGTCGCCGATTGCGGCCGCCGTTTGTAAGGCCGCTTCGACGTCACCCGGTTCAATCGAATTCCATCTCTGATTGGAGTGATGAGCCCAGACGCCCGCGAGACAATCGGCCTGCAGCTCCACCCGTACCTGGATGCGATTCGCCTCGACACGGCTGCTGGACGCCCGCTGAGCGGATTGCGCTTTCGGCAGCACTCCGATCAGGTTCTGTACGTGGTGTCCGACTTCGTGCGCGATCACATAAGCCTCGGCGAAGTCGCAAGCCTTGCCACTACAGCCGCGGAAGCGAGCGCGGATGTCGCGGAAGAAAGAGGTATCAAGATAAATGCGCCGGTCGTTCGGACAATAAAACGGTCCCATTGCCGCCTGTGCGAAACCGCAACCGCCCTGCACCGCGCCCGAATACAGCCGCAGCCTTGGCACGCGGTACTGCTGGCCGGAGCTTTTAAAAATTTCAGTCCATGTATCTTCGGTATTGCCGAGCACGGCCGCGACGAAATCGCCCATCTGGTCCTTCGGCGCGCCGGTACGCTGCGCCGGCTGCTCATAGGGCTGCTGATAGTGTCTTCCGCTGTTGACGAGTTCGGCGCCTCCGATCAGCACGCTCGGATCGATACCGAGCGCCCAACCGATCAGACCAAGCACGATGACGGTTCCAATGCCGATACCGCCGCCCCCGACCGGAATACCAATGCCGCCGCCACCGAAGCCGCCGCCATCGTCGCCGCGGCTATCCTCGACGTTGTCGCTGCGACGGAAATCATCCCAACGCATCGCGAATTCCTCCTCACTTTGCGCAATCATCGCCGAACTGCGCGCGCACGTCCAACGCTGGCTTGGCGCCCGCGCCTTCGCCGAACCTCTAAGGCCAGACTAAATAGGCAGAATTTGCCCAGTTGCGAGCCGCGGGCATAAACCGCTTTTTTACTTTGCACCCTCAAGATGCAGGCCTGTCGGTTGTAGGTCCCGCGTCGCCGACCGCGTCACCTGAGTCAGAGTCCTGAGTCATGGTTGTGTCGCGTCGCGGGGCGCCCCAAAGGGCGCCCCGTGGAGTATCAGAGAGTCCGCAACCGCACCGCGTTCTTGTCGGCGACTGCATCGCCGGAATGTCGAAGTTGCCGGCGGCTTCTGTCGATCTCGTCTTCGCCGATCCGCCGTACAATCTCCAGCTCGCAAGCGATCTGAAACGGCCGGACGATTCGCGCGTCGCCGCCGTCGATGACGACTGGGACAAGTTCGCAAGCTTTTCCGCATACGACGAATTTACGAACGCCTGGCTCACGGCGTGCCGGCGCGTGATGAAACCGGCCGCGACCATCTGGGTGATCGGTTCCTATCACAACATATTCCGCGTCGGCACGATCATGCAGGATCTCGGGTTCTGGATCCTGAACGACGTCATCTGGCGGAAGGCAAACCCGATGCCGAACTTCCGCGGCCGTCGTTTTACGAATGCGCACGAGACGATGATCTGGGCATCTCGCGACGCCGACGCGCGCGGCTATACGTTCAACTACGAGGTGCTTAAGGCCGGCAATGAAGACGTCCAGGTACGTTCCGACTGGACCTTGGCGCTATGCACCGGCGAAGAGCGGCTCAAGGGCCGCAATGGCAAGAAGCTGCATCCGACACAAAAGCCGGAGGCGCTGCTCGCGCGCGTGATCCTGTCGAGCTCGCGGCCTGACGATCTGGTGCTGGATCCATTTTGCGGTACCGGCACGACTGGCGCGGTCGCCAAACGTCTTGGACGGCGCTTTATCGGATGCGAGCAGGATGCAAAATACGCCAAAGCGGCCGGCCAGCGTATCGCCAAGGTCAAACCTCTCGAAGCTCCAACACTTGCGCCTTTTGTGACGGCACGGGAAGCGCCGCGCGTTCCGTTTGCAGCGCTGATCGAGCGCGGGCTTGTCACACCCGGCGCACGGCTGGTCGATGCCAAGAAGCGGCACAAGGCGCTGGTGCGCGCAGATGGCGCGGTATCTCTCGACGGGACCGTCGGCTCGATCCACCGCATCGGAGCGCTCGCGCAGGGCCTGGAAGCCTGCAACGGCTGGACCTTCTGGCACGTGGAAACCGAGAAGGGCTTGCGCCTGATCGACGAATTCCGTGCTCAGGTCCGCGCGGAAATGTCGGAAGCGGCCGAATAATTCCTTAGAGATCACCGCGGCCGAACTGGCAAAGCACGCGGAATACGCCGACATCGGCTGCGGGAAATTCCCTTTTCAGTTGTTCCCCGAGCAATTCGATATCGCGCTGCCGCAGTGTGTCGATCATCAGCGCGCCTTTGATTCTCTTGTCGCCGCCGCGCAGCTTCTCTTCCATCGAAACCGGCATGCCTGCCGGATCGAGCGCAATCCAGATTTCGCCGCCCGCTACGGCCGTGTCTTGCAACGCCGCGTCGAGTCGCTTGTCCAGAGCTGCTTCGTCCGGTTGCGTGTTGAAACGCACAGTGACGGCGTAAGCTCCCCGGAACCCACCGCGCCGGACTGTCCGACGGCACACAGTACGGTTCATGTTGATGAACACCTCGGACATGATCCGCTTTGTCATCGGCGTCGGATTGTCGAGCCGTTCCAGATACGGCTTCGACGTGAGAACTTCCGGCGACTCGACAAGATAGAAATTGAAATGGCCGGCGCTCCCGGAAATGGCCTGGTGCCGCCGGCCAAACAGGAAGCCAGGGACGGCGAGCCGCTCGAGCAGGTGCTCGCCCTGGAACCAGGCGTCGAACTCAGCCTCGCGACCGGCGCGGCAGTCGTTCCAGATCGCAAGAATTCCGGGAAGTCTTTCGCCCGCCTTGCGGTCACCATTCA
>DATGDN010000185.1:0-2561 GCA_035310865.1 Pseudolabrys sp. | reverse complement strand
GTGTAGGGATGAACACCGGGTGTCGTATTAAGAACGCCGCGGAAACACTGGCCCGTCGTGTTCAAGCTGTAGAAATCAGGCTTCGTCCGCTCTACAAAGACGCTACGCTTGCAAAAATTGCTGGAGCAGTATTTTGAGAAGCCGAGTAAAATCAAAAATAAGCCCTGAACGAGGAAGTCCGGCTCGTGGTCGTACGCCCATCGCGCGTATTGTCGAAAGGGCCTTGCCCGACATCGATGATGACGTTGAAGACCGGGCGCGCGGCGGGGTTCAATCGATTGGGCGTGCGTTTGCGATTCTGGAAGAGGTGGCGCGCAATCGTCAGGGAATCGCGTTAGCCGATCTCAGCAAACGGGTCGGCTTGCACAACAGCACGACTTTTCATCTTGTGAAGACGATGGTCTCGCTCGGCTACATCCGGCAGATCAAGGAGAGCAAACGTTATCGCATTGGCCGTCCGCTGTTCGCGCTGGCTGCAAGCGCCCTGGACGAGATGGAAATGGTGAGTATGGCGACGCCCGTGCTCGACGACTTGTCGCGCGAAACCGGAGAGAGCAGCCATTTTGCCGCGCGCATGAGCGACGCCGTGGTGGTGATGGCGCGCACGCCGGGACCGGGTGCGTTCCAGCTCACCGATCGCGTCGGTGTCGTTCGGCCCGCCTACTGCACCGCGTTGGGTAAGGTCATACTGGCCGCGCTCCGACCGGATCAACTCGACCGGTATCTCGACCGCGTAGAGTTGAAAGCCCTGACGCCAAAGACGATTTCGAGCCCGCAACGCCTGCGGCGTGAGCTTCAGGAGATCCGGCGCACGGGCCTTGCTATCGATGACGGTGAATTCGATAACGAAATGCGTTGTGCGGCAATGCCGGTATATGATTTCAGCGGTCAGGTTGTCGGCGCAATCGGAATTTCCGGACCGGTCTGGCGTTTGTCGATCCAGGCGCTGCAGAGCAAGGCGCGCAACCTTAGTGAGGCAGCGAAGCGGTTGTCGGAAGCTTTCGGCGCCTCAAACGCCGCCACGAAAGTAAATCCATGACTCACGTGATTTTAGCCCACTGGCGTCCTCGTGACGGTCAAAGCGAGAAGATCGAAGCGATCTTGCGCGAGCTGGCCAAGAAAGTGCGTCAGGAGCCGGGAAACCTGCAGTTCGATGTTCACAGATCGTGCGACGATCCAAATGAGTTCATGCTCTATGAACAGTATAAGAATGAGCAGGCATTTCTCGAGCATCAGCAAACACCACACTTCAAAGCACTCGTGTTGGGACAGGCCGTTCCACTTCTCGAACGACGAGAGCGTTACGCTTTTTCAGTCGTTGATTGATGCGTCGTCTTTCGGCGCATTCGCAGGCGCCAAACTCCGCATGTAGTGAATAGAGGAAGGAACACATGGTGCTTGCAGGGAAGAAAGTCGTTGTCGTCGGAGGTTCGTCAGGCATTGGTCTCGCGGCTGCCGAACTGGCGAAGCGCGAAGGCGCCGATGTTGTGATTGCCTCCCGTAATGCCGAGCGCCTGAAAACGGTTGCAAAGACGTTTGGTGCGACTGCGATCACGACCGACGTTACCAGCGACGAAAACGTCGCCAGCCTTTTCCATAGTTGCGGCCCAGTGGATCATGTGGTCGTGACCGCGGCGCAGCTGCGCACAGGTCCATTCAAGACCGTTTCCATGGACGATGTGCGTGCGACCATGGAAAGCAAGTTCTGGGGCGCTTGGCGTGTTGCACGGGCAGCCGACATCCGCGCCGGCGGCTCGCTCACGCTGGTGACGGGTTATCTAAGTATTCGTCCTCGACCCGGCGCAGCGATTGTCGGGGCGGCGAACGGTGCTCTCGAGTCGTTGACGCGTGGTTTGGCGCTCGAACTGGCGCCCGTCAGGGTCAATGCCGTGTCGCCCGGAACCATCGACACGCCGATACGCGCCAGCATGCCCGAGGCCGCGCGCCGCGACATGCTCGCAAAGGCGGCGGCCGCACTGCCCGTTGGCCGTGTCGGCGTGGCTGAAGATATCGCCCAGCAAATCCTGACGCTTATGACAGTCGGCTTTGCGACCGGATCGATTGTCTACATCGATGGCGGCGCGCTGATCGTCCGACGTGAACTCCTGCCTGCTTCTGGCCCACTGTCGGCGGAAATCGGCTATAGTGGCGAGCCCGGGAAACGGGGCGAAGGCGGCGATCTGAAACAGGAGAGGACGGATGCCACGGCACGCGAACTATGTCCCTCATGGCGTGATCCCCGCAGTGCTGCTGCCGTTCGACAATGATCTCGCGATCGACGAACCAAGCTTTCGGAAGCATTTGCGCGACGTGGCATCGGTCGAGGGCCTGTCCGCGATCACCATCAATGCCCACTCAACCGAAGTTGCCTCCTGCACATTCGATGAGCAGAAGCGCGTGCTCGATATTGCCCAGGATGAGATCGGTGTTCGTCTGCCGCTGGTGAACGGCATTTGGGCGGACGGCAGCATTGAGGCCGCGCGCATTGCTCGCATGGCGGCACAGGGCGGGGCCTCGGCCTTGCTGGTGTTTCCGCCGGCTCCATTCACGCTTGGCCAGTC
>DATGDN010000184.1:0-4707 GCA_035310865.1 Pseudolabrys sp. | reverse complement strand
TGCGTCGAGGCTTCCGCCGCACGGTCGCCGTTGCGCGCTCGCGCGAATAAGCCTTCGAAAACCACGCGCGGTTTCTCCTATATCCCCAGGCTGAAAAGCCACGCACACGCGGGTCAATCCAGCAGAATAATATTGCTGGCGGAGTCTTGTGACGGAAACGTGACGGGAATCTTGCGCCCGCCGCATTACGTAATGGTTAAATGCCGCATCACGGCGATTTGTTCCTCAACCGCCGAAGTGCGTCACGATAGCGTCCAGCTTTGGTCGGTCGCGATCTTCGGGCGGCTTTGCAGGACGTCCCATGTGGACAAAGCCGGCAATGCGCTCATGCGGAGCAAGACCGAGAGCATTAAGGACGCGCCGGTCATAGGCGTACCATTCGGTGATCCAGCTAGCGGCATAGCCCATGGCGTGCGCGGCGAAGACCAGGCTCATTGCCGAGGCGCCGGCAGAGAGCTGCTGCTCCCATTCGGGAATCTTCACATGCGGGCCGGCGCGGCTGACGACGGCGATAACGAGCGGTGCGCGTGCTAGGCGCTTGCGTTCAAAATCCATCTGGTCGGGAGTGGCCTCCGGATGATCAGCACGATACGCCGCTGCGATGGCTTCGCCGGCGGTCGCGCGGGCATTTCCCTCGAACACGATGAATCGCCAGGGCGCCAGCTTTCCGTGATCCGGGACGCGCGACGCGATTTTCAAAAGCGTCTCGATCTCGGATGCAGTCGGTGATGGCCCCGCCAACTCCATCGGTTTGACCGAACGGCGGGTTTTCAGGAGCTCGAGGGCATCAGGCATTGCGGGCCTCGCGGGAAATGCAGTTGCGACTAGCACAGCGTTAACGAGCTCACAAACAAGCGGCCGCTTGGCTTGAAATCGCCTCGATTTGGGCCGAAAACATCAGCGTCATGGACAGGGCACCCGCAACCGCCGCCGTGTGTGGCCGGCTATGGCCGGCGCTTGGACTTATTCTCGTTGCGATCAGCGTGCTGCCCGCGCAGGCCCAGGCGCCCTCTCAGAATTCGCTGTTTTCGGCCGTGCCTTCGACCGGACTGATCTCGCCGGTACCGTCGACGCGCACGGATATCTTCGGCCCCAGCAGCCTGCCGCCGACACTCCCGAACACCACGAACCCGACGACGAACACGACGACCGCGTCAATCCCGCCGGTGCCGGCAGGGCAGGTCGCGCTTGCGCTCAGCGCGCGCTTTGGCAAGGACACGCAGCTGATCGGCGGCGGCCTGACTTGGCGTATCTACAATGCGAAGGCCGACACAAATGGAAATTTCAAGCTGGTGAAGGAGGACAAGTCTCCGACGCCAACACTCGTGCTCCCCGCCGGCGCTTACATTGTCCACGTCGGCTTCGGGCTCGCAACTGCCGTCAAGCCGGTGGAGTTGCGCGGACCGAGCATGCACGAAGAATTCGACCTGCCTGCGGGCGGTCTGCGCATCGAAGGCAAGGTCGGCGATGTACGGATTCCCGCCGGGCAGATTTCATTCGATGTGTACAAAGGTAGTCAATTCGAAGCGGGCGATCGGAGGCCGATCGCCGAGCGCGTGATGACCAGCGACGTTGTCGTAGTACCGGAGGGTACCTACTACATCGTGTCGAACTACGGCGACGCCAACTCGGTTGTCCGCTCCGATATTCGCGTACAGGCCGGCAAACTGACCGACATTACCGTCACCCACCGCGCTGCCGCCATTACCCTCAAGCTGGTGACCGACCGCGGCGGCGAGGCGCTCGCCAATACCGCCTGGTCGGTCCTCACGCCGGGCGGTGACGTGATCAAGGAATCGATCGGCGCCTTTCCGCGTGTGATCCTTGCGGAGGGTGAATATCGCGCGATCGCCCGCAACGAGGGAAAGGTTTTTGAGCGCGAATTCAAGGTCGTTACCGGCGTCGATGGCGATGTCGAGGTATTGGCGCGCTGAGCTGAACTGCGACTGGTCATCGAACCTTCTTGCACCCGACGGAATTATAATTGTGCAGATAGTTGCCAACGACACTGTCATGAATGTTTTTTCGCAACTTGATTTGAAATCGGTCGCTTTATTGCTCGATGTGGACGGGACAATCATCGACATCGGACCATCGCCGACCGAGGTGCAGGTTTCCAAAGCGTTGGTGGGCTCTCTCGAGCGACTGTTCGCGCGCTCGGGAGGCGCCTTGGCATTGGTAAGCGGCCGCCGTATCGCCGATCTCGATCGTTTGTTTTCGCCTCTTGAATTGCCTTCGATCGGCGGTCACGGCGCCGAGATGCGCCTGCATGATGGCAAGATTTTTTATTGGGCAAAACCGCTGCCGCCCGAGTTGCGTGGCAGGCTGGCCAATGCCGTCAGTATTGGACCCGGCATCGTCGTGGAAGACAAAGACTATTCACTCGCGCTGCACTACCGGAAAGCGCCGGACCAGGCAGAGCATTTGCGCCGTTACGTCGCGGCGGCGCGTACGGAATTTTCTGGCGAGCCGACCGAGTTGTTGCTGGGCAAGGCAATGTTCGAGGTCAAGCGTCCGGGCATCAACAAAGGCGACAGCATCCGCAAGCTGATGACCTATGCGCCGTTCAGCGGGCGCACGCCGGTGTTCATCGGCGATGATGTCACCGATGAATCGGTGTTCGAGGTCTTGCCGGGAATCGGCGGCAAAGGTTTTAGCGTCTCCCGCTATTTCCCAGGTCTTACCGGAGTTTTCAAAAGTCCAGCGCAAGTGCGCAGCGCGCTGGATTTGCTGGCGTCCAACGGGCAGGCGCGGCTATGACCGACTACGGGCTCGATCTTGCGGTCGTCGGAAATGGCCGTACGGCGGCATTGCTTGAACCGTCGTCTCGGATCGTGTGGTGGTGCCTTCCGCGCTATGACGGCGACCCGGTGTTCTGCCGTCTGCTTTCCGGCACCGAGGACAAGGGCTTCACTGACGTCGTCCTCGAAGGTCAGGTTGAAACCCGCTCTGACTACGTGCGCAACACGGCTATCGTGGTCACCGAATTGATCGACGACAAAGGCGACGCTGTCCGGATCACGGACTTCGCGCCACGTTTTCAGATCTTCGGCCGCACGTTTCGTCCGCCGCAGCTCATCCGTATCATCGAGCCGATCGGCGGCATGCCGCGCATCACTATCCGTTTCCGCACGACGCATCGCTACGGCGAGCCTGTCACCTCGCGCTCCTCCGGCAGCAACCACATCCGCTACTGGCGCGACGACGTGCCGGTCAGGCTCACGACAGATGCGCCGCTCTCCTATGTTGAGAATGAAGCCTCATTTATCCTGACACGGCCGGTGCACATGGTCTTTGGTACTGATGAGCCGTTCGAAGGTTCGCTGGAGACAACGTGCCGGGATTTTTGCGAGCGCACGCGCGACTATTGGCTGGAATGGGTGAGGAGGCTTGCCTTTTCGATCGACTGGCAGGACGAGATCATCCGCGCCGGAATCACCCTCAAGCTGTGCAGCTACGAAGAGACCGGCGGGATTGTTGCCGCGCTCACCACCTCGATTCCGGAAGTGCCGAAGTCGGGACGCAACTGGGATTACCGATTTTGCTGGATGCGCGACGCCTTCTTCGTGGTGCGTGCTTTGAATCGCATTGGCGCGACGCGCACCATGGAGGATTTCATTTCATACATCCTCAGCGTCGCTGCCGGCCGCGGCGGCGAGGTGCGGCCTCTCTACGGCGTGGTGCATACCGACACTTTGGAGGAGCGCACCGCACAGGCGCTTTCCGGTTACGGCGGCGACGGGCCGGTGCGCGTCGGCAACGCGGCCGTCAACCAGAACCAGCATGATGTCTATGGCAGCATCATCATGGCTGCGACCCCAATGTTCTTCGATCGCAGGCTGCCTCGTCCGGGCGACGCAGCGCTCTTTCACACGATCGAGCCGCTCGGCGAACAGGCGGCAAAGCTCGCGCTCAAGCCCGATTCAGGTATCTGGGAATACCGCGGCCGCCAGCGCGTGCACACGCATTCGGCTGCGATGTGTTGGGCCGGATGCCATCGGCTGCAGGCGATCGCGAACCATCTCAATCTGACCGAACGCGCAAGCTATTGGGGCGGCATCGCCGAGCGTATCGGTGAAGAAGTGCTCAAACGCGCGTGGAATCCCAAGCGGAAGGCCTTTTCCGCCGCGTTCGACAGTGAAGACCTCGATGCCAGCGCCCTTCTGCTCGCCGAACTAGGGCTGGTATCGGCGGATGACCCACGGTTCGTTGCCACCGTCGAGGCCATTGGATCTGAACTTAGGCGGGGTTTCCACGTTATGAGGTATGTCGCCGCAGATGATTTTGGCCTGCCGGAATCGGCATTTTTAATTTGCCGGTTCTGGCTGGTCGATGCATTGTGGGAAATTGGGCGGCAGGACGAGGCGCGCGACATGTTCGTTGACGCGCTTCGAATGCGAAATCGCTACGGCCTTTTGTCGGAGGACGTGCACCCGGTGACCGGAAAATTGTGGGGCAATTTTCCGCAGACCTATTCGATGTCAGGACTGACCTTGACGGCAATCAAGCTGTCGCGAAGCTGGGGAGACCGGTATTGGCGCGGCTCGTCGTAGTCTCAAACAGGGTCGGCGTTCCGGATCGTGCCGCGCGAGCCGGCGGGCTCGAAGTGGCGATCCGGCCCGCACTCAAGAGGCATGGCGGCCTGTGGTTCGGCTGGAGCGGCCGCGTTTCTGAAAATATGCCGCGCGCCGTCAAGTCCGTTACTCA
>DATGDN010000183.1:0-5865 GCA_035310865.1 Pseudolabrys sp. | reverse complement strand
TCGACCGTCGCCGGCTTTGCGGATTCGGCTTCTTGTTGTGTCTCCCTGCGGAATACCGACGGGATGCCATGTGCATGAATGGCAATGAGGCTGACTGCGCGCTCGCTTTTCAAAGAGCCTAGACGTTCCACGACGCGGCCGGTCGGCAGGCCGAGGCGTGGTGCGTGCGATGTCTCGATCGCGATCAGATCGCCGTCCTGGGCGTCGGCGGTGGCGCCGGCCGGTATCGCCAGTTCCTTGCCGAGCATCTTCTTGTCAACCGGCTCCAGCCGGCCCCCGCCGTGCGGGGTTTTTCGGAAAATTCCTAGTACGCGGTGCTTGGGATGGTCGATGATCTTGATGACACGGCCACGATGGCGGATGCCATCCTCATCTTCTGTCTCCTCGACGCGGAGCAGTATGCGGTCGCCGACGCCGGCGGCTTCACCAGGCCGCGCCTTCCGGGGCACATGGACGCGGATTTTGGGCGCGGGGCCGTGCGCGTTCTCGTCCCATTCGTCAGGAGTCGCGATAAGGTCGCCATCGCTGTCGCGCGAGGTCACGTCCGCGAGCACGGTAGAGGGCAGGGTGCCTGGGTGATGGAGTTTCTTGCGCCGCTTCTCGATCGATCCTTCGTCGGCCAGTTCACGAAGCAAACGCTTGAGGTCGGCACGCAAAGCATTCTTCAAGCCGAATGCGCGCGCGATTTCGCGGGTGCCAACTTTACCGGGATTGTTCCCGATGAAGGCGATTATGTCGGCTTTGGCGGGCAGGGAGGGAGTTTGTTTGGATTTCTTGTTCAAAATAGAGAGTCCTGCGCCAAAACGCGCTGTTGAAATTAAATGTAGTCGTGGAAATCGGTATTCGCCAGTTATTCGGCGGCCGTGATTTTGGCCGCCTTTTTCGCCGGCTTCTTGCGCGGCTTGGCGGCTTTCTCAGCAGTATCCGCCGGTTCGGCGGCTTTCTTCTTGCGACCCTTCGGCGCTTCTGACGGTTCGCCAGCCTTCTTGCGGCCGGCGGCGCGCCGCGGCTGCGAGCCGAGCTGTTCGGCGCGGGCATCGAGCAGCACGATTGCCTCGGTCAGCGTAATTGTCTCCGGTGTCCTGTCGCCGGTGATGGTCGCGTTGATGCCGTTATGGCTCACGTAAGGTCCATAGCGGCCATTCTTGACGACAACCGGTCCGCCTTTGTCCGGATGTTCGCCCAAAAGCTTTCCGGGATCAGCGCCGAAGCGGCGGCCTTTCTTCGGATTGGCTTTCTTTTCCGCGATCAACGTAACCGCGCGGTTGAGGCCAATAGTCAGGACATCATCGCCTTCTTCCAGGTTCGCGTAGATCTTGCCATGCTTGACGTACGATCCGAACCGCCCAATGCCGGCGAGGATGGGCTCACCGTCTTCAGGTGACAGTCCGACTTCGCGCGGCAGTGCCAGCAGTCCGAGCGCCTTTTCGAGATCGATGTCGTCAGGCGAAACGCCTTTCGGGATGCCGGCGCGCTTGGGTTTCTCGACTTCAGCCTTTTTCTCGCCCTTCTTCGGTTTCGGCGGCTTGATCTGCTCGCCGATCTGCAAATAAGGCCCGAAGCGGCCGCCACGCAGCGTAACTTCAAGGCCGGTCGACGGATCTTCGCCGAGCACCTTTTTGCCCTGCACGCCGTCGGCGCTCGGTGTGATCTGCCGCGTGAAATTGCATTCCGGATAGTTCGAGCAGCCGACGAAGGCTCCGAAGCGGCCGGTCTTCAGTGAAAGCTGGCCGGTACTGCATTGCGGGCATTGGCGGCGCGGCGTGCCGTCAGCGTGCTCGGGAAAAATATGCGGCTCGAGCAAATCGTTGAGCGCGTCGAGGACGACGCGATTGCGTACTTCTTTGATGTCGTTGACGGCGCCGACGAACTCCGCCCAGAATTCGGCGAGCACGGCACGCCAGTCGATCTTGCCCGCCGAAATTTCGTCGAGCTTTTCTTCGAGACCGGCGGTGAAATCGTATTCGACGTAGCGCGTGAAGAAGCTCTCGAGGAAGGCAACGACGACGCGGCCTTTGTCTTCCGGAATGAGACGCTTCTTGTCGATTCTTACATAGCCGCGGTCCTGCAATACTTGCAGGATAGAGGCATAGGTCGAGGGCCGGCCGATCCCGAGCTCTTCCATCCGCTTGACCAAAGCCGCTTCCGAGAAACGCGGCGGCGGCTCAGTGAAGTGCTGCGAAGATTCGATCGCCTGCTTGCTGAGCAATTCGCCTTCGGACATTGCGGGCAGGCGACGGGCCTCGTCGTCATCGGGGGTTTCGTCCTGGCCTTCCTGATAAAGCGTGAGAAAGCCATCGAACTTCACAACCTGGCCTGAGGCGCGGAGCTCGATGTTCCGCGAACCCGCCTTGGCGACGATGTCGACAGTGGTGCGCTCGAGCTCAGCAGATTCCATCTGGCTCGCAATCGCACGATTCCAGATCAACTCGTAAAGTCGCGCTTGATCGCGATCGACATATTTGGCGACCTCAGCAGGCGTACGGCTGGCGCTGGTGGGACGGACGGCTTCGTGCGCCTCCTGGGCATTCTTCGACTTGTTGTGATACTCGCGAGGCGAAGCTGGGACATATTCCTTGCCGTAGTTGCGACCGAGCATGGCGCGGATGTCCGCAATCGCCTCCGGCGCCATATCGATGCCGTCGGTACGCATATAGGTGATCAAGCCAGTGGTTTCGCTGTCGATCTCGACACCTTCGTAGAGCCGCTGTGCAAGGCGCATCGCAATCGCGGGGGCAAAGCCAAGCTTGCGGCTTGCCTCCTGCTGCATCGTCGAGGTGGTGAATGGTGGCGGGGGATTTCGCCGCGCCGGTTTTGCTTCGACCGCTATTACCTTGAAGGTGGCGTTCTCAAGATCACGGGTGAACGTTTCCGCCTCGGCGCCTGATCCGATGTCGAGGCGTTGGATCTTCTGCCCATCAGCACCAACCAGCCGCGCCTCGAAGACTTCGTTGCGCGGCGTTGCCAGCTTTGCAAGGATCGACCAATATTCTTTTGCTACGAATTTCTCGATTTCAAGTTCGCGATCGCAAACAAGGCGAAGTGCGACGGACTGCACGCGGCCGGCAGAGCGCGCGCCCGGCAGCTTGCGCCACAGCACCGGTGAGAGCGTGAAGCCGACGAGATAATCGAGCGCGCGGCGCGCGAGGTAGGCATCGACCAGTGCGGCATCGATGACACGCGGATGCTTCATAGCCTCCGTCACGGCCTGTTTGGTGATGGCGTTGAAAACAACGCGCTCAACTTTTTGGTTCTTGAGCGCCTTCTTTTCCTTCAGCACCTCCAGCACGTGCCAGGAGATTGCTTCGCCTTCACGATCCGGGTCGGTCGCAAGGATCAGTTTGTCGGCGCCCTTGAGCGCCCGTGCGATGTCATTCATGCGCTGGTTCGATTTAGCATCGACCTCCCAGAGCATGCGGAAATCGTTATCCGGGTCGACCGAGCCATCTTTCGGGGGCAGGTCGCGGATATGGCCGAAAGAGGCCAGAACCTCGTAGCCGGAGCCGAGGTATTTATTGATTGTCTTCGCCTTGGATGGCGACTCGACAACGACGATATTCATGAAGATCCAATGAGTTAGCCGCCAGGCCCGTTGAGAATCAAGGCGGAATCGGCCGCATGTTTGGCCCGGAACATGGGGAAGGTGACCCTACTGTCAAATAAGCGGGTTAAGAAGGCGTGTCAGACCAGTCAAATAGGGCGCTAAAGAGACAGCAACCAAAAATTGTATTACAGAGATATCTCTATCTTAAAGGGCAAAGGGGTCGGACGGCGCAAATCTGATCAGCGCATCTGCACGCCGAGTTTTTCAAGGAAGACCCCTGTTGGATTGCCGTCCGGAACCATTCCCAACTTCTTCTGCTCTGCGCGAATGTTGTCGCGAAGATCGAAATCGATATGACCTTCGAACTCGTTCACTTTGTAACCCAGCGCCGATAGCTTCTTCTGCAAGGCGATACGGGCATCGCGCGAGAGTTGGCGGTCGTCCTTTGGCCAGGGCGTTTTGATGAGCCCGCCACCGTGAATGCGGTCGGCGAGGTGGCCGACTGCAATCGCATAGGCATCCGAGTTATTGTATTCTTTGAGGACATCGAAATTTTCCGTGACGATGAACCCCGGACCGCTGGCGCCGCTCGGGAAAAACAGAATGCCCTGGCCGGCCGCAGGAAACGACTTGTCATCGGCTCTACGCACACCAAGCACCCGCCATTCCGCGAAGCTCGCGCGGCTGCGCATATAGTCGAAACCTGCGGGCACAATAACCTCGAAGCCCCAAGGCAGCGCCGAATTCCATTTCCATTTGCGCAAATAGTTGGCCGTGGACGCAAGCACGTCCGGAACGTTGCTCCAGATATCGGCTCGTCCGTCGCCGGAAAAATCGATGGCATAGTCGACGAAGTTTGACGGCATGAATTGGGTTTGGCCCATGGCGCCAGCCCAAGAGCTGACCATCCTTTCGCGGCTGATATGGTTGTCCTGCATGATACGCATCGCCACCATCAGTTCATTTCGAAAATAGGGATGGCGATATTTCACATAAGCGAGGCTTGCGAGTGACCGGAATACGTCCCATCGATCTTTTTCAGATCCGAAGTCGGATTCCATGCCCCATAAAGAGAGCAGCACCCACCGATCGACCTGAAATTTCTTTTCGACGGCATCGAAAGTCTTGGACCATTCACGCGCTTTGAGCTGCGCATCTGCGATGCGACGCTTCGACACGATTGCGTTTATGTAATCGCCGACGGGCTTGCCGTACTCGGGCTGGCGCTGGGTTGCGGCAATCACGCGCTGATCGGGCGCGAACCCTTTCAATGCGGCATCGAAGGTCGGACGGCTGATGCCTTTGGCTTGGGCATCCGTCCACAGGTCAGCGAGAAAGCCCGCAAGGGGCTGTTCCTGCGCGTGTGTCGATGCGATCGCAAACATCGAAAGTAACGATAGTGCCAAAAGAAGTCGGCGGACCATGAAGAAAATCCAGTGGGGCAGATTCGTATCGCACGTTACACCAGTGATACCAACCCCGCGGCATGACGTTCGATCCGCCCGGCAATTTCGAGCTCAAGGAGTGCGGCACGCACAGTCGTTGGTGAGGACTGCGCAAGCCGAATCAAATCGTCGATCGATACAGGCGTCGGCCCAAGGAGCGTGACTATTCGATTGCGTTCGTCTGTGCCCGGCTCGGCACCCGATGCCCGAAGCGGATCCGGCAAAGATTCTTGGACTGTCAGATCAGGGCCGCACTTCAGGATCGGCTCAATCGCTGCGATCACGTCAGCAGCCTCGGTTACGGGAATTGCGCCCTGCTTGAGCAGTCCGTTTGTGCCTTCACAGCGCGGATCGAGTGGGGAGCCGGGGACGGCAAAGACTTCGCGGCCCCGTTCCCCGGCGAGCCGCGCGGTGACGAGTGAGCCGGATCGCCGCGCGGCTTCCACGACGATGACGCCGATCGAAAGTCCAGAGATCAAGCGGTTGCGCGCGCCAGCTGACACAACGAAGAACCCGACGTTGCCGAGATCGCGGGCCATTTCGGCGAACTTCACGGCCCGCCGCAGAGGCATTGCGGGACCCGACGATGGCGATCCGCGGTTGCGCCAGTGCTTCGGTATTTCCACGCACCGCGACGAGTGGGGGTGCATCATCGATCATCCGCAGACGCAGGGGATATGTCGGTTCTTGCAATGCGACGTATTCAACGCCCGCCATACGTGCGGCTTTTAGTTCTGCGGCTGCCTGTTCAGGCGAGCATATGCGCGGCGCGCGGACGGAGCCAGCACGACGCGCGAGGCCGGGGAGAGCGGCCAGAGCATCGCGTGCGCTGCCAAAGTATCTGACAAGATCCTGGAACGTTCGCGGGCCGACATT
>DATGDN010000182.1:0-21785 GCA_035310865.1 Pseudolabrys sp. | reverse complement strand
GCATCGCAATAATACCTTTTGCGCCCGCAAAACCTCGGGGCGGCCAAAGCTTAGCTGCCTGGCGACGCTATTTCAGGTGCCGGAGGCGTTTTAAGGCTTTTGCAATGCGGCGCCCGTAGCGTGCCCCGATTATTCAGGGCGCCGGGATGTCCGAGCAGACCCATTCGTCGAACGGAACGGATCGCCGACATTCAGGCCGCGATGCCGTGGCTTGTGGCCGCGGGCGTCTGCGTCCTCGTGATGGCGGTTGCGCCGCGGCCGCTCAGCGATCCCGACAGCTACTCGCATCTCGCGCTTGGTCGCTGGATCCTCGAACACTTTACCGTGCCGACCGTCGATCCATTTTCCGCCAACCTTCGTGGAACGCATTTGGCTTGCGTTCGAGTGGCTTTCTGAAATCGTGTTTACCATCGCTTATATGGCCGGCGGCTGGATGGGCATCGTGGTGGCCGCGGCTGTCGCGACAGCAGCGGCATTTGGACTGTTGACGTAATTCCTGTTGCGTGAGCTGCGGCCGACCGCTGCGCTGTTTGGCGCATTTGTAGCCTTGCCCCTGACGGCCCCGCATATCCTGGCGCTGCCGCACATCCTGGCGCTTCCCTGCGTGGGTCGCCGCTTTGACCGCCGTGGGCCATGCTGCCGTTGATGACACTCTGGGCGAACCTGCACGGCAGTTTCACGTTCGGGCTCGCCATGATTGGCGCGGTGGGTGCTGAAGCGCTGTTCCGCGCCACGCCTGCGAAGCGAATGGTTGTCATCAGGCAATGGGCGCTGTTCGCAATCCTCGCTTTTGCGGCGGCGTGTCTCAATCCCTACGGTCCTGAGATGATCCTGGCCCTACGGTCCTGAGATGATCCTGGTGACATTCCGCACCCTGGCATTGGGCGAGGCCTTGTCGACCATCGGCGAATGGCGACCGCAGGACTTCAGCCATATCGGCAATTTCGAAGTCATCATGCTGGGCGCAATCGGCCTCGCGCTATATCGTGGCGTTAGGCTGCCGCTCTTCAGAATCTTCATGGTGCTTGGCGTGTTGCATTTGAGCCTGTCGCACGTCCGCCACGCCGATCTGCTTGGAATGCTTGCGCCGATATTTCTTGCTAGACCGTTGGCGGAGCAGTTCGCAGATCTTTCCGCCGACCGGACCGGCGCGACGGCGCGGTTCGGAACATGGATACCGGCGGTTCTTGTGGCGCTGCTGCTTGTTGTCACCGGCTTGTCGACATTCCGGACTGATGTGAGTCCATCGACAATGATCACGCCTGCCAACGCGGTACATGCGCTTGGCACCGTGAAGCATGGTCCGATCCTCAACGACTATAATTTTGGCGGCTATCTCGATTTCGTCGGCATTTCGCCTTTCATTGACGGGCGCACCGAGCTCTACGGCAAGGCCTATATGCTTCGCCACGATCACGCGTTGAACCTGCGAAACCTTCCGGACCTACTGAAGCTGCTCGACGAATACCGCATTGGCGCGACCTTGCTTGCGCCATCGACGCCGGCTGTCGCCCTCCTTGACCGGTCGCCCGACTGGCAACGTTTCTTTGCCGACGACGTTGCCATCGTGCACATACGCCGCCGTAGCCAGCGCGGCAAAACGCTGCGGCAGAGCTCCATAAGATTCATGTTGCGATGCAACAAGAAAGGCGGCACCTTGCGGCCTTAAAGCCCCTCGGCGGCCATGACAAGCGAGCGCCCGACACGCGACAAACCTTGGATTTTCCGCACCTATGCCGGTCATTCGACGGCAGCGGACTCCAACGCGCTATACCGGAAAAATCTGGCCAAAGGCCAAACCGGCCTTTCGGTCGCGTTCGATCTGCCGACCCAGACCGGCTTCGATTCTGATCACGTGCTCGCCAAAGGCGAGGTCGGCAAAGTCGGCGTACCAGTCTGCCATCTCGGCGACATGCGGGCACTCTTCGACGGCATTCCACTCGACACGATGAATACGTCGATGACCATCAACGCCACGGCCGCGTGGCTGATGGCACTCTACATTGCGGTAGCGGACGAACAGGGCGCGCCACGTGCCGCCCTGCAAGGAACAATCCAAAACGACATCATCAAGGAATACCTGTCGCGCGGCACTTATGTTTTCCCGCCGGCGCCCTCGATGCGGCTTATCAAGGACGTGATTCTATTCACGACCAAAGAGATTCCGAAATGGAATCCGATCAACGTCTGTTCGTATCACCTGCAGGAAGCAGGCGCGACACCGGTGCAGGAGCTTGCCTTCGCGCTCGCGACCGCGATTGCCGTTCTCGACACCGTGAAAGCCTCTGGCGAGGTGCCGCCGGACAAGTTCGGTGAGGTCGTCGGCCGCATCTCGTTCTTCGTCAATGCCGGCCTGCGCTTCATTACCGAGCTCTGCAAGATGCGCGCCTTCACCGAGCTGTGGGATGAGATCACGCGCGAGCGCTATGGCATCACCGATGCAAAGCAGCGCCTCTTCCGTTACGGCGTGCAGGTGAATTCGCTCGGGCTGACCGAGCCGCAGCCCGAAAACAACGTTGCGCGCATCCTGATCGAGATGCTGGCGGTGACCCTGTCGAAGAGTGCGCGTGCGCGAGCCGTTCAATTGCCGGCATGGAACGAGGCGCTCGGCCTACCGCGCCCTTGGGACCAGCAATGGTCGCTGCGGATGCAGCAGATTCTCGCCTATGAGACCGATCTGCTCGACTACGGCGATATTTTCGACGGTGCGAAAGAGATTACGCGCAAAGTCGACGAGCTCAAGCAACAGACACGTGAGGAGCTCAAACGGATCGATGAAATGGGCGGCGCCGTCGCCGCCGTCGATACCGGTTACATGAAGCAGCAGCTTGTCGAGTCGAACACGGCGCGGCTCGAGGCCATCGAACGGAGCGAGCAAATCGTCGTCGGCCTCAACAAATATATCGAAACCGAACCCTCACCGTTGGCTGCGGCCGCAGATGCCATTCTCATCCTGCCCGAAGCCGCCGAGCATGGGCAGATCGAGCGTCTGAAAGCCTGGCGCGCCGCGCGCGACAATGCTGCGCTTGCCGTGGCGCTGAAAGAGCTCAAGCGCGCCGCCACGACCGGCAGCAACATCATGCCGGCCTCGATCGAATGCGCGAAAGCCGGCGTCACCACCGGCGAGTGGGGATGGACACTGCGCGAGGCCTTCGGCGAATACCGCGCGCCCACCGGCGTCGGAAGTGCCATGCGCAACGACGTCACCGGGCTCGACGGTATCCGCGCCGACGTCGACCGTGTCTCACGCAAGCTCGGCCGGCGGCTCACGTTCCTTGTCGGCAAGCCGGGTCTCGATGGCCACTCCAACGGAGCGGAGCAGATCGCTGTCCGCGCCCGCGACGCAGGCATGCAGGTTGTTTATGAAGGCATTCGGCTGACACCGGAGGAGATCGTTGAGGCTGCGCGCAAGCAGAAGGCGCATGTTATCGGGCTTTCCGTGCTTTCCGGCAGCCACCTTCCGCTGGTCGAGGACGTTGTCGGCCGGATGAAGCAGGCCGGCCTCGACGTGCCGGTGGTTGTCGGCGGCATCATTCCGCCCGAGGATGCGGCCGAGCTTGAAAAGGCCGGCGTGGCGGCGGTCTACACGCCGAAGGATTTTGAATTGAACCGAATCATGTCGGACGTGGTGCGGATCGTCGAACGCGCCAAGGGCGCCAGTAACGTTTGATCAGCGCACGCTGCACTCAGCGAGCGCTTGGGCAAGCTTTCGGGGGCTCACGGGTTTAACGAAATAGAAATTCATGCCGGCCGCGCGTGCGATTGCTTCGTCACCGCTTTCACCACGGCCGGAAATTCCAATGATCGGCGTCTGGCCCGCTTTTCCCGACAGCGCGCGAACGCGCCGAGCCGCTTCGATGCCGTTCAGGCCGGTGAGCATGACATCCATCAGTACCGCGTCGTAGCCACCGCGTTCGACGGCCGCTACGACCGCTTCGCCCGTCTCAGCAAAATCGACCCGATGCCCGAGTTCGCGGAGGATCGTGTTCATCACGACACGGCCATAGGGATTGTCCTCCGCGCAAAGAATCGACAGCGGCCGAACGGATGCCGGTCGATCATCCTGTCGCTTCGCCGCCGCCTGCGTTTCCAGAGGTTCAGCCAACACGCTCAGGCGGAATGTCGAACCGCTGCCCTTCTTGCTTGTGACATGGAGATCGCCGCCCATTGCCTTGGCCAGGCGCTTGACGAACGACAGCCCCAGGCCCGCACCTCCGTACAGCTTTGAAATTCTGACGCTTGCTTGCGCGAACGGACGAAACAGCTGCTTGAGCTCGCTCGCGCTAATTCCGATACCATTGTCCGCAAAGGTGAAGATCAGCCGCACACGGCCGCGAGCTGCCTGTTCGGCCGAGGCTGTAAACGTGATCTTCCCCTCGTGGGTGAATTTCGCCGCATTGTCAGCAAGATTTTCCAGCGCCGCGCGCAAGCGCAACCCGTCTCCCGACACCATGCCCGGCAAATTGCCGATCTTGACGTCCGCCTTGATGTCCTTGTTGTGGGCACGCGCGGCAAGCGCCGCACCGACTGCCTCGGCGAGCGCGTGGGGCGAAAACGGCTCATCGCGAAGTACGAGACCGCTGGCGTTTGCTTTCGCGGCATCGACAATGACTGTCGTCAACGCCGAGAGGTGGTCCGCGCCGCTTTTGATCGCGGTTGCCCATTCGCGCTCGCGCGCGCCCAAATCCGAGGACACCAGCAGCTCGGCTAACGCTACAATTCCGGTGAGCGGCGTGCGGATGTCATGCGCGATGCCGGCAAGCGCAGCCTCGATCGCGCGCGACGACGGCGCCTTCGCCGTATCCGCTTTTTTTCTGCCCGTGCGGCGCGGACGCCCCCGTCGCCGTGATTTCTTGGCGTGCTTCGCCATCGTTCCCCTACCCGAGGTCCGACATTGGCACGGAAGCCGGGGTCAATCGAGCCCGGCCAAACGGCGGATTTCGGTTGGTGTCGTGCCTTGGGCGCGAAGCTCGCGCAGGCCGGTCGACTGCGTTGATTTCGACAGTTTGTTGCCGTGTTCGTCGAGAACAAGCCGATGGTGATGGTAACGCGGTTCCGGCAATCCGAGCAGCGCCTGGAGCAGCCGGTGGACGGCGGTGGCATGAAACAGATCGCGGCCGCGCACCACGTCAGTCACGCCTTGCGCGGCGTCATCGAGGACAACCGCCAGGTGATAGCTTGCCGGCACCTCTTTGCGCGCCAAAATCACATCGCCCCACACTGTGGCGTCGACGGCGACCATGCCGCTCTCGCCACCGGGTCCAGCACCGGTTTCGCACCAGGCGGGTGCGCCGGCACGCGCCAATGCCGCCTTCATATCGAGCCGGAGCGCATAGGGCTCACCAGTTTCGATACGCCGAGTTCGTTCGGCCGCGGCCATGTTCTTGGCATCGCCGGGATATAGCGGCGCCCCGTCCGGATCGCGCGGCCAGCGCCCCTGTTCTTCGCGCTCGGCTACCAGACGTGCGATGTCGGCGCGGCTTTCAAAACTTGGATAGATCAGGCCCATTGCCTCAAGCCGTGCAAGGGCGCTGCGGTAGTCATCCCAGTGCTCGGATTGCCGGCGGACGGGTTTGTCCCATTCGAGCCCAAGCCACGCGAGATCTTCATAGATCGCCAATTCGTATTCGGGCCGGCACCGGGCTTTGTCGATGTCCTCGATGCGCAGCAGCAGTTGCCCGCGCTGCGCGCGCGCCATATCGGCATTGAGCAACGCCGACAATGCATGGCCGAGATGCAGATAGCCGTTTGGCGAAGGTGCAAACCGGAAAACGGGTGGCATGGTTGTGTCGGGTGGGACCAATTCTCCGGTCATTCCGGCCTATGCGGCAATCCAGTCAAGTGGTTTCGGGCGCCTGCTTTCGCGGAGACGAACGGCATAATACTAAGGGGACCCTATGACCTATTTCCTCCACACCGACGACGACCTGCGGGCCGCTCTCGCCGAGCTCGTTGTTGCCGACCCACGGCTCAAACCTGTTGCCGAGAAGGCTGGGACCTTCAGCCTGCGCCGCCGCGAGCCGGGTTTCCCCGGCCTGTGTGCGATCGTCTGCGGGCAGCAGCTTTCGACCGCCAGCGCAGCCGCCATTCGTGGCCGGCTCTTCGCTGCGTTCGATCCCTTCGACCACGACACGGTGCGCCGTGCGCGCGCCGACAAGCTCAAGGGGCTCGGTCTTTCGGCGCCCAAGATCAAATCGATCCGCGAAATCGGAAGGGCCGTCGCCAACGGCCGGATCGACCTCACGGCCGTGGGCAACATGGACGCCGATGCAGCGCATGCGGCGCTTACCGCCCTTCATGGCGTCGGGCCATGGACCGCGGACATCTATCTCTTGTTTTGCCTCGGCCACGCCGATGCGTTTCCCTCTGGCGATCTCGCGGTGCAGGAATCGGCGCGCCTTGCACTCGGCTTGCGCAAACGCCCGGACGCCAAAGCGCTCGCGAAGATCGCAGAAGCCTGGCGCCCCTGGCGCGGCGTGGCGGCGCACCTGCTTTGGGCCTACTATCATGTTGTGAAGAAACGTGACGTGGTGCCGGTTCAGCCGAACAGCCCGCCAAAACGAACGGCTGGCAGGAAGGCAGCGAAAAGGAAAAAGAAGAATGGCTGAACTCGATGGACCGCGCCTTGAGCCGCGCTCGGGCCGCGCGCGCCAGCTTGTCGTCTTCCTCCACGGTTATGGTGCGGACGGCAACGACCTGATCGACGTCGGCCGCGCCTGGCAGGGCTTGCTGCCCGATGCCGCTTTCGTATCGCCGCACGCACCGCGCCCTTGCGGACAGGCACCTGCCGGCCGCGAATGGTTCCCGCTCACGTTTCGCAATCCCGAAGAACGATGGACCGGCGTGAACGAGGCCGCGCCGATCCTTGAAAGCTTTCTCGATACCGAGCTCAAGCGGTGCGATCTTCCGCCATCCGTGCTGGCACTGGTCGGCTTCAGCCAAGGCACGATGATGTCGCTTCACGTCGGTCTGCGGCGAGCTGTCGCGCCAGCCGCGATCGTCGGCTATTCCGGCATGCTGGTGATCCCGGAGGATGTCGATCTTGACTCCTTTGCCGCGGAGATTCGCAGCCGGCCGCCGGTGCTTCTGATCCATGGCGACGGCGACCAGCTCATTCCGGTGCAGGCATTATTTCATGCCGCCCAGGGCCTCGCGGCTCTGAATATTCCGGCGCAGTGGCACATTTCATCGGGAATCGGGCACGGCATCGACGAGGAGGGCCTGCGCCAGGGCGGTGAATTCCTGGCCAGGTGCTTTGCTGCGGGCAAATAGCAGCCCTGCGGGTAACCCCTCGTACCGGCTTCACAATCCTGTCACGCTGAACTATTACTAGCCCCATTAGCTGCGTGGCGGCAGCCTCAAGGAGGTCGAGGAGCGTCGCTTGAACGTTCACGTTTCGCCCGGTGGTTTTCCGGCCTTGGTGCTCAACGCGGATTTTCGGCCGTTGAGCTATTACCCGCTTTCGCTGTGGTCCTGGCAGGACGCAATCAAGGCGGTCTTCCTTGAGCGCGTGAACATCGTCGCCAACTACGACCGCGCGGTGCACAGCCCATCCTTCGAGATGAAGCTGCCGAGCGTGGTTTCGCTCAAGACCTTCGTGAAACCTTCGACGCATCCGGCTTTCACCCGGTTCAACGTCTTCCTGCGCGACCGTTTCTCCTGCCAGTATTGCGGCGATCGCGACGATCTTACGTTCGATCACCTGCTTCCACGCTCGCGCGGTGGACATACAACCTGGGACAACGTGGTGGCGGCGTGCTCGCCGTGCAACTTGCGCAAGGGCAATCTCACACCGAACGAAGCCAGGATGTGGCCGTCGCAAATGCCGTTTCAGCCGACGGTGCACCACCTGCACAGAAACGGCCGGCTGTTCCCGCCCAACTATCTGCACGAAAGCTGGCTCGACTATCTCTATTGGGATACGGAACTCGAGCCCTAAGGCGCAATTGCCGCCTCTTTTCGACCCGAATTCTTACGCTTTCGTCATGATTTGACGCGCATCAAACACGCGAACCCGCAGTTACGCTATTTGTTTGCGCATGAACAAACCCGCGGCACTCGAGGCGTCGCGCGTCGAACCGTCAGCGCCGGTCACGCTCGTGCCGAAACTTGAGTCTGCGGCTTCGGCCCGCTCGCACCTGCGCAGGCCTTGGGTCATCGGCGCGCCGTTGGCGCTCATCGTTGCGGCCGTCGGCCTTGCCTGGTGGTTGTCTGGCAGCAACGGAACCGTCCGGTACACCACCGCGCTTGTCACCCGTGGCGCGGTGACACGGGCTGTAACGGCTACCGGGACGGTCAATCCGGTGCTCACGATCATCGTCGGGTCCTACGTGTCAGGCGTGATCCAGGAAATTCACTGCGACTACAACACCGAGGTCAAAAAAGGGCAGATCTGCGCCAAGATTGACCCAAGCCCCTATCAGACCGTGGTTGACCAGAACAAAGCCAATCTCGGTGTCGCGAAGGCCCAGCTGGAAAAGGACAAGGCAACCCTGAGTTACGCGCAACTAACCTATGATCGTAACGCCCGGCTGGCACAGACCAGCGCCGTATCGAAGGACGTGGTCGACAACGCCAAGAGCCTGCTCGACCAGGCGCGCGCGCAGATCGGCGTCGACGAGGCCACGATAGCGCAACGGCAAGCTCAGCTCGCTGCGGCGGAAGTCAATCTCGGCTACACCAACATCGTCTCTCCGGTGGACGGCACCGTGGTGTCGCGCAACGTCACCGTCGGCCAGACGGTTGCGGCCAGTTTCCAGACGCCGACCTTGTTCCTAATCGCGACCGATCTCACCAAGATGCAGGTCGATACGAATGTGAGTGAAAGCGACATCGGCGGGATCAAGAATGACAACCGAGCCGAGTTTACCGTCGACGCCTTTCCAAAGCGCAACTTTCACGGTCAGGTTTCCCAGATACGCCAGTCGCCGCAAAATGTGCAAAACGTGGTGACTTATGATGTGGTGGTCAGCATCGATAATTTCGATGGCTCGCTCAAACCGGGCATGACGGCGGCCACCCGTATCATCACTGATCAGCGAAGTGATGTGCTGCGTGTGCCTAGCCAGGCATTGCGCTATTCACCCGTCCGTTCCGACACCGGAGCAAGGCGGAGCAGCGCAACGTCCACGCGCAGCGGCACCGGCCCCCAGCCGCACGTCTGGATCTTGCGTGACGGAGCACCGGCGCGCATTCCAGTGACCGTCGGGCTCGACGACGATACCTACGCAGAAATCGTAAAAGGCGACCTGAAAGCGGACGACCAGGTCATCATCGCCGAGCAGCGCAATGCCGCCAAAACGGCCTTGCCGACCCCACGCCTGTAGCGACGACGGCAGGATCATGCCGGAACCAATCATCAGGGTCGAACGCGTTACGCGGACCTATCATGTTGGCGACGTCGATGTGCAAGCGTTGCGCGACGTGAGCTTGACGGTCGAAGCAGGCGAATTCGTTGCCATCATGGGCCATTCAGGGTCCGGAAAGTCGACCCTGATGGCCGTGCTCGGGTGTCTCGATCGGCCCAGCACTGGGCGCTATTTCTTCGAGGGCGTCGATGTGGCCGGACTTGAAGAGCCCGATCGCGCGCGTCTGCGCAGCGAACGTCTCGGCTTCGTATTCCAAAGTTTCAATCTTTTGGTGCGTACCAGCGCCATCGAGAACGTGGCACTACCGCTATTCTATTCTGCGTCAGGACCGGTAAATGCCGCCTCGCGGGTCGAGCGGGCGCGCGCCGCACTGATGCTACTGGGCCTCGGCGACCACGAGCGCAACACACCGGGCCAACTCTCGGGCGGTCAGCAGCAACGGGTTGCCATCGCGCGGGCCCTGATCAATTCGCCGGGCCTGCTGCTTGCCGACGAGCCGACCGGCAATCTTGACACCCGCACCTCGCACGAAATCATGGAAACGCTCACACGGCTCAACCGCGAGCAGGGCGTCACCATCATCGTCGTGACACATGAATCCGATATTGCCGCCTACGCCGACCGAATTCTGATCATGCGCGATGGCCAAATCATTTCCGACACGCGGAATCCCAAACCGGCCAAACCTCGTCGTAGCCTGGCGGCTGCTACCGTCCAGCCGCCTCAGGTCGCAGGCACTGCAGCGCGGCGCACCCATGCTTTCTGGGCGTTCGGCCGGATGATTGTTGCTGCCGCCATGCAGGCGATCCACCGCAACATGATGCGCTCGGCCCTGACCATGCTCGGCGTCTTTATCGGCGTTGCCGCCCTGATCGCGATGATCGCCGTCGGCCAGGGCGCCAATGAGGCGGTGCGCAAGCAGATCGAACGGCTCGGCACCAATCTCATGGTTGTCGTGCCGGGCGCGCGGACGATGGGCGGCATGCGCGGCGGACTAGGCAGCTCATCGACACTGACCACCACCGATGCGCACGCGATCCGGCGTGAGAGCACGACGGTCAATGAAGTCAGCTATCTCATCCGTCAGTCCGGCCAGGTGCAGGTCGGCAACCAAAACTGGACCACCAGCATTCAAGGCGTCAGCGCCAACTATCCTCCATTGACGAACTGGCGGATCGATGTTGGGCGCGAAATCTCACCCGAAGACGAAGCGTCGGCAGCACTGGTGGTGGTGATCGGCCAGACCGTAGCGAAGCAGTTGTTCGGCGAGTCGCAAACTCCGATTGGAGCCCTCATGCAAGTGAAGGGCGTGCCCCTCCGTGTGATCGGTGTCCTCAATTCCAAGGGCCAGACGCCATTTGGACAGGATCAGGATGACGTCGTCATGATCCCTTTCACCACGGCGGAACGCAAAGTCCTCGGGGTGGCCTCCCCGTCTCAGGCGCAAGCGGCGCTCAACTGGATCTATCCGAGTCCGCCAAACCCTTATGACCTGAAGCCGCATTTGGCCGGCTACGTCAACCAGATCTACGTGCAGGCCGTCAATCAGTCAGAGGTGCAGTCGGCGATTCGCGAGGTGACCGAAATTCTGGCGCGCCGCCATCACATCAAGCCCGGGGATGACAACGACTTCTCCATACGCAATTTAAGCCAGGTCGCGGAAACCGCGGAGAGCAGCAGCCGCATCATGGCGCTCCTGCTCGCCGCGGTTGCCTCAATTTCGCTGGTTGTCGGCGGCATCGGTATCATGAACATACTGCTTGTGTCCGTAACCGAGCGCACACGGGAGATCGGTCTTCGTATGGCAATCGGTGCGCGGCGAATGCACGTGCTCCTGCAATTCCTGGCTGAAGCCGTACTGCTCAGCGTCACCGGCGGTGTCGCCGGAATCGCGATGGGCGTAGCCTTCTCACTCGCGATCTCGATGTTCGCCGGCTGGGCCACACCGATTTCTACCGCTGCGATCGCCGGCGGATTTTTGTTTTCGGCAGCCGTGGGAATCTTCTTCGGCTATTATCCGGCGCGCAAAGCTGCGCATCTCGATCCTATCGAGGCGCTGCGTTACGAGTGAGCGCTCTCAGCGCTCCGGTAGCATCCGCTGCAGAACGCCATCGCGATGGATGAAATAGTGATAGAGCCCGGCGAGAACATGCAGGCTCAGCAGTATTAGCATCAGATAATTCGCGAGCAGCGTGTGCACGTCACCGGTCCAACGCCAGCCGAGGGCGCGCGTGGCGACCAGTTTCGGCAGCTCCACACCGAACATCACAACCGGCATGCCGCGCCATGAGGCGTTGATCCAGCCGAGAATCGGCACGACAATCAGCAAGATATAAAGAAGCCAGTGCACGATGCGCGCGCTTTGCACCTGCCAAGGCGGGATGCCATCAAGAGGCGCCGGCTCGGCGTGAGTTGCGCGCCAGGCGAGGCGCACAATGGCAACGACGAGTACGAGAATTCCGAAAGTGAAATGCAGGCTGATCAGGGTCGTCACCGGCGTGTCGCGGCCGATATGCGGCATCGTCCAGGCAAAGATGAACTGGGCGATGAGCAGCGCAACGATCAGCCAGTGCAGAATTTTTGCGGTCGGTGTATAGCCGGTAGCGCTCGCCATGGTTCCCGTCGCCCTTGTATTGGAACAAACAACGCCTATATGGGTTTCAACGGTGATGTCGAGCCAACAGGCTCCGTCATCGAGCGGCCACGAAGTTGCAGCGGGTGACGCCGGATGTATAGCATTTCGTGGTCGTCATCATTTTTAACGTTCATCACACCCGCGACTTCAACCGTTCCTTGTCGTAGCCGGCAACGCGCTTGTAGCTCTCCGACAGCGCAATCAGCTCCTCGCGGCTGATGACATCATTGATATTCTTGAACGGCTTGTCGCCGGTACGGCGATATACTTCGTGCAGGATGGCGTCGGGCGGCGCCTTGCGGTTGGCCAACACCACATCGCTCGTCGCCGGCAAGCGTTTAGCCTCGTAGGCTTTCAGCGCAGCAACCGGATCAGCATCGGCGGCGAGCGCGTCTGTCAAGGCGCGGCAATCCAGAATCGCCTGCGCCGCGCCATTGGCGCCGCGCGGATACATCGGATGCGCGGCGTCGCCCAGGAGTGTGAGGCGGCCAAAGCTCCAGCACGGCAAGGGGTCCTGATCGACCATCGGATATTCGAGGATCGTGTCCGAGCTGCTGATGAATTTCGGAACGTCGAGCCAATCGAAATGCCAGTCGGCCATGGCAGGCAGGAAGCCTTCCAGCCGCCCCCGCCTGTTCCAGTCGCGCGCCTGGTATTGCGGCGTTTCGATATCGCAAACCCAGTTCACAAGCTGACGGCCCTCGGCGTCGACATTGTTGCGGATCGGATAGATCAGCAACTTCGCCGGATGATGCCATCCGATGCGGATCATGCTGGCGCCTGACAGGAACGGCTTCCAGCGAGTGACGCCGCGCCACATGTTGATGCCTGAATACTTCGGTGGCCCTTCGTTCGGATAAAGCTGCTTGCGCAGCACAGAATGGATGCCTTCGGCGCTGATAACGACACTGCCGCGTTGCGGGGGCAGCGGCTTGCCATCAACGTCTTCGAAATGCGCAATTGCCTCCGGTCCGTCGTGTTCGACGCGTGTGCAGCGCCAGCCGGTGATCACTCGGTCCGCGCCCGCACGCTCCAGGAACGCATCGAGCAGGACCATCTGCAGGTCGCCACGGTGGATCGAGAACTGCGGCACGTCGTAGCCGGCAAAACGACCAGCCGGCTCGCTGTAAATGAACTGGCCGAAGCGATTGTAGAAGCAATACTCGCGTGTGGTGACGGCGACCTTGGCAAGCGCATCCTCGAGCCCGAGCGCACACAGTTCACGCGATGCATGCGGCAGGATATTGATCCCGACGCCAACGGCCTTGAGCTCGGGCGCCACCTCGAAGATTCGGCAAGCGATGCCGGCGCGATGCAGCATCAGGCCCAGCGTCAGTCCGCCGATGCCGGCGCCGATAATCAGAACTTCCATGCTGATCAACCTCTGCTGCGAATTTTAGCCGGACCGCCTCTGCCGTGCGAGCGACGCCGCCAGGCCCCAAGCGGCAACCCATGCGAGAAACAGTGACACCAGAACGTCATAGCCGGCGAGTGAGATGCCAAGGAAGCGCCAAGCTGCCTCGTCACAGCGCACGATTCTGATGTTCTGAAGTTGCTTCAGCAAATTGCTGGTCGAGCCAAGACTGTTGATCGGCCCTGAACAATCCGTCGGCCCGGCCCAAAGTTTCCATTCGACACCGGCGTGATAAGCGGACAGCCCGGTATTCCAGAGCATGACGGCGATGATCACGGCAAAGCCAGCGATCATCACCTTGCTCGAAGCGCCGTAACTGGCGCCGAGACAGAGCAGGGCCGCGAGCGGAACGCCGACGTAAAAGGCATTGCGTTGTTCGAGGCACAGCGGGCACGGCGGATAGCCGAGGACGAATTCAAAGAAAAGGAATCCGCAGATCGTGAGCAGCCCTACACCTGCCACGACCGCCGCCGCGGCTAGCGCTGGGTCACGCCTGGTCAAGGCTAGATAGTCACTCATATGTGCTGACGCTCCGACGGCCTGCCGATTGTAGTGTCATTGTCATTGATAGCTTGGGTGGTGCCGGTGGTCGGGGTCGAACCGACACTCCTTTTGGGAACACGATTTTGAGTCGTGCGCGTCTGCCAATTCCGCCACACCGGCTTTTGCGGGCATAGCTATAGCGTCAACTTGCTGCACAGCCAAACAAAAAGGCAGGGCTGCATTGACGACCTCCCTGCTTGGTGACAAACCCGCGCACCGTAAGATCGATCAGGAATCTGGCTTTTCAAGGAGTGCCTGAGATGAACGAAGAAGCTCTGAACATGTCGCTTCGCAAATTTCTCAAGGTTGTGGGCGTGACCTCACAGCAGGAGATCGAAAAAGCGATCCGCGCAGCAGTTGCCGATGGCCGGCTCAAGGGCAACGAAACCATCAGTGCGCAGATGGTCCTCACTATCGGTAAGATCGGCCTCACTCACAAGGTCGACGGCAATATCGAACTCGGGTGAAGGCCTCCGGTCGATCAATGCGCTAGTAACGCCACCAAAGAAATCATGAATGCCGCTGACAGTCCGATGGCGATGATTTTCATGTGGGTGTGGCGATCTGCGGTCAGCAAGGTTGCGTTCATGACCGGTCCTCCTATCGAATGATGGGAGGATCACCTGTCCCGGCGGGCACAGTTTGATATTGGTCAATAGCCTGCTCAATAGCCTGCTCAGGGATTCTACGTAGGCGAACTAGGCTATCGATTCGGCACCGACATTGCGCCGGCCGAAAGCAGCTTCCATTTCGCGCCGGACCTTCACCGCCGGATCGTTCGGATCGTAAGCAACGTCTGACCATCGCAACGCCTGTCCCTCGGCAATGTCGCGCTTGAGCTTCACATTATGGGCTAGGCCGAGCGGCAATAACGCGTGTTCGAGCGACACATCGGCTGGCGTCTGCTTGCCCCAGACGCAGAATCCGCCTTCGCCATCGAGCATTTCGCCCGCCTTCAACGCCCGTTTGGCGGTCGCCACGACGTCTGAACGGAATCCAGTGGGAGCTCCGGTCGGCTCGTTGAGCAACGCGGCGCTCGCGACGGAAATGCCGAGCTCGAGGCCGATCATGTGAATCGGGCGGTAAAGTGCCGCGTACTTGCCGGTCTTGTCCGGCAACATGGCGTATTCTCTGAAACAGCGCCGTGCGTATTCGGTCTCGCCTTCAAAAACGACATACGTGCCGAGCGCGAGATGATGTGGCACGTCGCGGCCGTCGCGATATACGGAGGATGTCACCTCGGTCACGCCTGATTTTTCCAGCGTGCCGCCGTCGCTCTTCGGCTTGCAGATGTCGGCAAGCTCGAAACGAGTCGCCGGCGGAAAGCCGAGCCCATTCATCTGCGGCACGAGGCCGGTGGCGTTGCAGACCGCCGTCATCTCGATGCCGGATTTGGTGCCATCCACAAACGAGTTGAACATCTTCGGGTTGATCGACTTCCGGTCCGAGATGTTCAGGTACTTGTCGAGGATGTCCCAGACATTGTCGGGATTGGACTTGTGGTAGTGCGGCTCATAGCGCGTGCCCTTGCCCGCGCAGATCACCTTGAAGCCCGCGGCGCGGGCCCAATCGACATGTTCGCAGATCAGCGCCGGCTGATCGCCCCAGGCCAGCGAATAGACGACGCCGGCGGCCTTCGCACGCCGTGCCAGCAAAGGTCCGGCCACGGCGTCAGCCTCGACGTTGACCATGACAATGTGCTTGCCGTTGCCGATCGCGGCGAGCGCATGGCGGATACCGGCACCGGGCACTCCGGTCGCCTCGACGATGACCTCGATTTGCGGATCGGCAATGAGCACATCGGCATCGTCGGTCACGAGCGTCCGCTGCTTCTTGTGCGCTTCTGCGAGCGAGCTCGCGGCATAAGATTCATCCGGCCAGCCTGCTGTCTTCAGCTGGCTCCGTGCGCGTGCGACATCGAGGTCGGCAACGGCGGCGACGTGCATGCCCCGCGTCAGCCGCGCCTGAGACAGGAACATCGCGCCGAACTTGCCGGCACCGATCACGGCGACGGTCACGGGCCGTCCGGCCGCCTCGCGTTCGAGAAGCTTCGCATGGAGATTCACGAGCCACTCCGTCACTTGCACGCGACGGAAACATAAACGTAGTAGGGGCACAAGCGGCGGCCGACAAGGCCGCCGTGTTTACTGGCAGAATGCGCGCGAGACGAAAGTTTCGGTCCGGCACTCAGGACCGGTCGAACGCCCCGCCATCCAGACTTTGGGCGGGCAAATCTCGGCCGTGGTCATGTCGAGGCTGCGACCTGAATCAAAGCCTTTCGCCTTGCAGATGCTGTTGGCGGCAGCGACACAGTCAGGCGCGCCATTCGGCGCGAGTTGACATTTCTCGTGACCACTCACGGCACGCGCGGCAGGAATGCGTGCAACCGCTCCGGCTGCGTCCTTGGCGCCTTCGACGGTCGACTTGGCAGCGACCCCCGCGTCGTGGCCCAGCCCCTCGACTTTCTCACGAGCGCCCTTGAACGTCGAACTGACGTTTGCGGATTGGTCCGAGAACCAGCGGCTCACCGCGCCAAAAAATCCCTCTTTTTCCGGTGGCTTCTGACTCGGAGACGCCGCGTCCTGCGCCAAAGCGAATGCGGAACTCAACAGCAAAGCGATCGCGAACAACCAGGCGAGCGTCGACGGACCTGCCAGACTATCCCGACGAAAAGTCAAAATCTGTTTGGTGCCCATGACCGGCCAAAAGTGGCGTCCAACACGCCTGCCGCTTCCCCCATTTTCGCCGTTCGGCCTTAGGATGGGCTGGTGGCGAAATTGAGGACTTCTATCTTCAGAACAAGTATAGCGCAGCGACGATGCCGATGACGATAACCGCGGCGCCGAGCAGCACCCATAGACCCAGGCGCTTTTCAATCATATGGCGCGCGCTCTCGCCATAGCGGTGCAACAGGAACGCCAGCACGAAGAAGCGGGCGCCGCGCGTGATGATGGAAAAAAGCAGAAATAGCCCAAGATTGTACCCGGCGAACCCGGACGTGATGGTGACGATCTTGTAGGGGATCGGGGTCAGGCCTTTTAAAAGGATGATCCAGGCACCCCATTGCGCGTATGCTTCGCGAAAAGCTTCCACCTTCTCGCCATAACCATAGAGCTGGATCAGCCAGGCGCCGACGGAATCATAGAGCAGCGCGCCGATGGCATAGCCGAGCAGACCGCCGGCCACCGAGGTCACCGTGCACCAAGCCGACATCAAATAGGCGCGCTCGGGCCGTGCCAATGCCATCGGGATCAGCATGACATCCGGTGGGACCGGAAAGAACGAGCTTTCGGCAAACGAAACGACGCCCATAAGCCACAATGCGTGTGGTTTATGGGCAGCGTCCAAGCACCAGTCATAGAGACGGCGCAACAGCGAACGCGGCTCGGCGGCCTCAGCAGTCATCAGGACACTCGTCGGGAGAATTGTGACGGATCAACGGCGCTTGCGAGCGCGCCTGGTCTCCAACGCCACGACTTTACGCCGCGTTCCAGCCCGCACCATATCTTTTGGCACTTTTTCGGCAATGCCGAACATCAATTCTCGACGGCGCATTTCAGCCCAGACGTCCTCTGGACGCACGCCCGCATGGACCCAAAGGACCACGAGATTGTAGAGCAGATCGGCGCTTTCCCTGACTACGGCTTCGGGCTGGCCGTGCATGGCGTCGATGACGACCTCGACCGCCTCTTCGGCAAGCTTCTTGGCCATCTTTGCGCGTCCAGCGCGCAAAAGCCGAGCGGTTCGTGATTTCTCCGGATCTGATCCCCGGACCGCGATCACGGCGTCATAAAGCCGGGCAACCGAATCAGTCATGTACGCCAGAATACCCGAACCGCGCGCGAAATCGGTTAACGCATGTGGCAGCCTTCGCTATGCGCGGCTTAGCGTGGCGGCACGGTAATCGAACGATTAACACGGTAATTGGGTCCAAAGGGAGGCGTTTCCGGCCTGAACACCGGCCGTTCAAGACCCTCGTGCTCATCACTACTCCTCTTCGGAAAGAAGCGTGAGGTCGCCTCCGGACGCTGCGGTGTTCACAGTCACAACCTGCTCGAGCGCAAAGCGCCGCAGATAGTTGGCTCCGCCAGCCTTGGGGCCGGTGCCGGACAAATGACTCCCACCGAATGGCTGTGAGCCGACGACAGCACCGATCATGTTTCGGTTCACATAAACGTTGCCGTGCGGCAAGCGCGCCGCAATGCGCGCGGCCGTTGCCTCGATGCGCGAATGGATGCCAAGTGTTAGCGCTGTGCCGTTGCTGGCAATATCGTCGAGAAGCTGGTCGAATTCGTTTGAGCGCCATCGCACGACGTGGAGAATCGGCCCAAAGACCTCCTCCTTGAGCTCGCGCGCAGTGTCGAGCTCGATGATCGTAGGACCGACATAAAAGCCACTGGCCGGAGTGGCGGCCTCGAGGCGGAACAAAACGGCGCCGCGCGAATCCATCGCGGCCACCCAGCGATCAAGCTTGCTTTTGGTCTCGGCATCGATGACCGGACCAACCTGCGTCGCCGGATCGCGCGGATCGCCGAGCCTGAGCTCGCGGGTGGCGCCGGCGACCATGTCGACCACCCGATCGGCAATATCCTCCTGCACGCACAAAAGTCGCAGCGCGGAACAACGCTGGCCGGCCGAACGAAACGCCGACGCAATGACGTCATCCGTAACCTGTTCGGGCAACGCAGTCGCATCGACAATCATGGCGTTGACGCCGCCTGTTTCGGCAATCAATGGGGGAATTGGGCCATCCTTTGCCGCGAGCGCCCGGTTGATGTTGCGGGCAACCTCGGTTGAACCCGTGAAAGCAACGCCGGCAACACGGCGATCGGCAACAAGAAGTGCACCAATTTTGCCGTCACCCGGAACCAGGTTCAGGACGCCCGCCGGAATGCCGGCACGATGAAGTAACCTGGTAACTTCGAAGGCGACGAGCGGGGTCTGCTCCGCCGGCTTTGCAACAACGCCATTGCCGGCGGCAAGCGCGGCGGCAATCTGGCCGGTAAAGATCGCGACCGGAAAATTCCATGGACTGATGCAAATAAAGACGCCCCGGCCGCGCATGCGTAACTCGTTGCTCTCGCCGGTCGGCCCGGGCAATGCCTTGGGTGCGAGCGTTTGACGTGCTTGATGTGCGTAGTAGCGGCAATAGTCTGCCGCCTCGCGCACTTCCGAAACGCAATCGTCGATTGTTTTGCCGCCCTCGTTCTGCAGTAGCGCAATGAGCCTGTCCCGATTTTGCTCAATCAAGTCGCCGGCACGCTCAAGCGCGGCCGCGCGCCCCGCGACCGCCGTCGCATTCCACGCCGGGAAAGCCACCTGCGCGGCCGCAATTGCGGCGGCGACCAGGGCCTCGTCACCTTCTTGCACCGTCCCGACGGAATTCCCGTCGATCGGCGAGTTGACCGGCCGTTCGCGCCCGGCAACGGCCACACCATCGATCAACGGACTTGCATCCAGGCTTTGCGGAGCGGTTCGGATGTCCGCAAGCAGCGCCTCGAGCGCAGCATGATCGCCGAATTCAACGCCGGCGGAATTGCGCCATGCCGCGCCGAACAGATCGCGCGGCAACGGAATGTGCGAATGCCGCGCATGCGACGCATTGGCGATCCAGCTTTGCGGCCGCCGCAGAATGGCTTCAATCGGCACCGCCGGATCGGCTGCAACCGACACAAAGGAGGAATTGGCGCCGTTCTCCAGCAGCCGACGCACCAGATATGCAAGCAAGTCCGAATGCCCACCGACCGGCGCATAAACGCGGCAGGTCAGCTCGGGCCGTTCGGCGAGCAGTGCGGCGTAAAGCGCTTCGCCCATGCCATGCAGCCGTTGGAATTCGTAACCGCCCGTGCCGCCGGCGTCCTCAATCACGCAAGCCACGGTCAGCGCATTGTGGGTCGCAAATTGCGGGTAGAGCCGCCGCCGCGCTGCAAGCAGTTTCCGCACGGAGTCGAGGTAACAAAGATCGGTCATCGCCTTGCGCGTGAACACGGGATAGTCGGCAAGACCCCGCTCCTGCGCGCGCTTGATTTCGGTGTCCCAATAGGCGCCTTTGACGAGACGGATCATCAGCCGGCGGTCCAAGGCCTCGGCAACACCCGAAATCCAATCGATCAAGGGCGCGGCGCGCTTCTGATAAGCCTGCACCGCCAGCCCAAAACCGTGCCATCCGGCGAGTGAAGAATCGCGCAGCACGGCGGCGATAACGTCCAGCGACAGTTCGAGCCGGTCCGCCTCTTCGGCATCGACCGTAAAATTGAGCTCGTGACGTTTTGCAAGCTGCGCCAGCTCGAGCAGTTTTGGGGTCAGCTCGGCAAGCACGCAGTCGCGCGACAACGGCTCATAGCGCGGATGCAGGGCGGAAAGCTTGACCGAAATTCCGGGCCGCCGTGGCAACGCATCATTGCCTGCGCTCTTGCCGATCGCTTCGATGGCGTGGGCATAAGATTCCAGGTACCTGTGCGCGTCTTCTCCCGTGCGCGCGCCCTCTCCCAACATGTCGAAGGAATAAAGGAAGCCGCGGTGCGACTCCGCCCGCTGCAGCGCCTCTTCAATCGTCTGGCCAAGCACGAAATGCGAACCAAGCAGGCGCATTGCCTGGCGCGTCGCTGCCCGAACCGCCGGCAATCCAAGCCGCTTGATCAAGGTTTCAACGATGCCTTCCGGCGTCTCGCCTGGGTGAATGACCTTTACTGTGAGGCCGAGTGTCCACGCCGATGCCGACACCAAAAGCGGTGACGAGCGCGAACCGTGATATGCCCAATCGCCGGCCTGGAGTTTGTCCTCAATGAGACGGTCCGCAGTTTCCGCGTCAGGCACGCGCAGCAGCGCCTCTGCCAGCACCATCAGCGCCAGACCTTCCTTGGTGGAGAGCGCATAGGCGTGCAGAAAGTCCTCGACCCCACCCAGCCCGCCGGTGCGGGTGCGGATCGCCTCGACGAGGCGTCCGGCAAGGGCATCGATACGCGCCTCGGCCTCGTTGGACCGGCCGGCGGCCGCCAGCAGCCTTGCCGCAATGGCCTCATCCGGCGGGGCATAGGGCGCCCGCAGCGGCGGAATGTCGCGCGCAAAGCTTTCGGCCTTTGCCGGCGGCATAAGTTTGAGTCTCCGAACGGTTTGCAATTCTATCTCAAAGGCGCCTTTATCGTGTTCGAGATTTGCATTGCCCAACAATGTGAACGGCGGCGTTAGTCATAACCCCGCAAATTGGCCGCCGATTATGCGTGCGCGTATTGCCCTTTGCAGCGGCGTGTCCTTTGTTGTGCCATGGCCAATACAAGCGCGACGTGCGCTGGCCGCTGAAGAAGGACGCGCGTGATGAAGGCTCACCACACCGGCTGGTGGGCATGGCTGGCTCTGCTTTTTGCCGCGACGTTGACGACCAACGCCGCAGCCGGGGAAACAATCGTCAAATTCTCACTCGACTACGACTTTGAAGGGCCGTCGGCGCTTTTCCTGTTCCCGCTCGACAAGGGTTACTACAAGTCGGAAGGCCTCAACGTCACCATAAACCCCGCGGCCAACTCGCTCGAGCCGATCGAGCGCGTGGCGTCGGCCGAATACGATATCGGCTTCGGCGATATCAATTCGCTCATCAGGCTCCACGACGCCAAGCCAGGCTCGCCGGTGAAGGCCGTGTTCATGCTCTATAACCGGCCGCCATTTGCAGTGATGGGGAGAAAAAGCCGCGGCATCGTTGTGCCAAAGGATCTGGAAGGAAAAACGATCGGCGCACCCGCGTCTGACGGCTCCTATGCCCAGTGGCCGATTTTTGTACAGGTAAACGGCATCGATGCTTCCAAGATAAAAATCGAGAACATCAGTTTTC
>DATGDN010000181.1:0-12239 GCA_035310865.1 Pseudolabrys sp. | reverse complement strand
TGCCGCTCACCGCCTGAGAGGCGAAGAGAGATTGAACGAGAAAACGTGAGAGCCACCGGCGGGCCGGTGGCTCTCAATAAAGCATTTTTTTTGCGAAAATCAGGCGAAGCAACGGCAGCAAGCACGCCGATGGTCAGAATGCCGGTGCCCATGCAGGCCGCTGTCACGGTCGCGACGTCATCAGGGCAGGGCACGCCACACTGCAAAAGCGCCATGACAAAAACCCAGCGGAGAGTGTCAGGCCCCATGCAGAGCCGGCGACGATCATGCGGATGACCGCAATGCGGTCGAGGTGCAGCGTCGCCACAAACGACATCAGCGATCCTCCCACTTCGGTTCCCGCTTTTCGATGAAGGCCTTCAATCCTTCCTCTGCGTCGCGAGCCATCAAGTTCTCGACCATCACTTCGGAGACGTATTGGTATGCATCGGCCAGGTTCATTTCAGCCTGGCGGTAGAATCCTTCCTTGCCGATTTTCACGATGTGGCTGGATTTTCCGGCGATTTTGCGGGCGAACGTCAAAGCCTCATCGCGTTCCTTGCCCGGATTGACCACACGGTTGATGAGACCCATGCGGTAGGCGCTGTCCGCAGAAATGGCGTCCCCAGTCAGCAACATTTCCATGGCGTGCTTGCGCGCGACGTTGCGCGAAAGTGCAACCATCGGGGTCGAGCAGAAAAGGCCGATATCCACGCCGGGCGTGGCAAATTTCGCGGCAGTGGAGGCGACCGCGAGGTCGCAGCTCGCAACCAACTGACAACCAGCCGCCGTAGCCACCCCCTGCACGGCGGCAATCACCGGCCGCGGCAAATTGACGATCTGAAGCATCGTCTTGCTACACAGGCTCATCATGTACCGGAAATAGGCGCGGCCGCCGTCGGGGTCGCTACGCCGGCTCGTAAGTTCCTTGAGGTCGTGGCCGGCGCAGAAGGCAGGGCCGTTGGCAGCGATCACGACCGCACGCACCGCCTTGTCCGCGGCAATTTCGGTCAGAGCATCGGACAACGCCGTCAGCATCGCTTCGGACAGGCTGTTGCGCGTTTGTGGCCGGTTTAGAATGAGGACAGCGCTGTCGCCGTGGTATTCCAGCAGCAGTTCCGGCGCTTGTGTGGCGGCCGCGCGCGAAGCGGTTGGAGCGGTCATTCAGTCAGTCCCACAAACCGTGTTGACTCATGTTAAGCGGAAGCGAGACCTATGCAAGTCTCGGAACGACATGTCTTTTATTCGCGTTAACGCGGAGCGATGGCCAAGAGACGCACGAAATCGAAGCGTTCAAAGCGGGGGCGGCGTTGGTCCGGCCGTGTCACCCGCGAAAGCGACGCGCTCACGCTTGAAAAAGGTGTTTTTACGAAATCGAGCCCCCGCAAGATTGCCCTCTCGCTCAAGAGATCTGCCGATCGCAGCAGGCGCCGCAAATCGAATTCCTACAGGTCGGCCATGTCGATGCTCACTTTCTTCATCAACCGTGCCGGCAAGGGACTTTCCCGGGCGCGCAAGCAGAGGTTGGAAAAGGCCAAAGACGAATTACGCGAGCTCTACGGCAAGACCTGAAATCCGCGATTGACCCGAAAGCCCCGCCGACTATGACCAAGGACGCCGGATTGGCCGGCGAGGGGGGCGCGCATGCCGGCTCCGGCGATGGATGCCGAGGCGATCGGAAAGCTGCTGCACGAGGTGTTTCCGCAGGCCTTTTATCCCGGCTGCGGGCTGACGATAGAGCGTGTCGACTACGCCGACATTCGCGTCCGGCGTCATTTTCAGAACGATTACATCCGACCGGGCGGCACGATCTCGGGGCCAACGATGATGGAACTGGCCGATTTTGCGATGTATGTCGCGGTGTTTTCCGCGATCGGCCCGCAGCCGCTGGCGGTCACCACCAACCTCAACATCAATTTCCTGCGCAAGCCGGCGCAGGCCGATCTGATCGCGAACGCGCGGCTGATGAAAGTCGGCAAGCGCTTGGCCGTGGGCGAGGTCACGATCTACTCGGATGGCATGTCCGAGCCAGTGGCCCATGTGACCTCGACCTATTCAATTCCTGAACGCCGCTAGATTAGATTTTGGTATCAAAATACCATTCCCATAAGCTATTGACAGATATATATAAACGCCATAAGTATTGCTTGACCAAAGAAAGGCGTGTCGTTAGATACCTGCACCTTCGCGCGGCTATGCCGCGGGCGCTTTTTCAGGGACAGATCATGAAGACCTACTCGGCCAAGGCGGCCGACATCGAAAAGAAATGGGTGACCATCGACGCCACCGGGCTCGTGATTGGGCGCCTAGCCTCGATCGTGGCGATGCGGCTGCGCGGCAAGCACAAGGCGACCTACACGCCGCACATCGACGACGGTGATAACGTTATAGTCGTCAACGCCGCGAAGGCCGTGCTGACCGGCCGCAAGCGCGAAAAAAAGGTTTATTACCATCACACCGGGTACATCGGTGGCATTAAGGACCGCACGGCCAAATCAATTCTGGAAGGCCGGTTCCCCGAACGTGTCGTCGAGAAAGCGGTGGAACGCATGTTGCCGCGCGGGCCGCTCGGTCGCGTTCAACTTGGAAACCTGCGCGTCTATCCGGGTCCCGAGCATCCGCACGAGGCGCAGAAGCCTGAAAAGCTCGATGTTGCCGCGATGAATCGCAAGAACATGAGGAGTGCCTGATCGTGGCCGAGACCGTGCAATCTTTGGAAGGGCTGGCGAGCCTCAAGCCGGCCGCACCCGAAGCGCCGAAATACGAAAAGAAGGTCGACGCGCAGGGCCGGGCCTATGCCACAGGCAAGCGCAAGAACGCGGTGGCCCGCGTCTGGATTAAACCTGGTTCAGGCAAGATCCTCGTCAACACTAAATCCGTGGAAGTCTTCTTTGCCCGTCCGGTGTTGCGGATGCTGATCCAGCAGCCGCTGGTCGCGACCAACCGCAACGGACAGTACGACGTCACCTGCACCGTTTCCGGCGGTGGTTTGTCGGGTCAGGCTGGCGCTGTGCGTCATGGCCTCGCAAAAGCACTGACCTATTTCGAACCGGATCTGCGCGGCGCTCTCAAGCGGGGAGGCTTCCTGACTCGCGATCCACGCGTCGTCGAACGCAAGAAATACGGACGTGCCAAGGCGCGGCGTTCCTTCCAGTTCTCGAAGCGCTAGGCGATCTGTAGTTCCTCGATTGTCATAAAAGGCGCGCCAAAAGCGCGCTTTTTCGTTTGCCGTTTCGACCATGCTCAATATTGATTACAATTCGCGGCAGTCTTTCATCGAAGAACCTCTATTACTTCAACGACTTCACCCACTTGGATGGGGTTATTTACCGCCACAGCTTGGCGTAGTGCGCACGCCGAACTGAGTGGGAGCTCAAATGTTGCTCGCAGGCGGCCTGCAATCCTCATCGCTGAATTTGCCGACGCTGTCGTTGGTCGCGGTCTGCATCGCCGGACTGCTGGGCCTATTCCTTATCATTGACTGGCTGCAGCAGCGCAACGTTCGCGCGCTGCCCTGGTGGGGCTCGGCCTACCTGATCGGCGCTTCGGCGATGGCGATGGGAACCATGCCGGAACCGTTTATCAAGTTGCCGGCGGCAGTGCCTTCCTCGCCTGCGGCATGGTCTGGAATGGCGTACGGTTATTTCAGGGCCGTCGTGTTCTGCCGCTTGCGACTTTCATCGGCGCTGCGCTTTGGCTCGGGCTCGCCCAAATTCCGGGAATGATGGACAACGGTAACGGCGAGATTCTTGGCGCGCTGATCGTCCCTGTCTATACTTTCTTCATCGCCATGGAGCTTTGGCGCGAACGGCGCCGGACGCGTTATTCGCGCGCCGCAGCGATCGTCGTGCCATGTTTGCACGCCGGGATTTATTTGGTGCCGCTTGCCATGCGCGTATTCCTGCCCGATGGGCACGAGGGCGTGGCCGATTTGGTTTTTGTTTTTCTTCTTCAAGCTCGCCAACCCACTCACGATAAATACGCGAGATGTCCATGCGACTGCCGGTGGTCTTGAAGCAGGCAGCCATGTCGCGCGTGCCGATGAAGCGTCCTCGGAATTGCAGCAATGGTGGATTGGCCGCCAATGCATTCATCGTGATGCTGATGGTCAAGGACCATCACGTTCACAATCTACCGCACTGCTGCGTCGACTGATCACCTTACCGGCGCGCTTAATCGCCGTGCGTTTGTGGAAAATGCGGCAACACTCTGCAAACGGCAGACCAAGCGGGGCGAACCGGTTGCCGTGCTGATGTTTGACCTCGACCATTTCAAGTCAATCAATGACCGGTTCGGGCACTCAATGGGTGACGAGGTTTTGCGCTTGTTCGCGCGGGTGACGCGCTCAAGCACGCGCCTCAATGACATCATCGGCAGGTTCGGCGGCGAGGAATTTGTGGCGATCCTGCCCGGCTGGCTCGAGGTAGCCGAAAAGGTCGCCGAGCGCATTCATTCAGCATTCGAGACGGCCGCTGTCGCGGTCTGCGGCCAAGCGGTAGGCGCTATCGTCAGCATCGGTGCCGCCGTCTCGTATGACGCGGCTAGATCGATTGACGCGCTGATCGCGCTCGCCGACGCCGCTCTTTACCGGGCCAAACATGATGGCCGCAATCGCGTGTTTGCTGCGGAGAGCGAAGTTGCGTCCGAACGGGCACGGCTGATTGCCGCGGCGCGGCGCACGCGCCCGACTGAGGGTAAGGCATTTGCACGTATTTCGCAGCGCAGCAGCATTGTCCGCTCGGCCTAATCATTACCGGCATCGAAACGTCTCATTTACCGTATTGGCGGTACTATCTCGATATGTGGGGTTTACAGAGTCACGGGCGGGCCGGAGCAGAGGCTCTTCAGCTTGAGATTTACGCCGAGCGTGCCGGGGCCGCACTGGCGTGCGCATACTCAAATTCGGCCGAATTCGACGCCGCCTTGATTGCCGCGCGGCGCGCTGCGGGAGTGTACGGGCCTCGTCGGCACCGCCGACAGATGCTTGCGACGGCAGCCGGAATTGCGGCTGGGCTCGCCTTCGTCGCTTTCCTGATCGTCTGAGCTTCCGGCGCAGCAAAAAGGGCGCTCCTTGCGGAGCGCCCGATAGTTGCATCGCAAAATTATATACTAACTGTGCGATGATTGGGAGGAATGCTTACGCCGAGTAGTACATGTCGAACTCGACCGGATGCGGGGTGTGCTCGAAGCGGATCACTTCCTGCATCTTGAGGTCGATGTATGAATCGATGAAATCGTCGTCGAACACGCCACCCGCTTTGAGGAAGTCGCGATCCTTGTCCAGTTCGCCGAGCGCCTGGCGCAATGAACCGCACACGGTTGGAATCTTCTTCAGTTCAGCAGGCGGCAGATCGTAGAGGTCCTTGTCGATAGCCGAGCCCGGGTCGAGCTTGTTCTTGACGCCGTCCAGGCCCGCCATCAGCATCGCGGCGAAGGCGAGATATGGATTGGCGAGCGGGTCCGGGAAGCGGACTTCGACGCGCTTGGCTTTCGGGTTCGTCGTATACGGAATACGGCACGACGCCGAGCGGTTACGCGCCGAATAGGCCAGAAGCACCGGCGCCTCGAAGCCCGGCACCAATCGCTTGTAGGAATTGGTGGTCGGGTTCGTAAATGCGTTGATCGCCTTCGCGTGCTTGATGATGCCTGCGATATAGGAAAGGCAGGTTTCCGACAGATCGGCATACTTGTTGCCCGCGAAGACCGGCTTGCCGCCTTTCCAGATCGACTGATGGCAATGCATGCCCGAACCGTTGTCGCCGTAGACGGGCTTGGGCATGAAGGTTGCGGTCTTGCCGTAAATCTGTGCGACCTGCTGGATGCAATATTTGTAGATCATCATCTGATCGGCCATGACCACGAGCGGCGAAAACTTCATGCCGAGTTCGTGTTGGGCTGATGCCACCTCGTGGTGATGCTTCTCGACCTTGACGCCCATCTTGGCCATCGCCGCGAGCATTTCGCTGCGCATGTCCTGCGCGGAGTCCTGCGGTGGTACCGGGAAGTAACCCCTCTTTGTGCCGATGCGGTGGCCGAGATTGCCGCCTTCGTATTCGGTCGCTGAATTCGACGGGAGTTCGATGGAGTCAAGCCTGAAGCCCGTGTTGTAGGGCTCGGCGGCGTATTTGACGTCGTCGAACACAAAGAATTCGGCTTCGGGACCGAAGAAGATTGTGTCGCCGACGCCTGAGGTTTTCACCATGCCCTCGGCCTTTTTGGCGATACCCCGTGGATCGCGGTTGTAAGGCTCGCCGGTGGTCGGCTCGAGCACGTCGCATACCAGCGACAATGTGGTCTCGGCGAAAAATGGATCGATGCAGGCGGTCGCCGGATCGGGCATCAGGTTCATGTCGGACTCATGGATTGCCTTCCAGCCGGCAATCGAGGAGCCGTCGAACATCATGCCTTCTGCAAATGTATCCTCTTCGATCATCGTGATATCGAAGGTGACGTGCTGCCACTTGCCGCGCGGATCAGTGAACCGGAAATCGGCATATTTCACGTCGTTGTCCTTAATCATCTTCATGACTTCTTTGGCTGTCGTCATGGACTGCATTCCCCCTGTTTTCATGAAATTGCCGTGAGGACGTTTGCCTGCGGCCTAGATTGCATCAATTCCGGATTCCCCGGTCCTGATCCGAATGGCTTCTTCGATGTTGGAAACGAATATCTTGCCGTCACCAATCCGGCCAGTCTGAGCAGCGCGCCGGATCGCATCGATCGCTTTTTCCACCATATCGTCGCCAAGCACGACCTCAATTTTCACTTTGGGAAGAAAATCGACCACATATTCGGCGCCGCGGTATAGCTCCGTGTGTCCTTTCTGTCGTCCGAAGCCCTTTGCCTCGGTCACAGTTATCCCCTGTAGGCCTACCTCCTGCAGCGCCTCTTTCACCTCGTCCAATTTGAAGGGTTTGATGATGGCTTCGATTTTTTTCATTGCCTGTCCTTCCCCCCGGCCCGCTGGAATACGATCCGACGAGCCGCGCTACCGGTTAGCAGGTCCCGTGCCAAGCCGGCGGGAGGCGAAATACCTTTTCTCCACAATAAGTTATGGAAATGCGGGAATCTGCCCAGCCAGCTGCCTAATGTTCGACGCCCATGAGTTAAGCAAAGTGGCTAGAATTTAGCCAGTCAGCGAAGACTTATTGCAGGGCAATCCGTTAGGCCGAATTGTCCGGGGCGACGCTCGCCGATACTCTTTCCGCAATGATCGAGCTGCTCACGACGGCTGAGATGGCGGAGGCCGACCGCCTGGCAATCGCCGGAGGGATTCCAGGTATCGATTTGATGGAAAATGCGGGGCGCGCCGTCGCCGACACCGCGTGCAAGGCATCGGACGGGCGCTGTGTCGTGGTCGTGGCTGGCCCCGGCAACAATGGTGGGGATGGCTTCGTGGCGGCGCGCCACCTCTCACAGCGCGGGCGCGCCGTGAGTGTCAGTTTTGTCGGGGACCGCAACCGTCTGAAGGGCGACGCTGCCTTGGCGGCCGATCGCTGGAGCGGACCGGTGACCGATGCATCATCGGCATCAATCGCGGAATGTGACCTCATCGTGGATGCGCTCTTCGGAGCAGGACTCGACCGGGTTATTGAAGGTCTGCCCGGTGACGTCATTGACGCGATGAACGCTGCGCCGGTGCCAATTGTTGCAGTCGATCTGCCGAGCGGCGTGAACGGCACGACCGGGGCCGTGATGGGACGTGCGGTCAACGCGACGCGTACCGTCACCTTCTTTCGACGCAAGCCTGGGCATATTCTTCTTCCGGGCCGTCTGCATTGCGGTTCGGTTGAAGTCGCCGACATCGGCATCCCGGATAGTGTTCTCGACAAGATCAAGCCTGCCACTTTCGCCAATGTACCGGCTCTTTGGGTTGGCGCGTTTCCAAGGGCTGAGCCGCAAGGCCACAAATATTCTCGCGGTCATGCGGTCGTCGTTTCGGGTGGCCCGTCGTCGACAGGCGCCGCGCGCTTAGCGGCGCGCGGGGCACTTCGCGCGGGCGCGGGGCTTGTCACGATCGCTAGCCCGCGAAATGCGCTGGCCATCAATGCCGTCGAGAGCCTGGCAGTTATGGTCCGCCCCGTCGATGGAGCGCGAGAGCTTGCGGAATTCCTCGCGGACAAGCGCCGAAATGCGGTGGTCTTGGGCCCAGGTGGCGGGGTGGGCCCTTCCATGCGCGAACAGGTGTATTCGGCGCTGGCAAGCGAGGCGTCCGTGGTCCTCGATGCCGACGCTCTGACGAGTTTTGCGGAAGAGCCTGCCGCCTTGGCGAACGCCATTGGCAAGCGAGCAGGCCGGCCAGTTGTGCTGACGCCACATGAGGGTGAATTCGCTCGTTTATTCAATCCATTGGCAATGAAACTTAATTCTCATTCGAAACTTGAGAAAGCCCGGCTAGCAGCCAGTCAAATGGGGGCTGTATTGGTTTTTAAGGGCGCCGATTGTGTTGTTGCCCGCGCAGAGGGCCGCGCGGCGATCGCCGACAATGGTCCGCCGACGCTCGCCACTGCTGGTTCGGGCGATGTGCTGGCCGGAATGATTGCCGGGCTGCTCGCACAAGGCATGCCATCCTTTGAGGCGTCCTGTGCCGCGGTCTGGCTGCATGGCGAGGCCGCGAACGCATTCGGTCCGGGACTGATCGCGGAGGACCTGCCGGAGATGCTGCCACGCGTCTATCGAATGCTCTTCGGCGCCCATATGCGCGAAACGGGGGCGGACTAGTCCGCCTGGAACCATGCCGCCATGCCGCTCTCCTGGTGTTCGAACATGTGGCAATGGATCATCCATTTTCCTGGATTGTCGGCGACGAAGGCGATGCGCACGCTGTGGTCGGCGTCCACGATGACCGTGTCGAGCCAATAGGGTCGCCAGGCTTCTCCGCTTTCCAAAACCCGGAAATGATGACCGTGCACATGCATCGCGTGTGGGAAGGCCGTGCGATTTGGAAGTGTCAGCACCACGGTCCGCCCGCGCGGGACCGTAAAGAGCGGCGGACCATCGTGACCCGTGGATGCGACGCTCGCGAGCGCCCAGATTCGTTGCTCCGCGCGAGTCCGTAGCCGCGGAAGCCGGTGCCGCCCGAACCGCCGCCCATCATTCCGCCGCGACCCATCATCATTGCCATGCCGCCGCCGTCGAGCGGCACGTCGAGCCGCAGGGCCCCCGAAAAGTCCATGCGTGCCGGAAGTGGATTGTCAGGTAGTGGTGCTGGCTCGGGGAGAGGACTTGGACGAAAACGCGCGCCGGCTTCATAAACCAGGCGGCCGACCTCATCGTCTACCAAAATCGGAGCCCGCATGCCCGGCTCGAGCGTAGCGTCGAGAAACAGGTCAACCCGATTGCCGGGGGCAAGTCTTAGCGGCGCATTCGCAACAACGATTGGTGGCCGGGGCTGGCCGTCCACGGCCATGACGCGCGCCGGGTGGCGCGCAATGCGAAATTGGAAAATCGGCGCATTCGCGGCGTTGATGATGCGCACACGGAGGCGTTCGTTTGTCTTCACCGGGAGGTCGAGCGTGTCCTGGCTGTTGAGAGTTACGTACTGGCCAATCCGTCCGGCCATCATCGCATCGTGGAAATTGCCGAAACTGGGATGAATGGCGCCGTCATTCGTCAGACGCCAATCGTCCAGGACCAGAACGACGTCGCGGTCGACAGCGATGAGCTCACGCTCAGTGAAGTTGGCGAGGGCGCGATTACCATTCATAACCTCATGGGATCCCGTGAGACTCTAGGTTGCCCCGGCGATGACCCATTGAGAAAGGTCAAAAAGTGCCTATTTTCGGGGGACCGGCGGGATTTTCACCGTGATTGATGCGTGCCATCCGAATGGATCGCTTAAGCCTTGCCTAGGCGGGCATAGCCGCGTTAAGCCCTGCCGGATTGCGGCGTCAGGATTGTCCTGTAACCGCCCCTTGCGGGCGTGGCGGAATTGGTAGACGCGCGGGATTTAGGTTCCCGTGACGAAAGTCGTGGGGGTTCAAATCCCTCCGCCCGCACCACCCCGAGGGTTAGAAATAAGTGCGGGCGACCACCCGTTTCCGGATTTTCGTGACGTTGACGCTAGGTCAGGCGAGCGTCTCACGAGTTAAGCAACGAGTAGTGAGCAATGCAGGTTACCGAAACACTGTCGGAAGGTCTTAAGCGGGAATACAAAGTCGTCGTTCCGGCCGCCGAACTCGACGCCAAAGTGAATGAGCGTTTGGACGATTTGAAAGGGCGTGTCCGGATCAACGGATTCCGTCCCGGCAAGGTGCCGGTCGCTCACCTCAAGCGGATGTATGGCCGTTCGGCGATGGCCGAGGTCATCGAAGCGACCGTACGAGATGCCAACAATCAGATTGTCAGCGAGCGCGGGTTTAAACTCGCGGCTGATCCGAAAGTCACGCTGCCGACCGACGAAGGCGCGATCGAGCAATTGATCGCAGGCAAGAGCGATCTGAACTACACGATGGCGCTCGAAATCGTGCCGCCGATCACGCTGGGCGATTTCAAGAGTATAAAACTCGCCAAACTGGTCGCCGATGTCGCCGACTCCGAAGTGGACGAGGGCATTAAGAACATTGCCGATCAGAACAAGCCTTACACGCCGCGGCCGCAAGGCGAAAAAGCTGCGAAAGATGATCGAGTGACTATCTCATTCGCCGGCACGATCGACGGCAAGCCCTTTGAGGGCGGATCGGGCGACGATGCTGTTGTGCTGATCGGGTCGAACACCTTCATTCCGGGGTTCGAGGATCAGCTCATCGGTATTACGACGGGCGAAATCCGCACACTGAAGGTGACCTTTCCTGCGCACTATATGAAAGAGGATCTCGCCGGAAAAAACGCAGAATTTGTCGTTACGGCAAAGTCGATCGAGGCCCCCGGCAAGGTGACAATTGACGACGAATTCGCGAAATCTCTCGGGCTGGAGTCGCTTAATAAGCTGCGCGAAGCGGTGAAAGACCGAATTACGCGCGAACACGCGGCAATGTCTCGCCAGAAAATCAAACGCGCGCTTCTCGATGAGCTCGATAAGCTGCACAAGTTCGATCCGCCGCCGACATTGGTCGAGGAGGAGTTCGACCGTGTGTGGAAGTCCGTACTTCAGGAGCTTGAGAACGAGCGCAAGACCTTCGCCGATGAGAACACCACCGAGGAAAAAGCCAAGGCGGAGTACCGAGCGATTGCCGAACGCCGCGTGCGGCTCGGTCTGGTGCTCGCCGAGATCGGCGAAAAGAACAACATTACGGTTACGGACGATGAGTTAAGCCGCGCTGTGATGGACCGGGCGCGTCAGTTTGCCGGTCAGGAGCAGCGGGTGTGGGATTATTACCGGCAAAATCCGCAGGCCGTTGCCGCCCTGCGTGCGCCGATCTTCGAGGAGAAGGCGGTCGATTTCCTGCTCGAGCTTGCAAGCGTGAACGAGAGCAAAGTCTCGCGCGAGGAGCTCTACAAGGACGACGAATCGGCGGGCTGATATGCCGCGCCTTGCGCCGTCGCTTGTGGGAAAATAGATCACGTGACGCGCCCTCGAGGCTAAGCTAACCGGCATGATTCGCGTCAAGGAGACGAAATGAGAGATCCCGTCGATACCTATATGAATTATCTGGTGCCCATGGTGGTGGAGCAGACCAACCGTGGCGAGCGGGCCTATGACATCTACTCGCGCCTCCTGAAGGAGAGGATTATCTTCATCACCGGGCCGATCGAGGACGGAGTGGCCACCCTGGTGGTGGCACAATTGCTGTTCCTGGAGGCGGAGAATCCGAAGAAAGAAGTATCTATGTACATCAACTCACCGGGCGGGGTCGTGACCTCGGGCATGGCGATTTATGACACGATGCAGTTCGTGCGCCCGCCGGTGTCCACGCTTTGCGTAGGGCAGGCTGCGTCGATGGGCTCGCTTCTGCTCGCCGCCGGCGCCAAGGACCAGCGCTTCGCGCTTCCCAACGCCCGGATCATGGTGCACCAGCCGTCAGGCGGGTTCCAGGGCCAGGCGACCGACATCATGCTCCACGCCCAGGAGATCCTCAACTTGAAGAAGCGGCTCAACGAGATCTACGTCAAGCATACCGGCCAGTCGCTGAAGAAGATCGAAGACGCGCTTGAACGCGACTATTTTCTGACTGCCGAGGCCGCCAAGGACTTCGGCCTGGTCGATAAGGTCATCGACAAGCGCCCCGAGGAGATGTCGCTTAAGCCTGTCTGATCGTTTTCCATGCGGGTTCCACCCGGCTACCCACCGAGAGCAAGTGCCTCGAAGGTGCCGCTTTTGC
>DATGDN010000180.1:0-2274 GCA_035310865.1 Pseudolabrys sp. | reverse complement strand
ACGACGCGGCGCGCGATGTAGAGCGGCGGCTCGCCGGCATCCAGCATGCGGCAGAGATAGTAGAGTGCGGCGTCGGCATCGGACCCGCGCACCGACTTGTGCAGGGCACTGATGAGATTGTAGTGGCCATCCTGCGACTTGTCGTAGATCGGCGCGCGCCGCTGAACGATCTCCTGCAATTTTGCGCTGCCGAAGGTCTCGTCCTTGCGTGCGGCACGCCAGACTTCCTCGACAAGCGTGAGCGCAGCGCGGCCATCGCCGTCTGCCATGCGGACCAGGGACGTGCGCGCCTCCGCATCAAGGGGCAGCCGACGCTGTTCGATTTTTTCGGAGCGTGTGATCAGGTTTTCGATTGCATCCGCGTCGAGCGATTTGAAGACCAGCACGCGCGCGCGCGACAGCAATGGCGCATTCAATTCGAACGACGGATTTTCGGTGGTCGCACCCACAAGGACGATGGTGCCGTCCTCCATCACCGGCAGGAAGCCGTCCTGCTGGGCGCGGTTGAAGCGATGAATTTCGTCGACGAACAGGAGCGTGCCCTGCCCCATTTCGCGGCGGTGGCGCGCCTCCTCGAAGACCTTCTTGAGATCGGCAACGCCGGTAAAGATTGCGGAAATCTGCTCGAAATGCAGGTCGGTCGCCTGCGCCAGCAGGCGTGCGACCGTGGTCTTGCCGGTGCCCGGCGGGCCCCAGAACACCAGCGAACCGAGCGAGCGCGTTTCCAGCATGCGCGTGAGCGCGCCGTCTGCCCCAAGCAGATGGTCTTGCCCCACCACCTCGTCGAGCTTCTGCGGCCTGAGCTTGTCTGCGAGCGGGCGCGGCGCGTCCTTCTCAAGGCCGGCGGCGGCGAAGAGACTGGGACCGCTGGCTTTCGGACGGGGAGCCATTTTTCAGCCGCTTACCCGCCAAATACCGCGGAAATCTTCTGTCCGCCACGCACAATGACGATGCGCCAGCTGCGGTTTAGCGTGCCGCTCAGTCGTTCGAGGTCGCGCGTCTTGGCAATCCGTTCGCCGTTCACCTCTTCGATCACGTCGCCGCGCTGGAAACCGAGATTGCTCGCATATGACCCCGAGTCCACATCGACGATCACCACGCCTTCCTCGACGTTGCGGACCTGCAGCTCATCGGCAAGCGCGGGCGAAAGATTGGCGATCTTGACGCCCGAAAACGGCGATCGTGAACGGATCACGATTTCGTCGCGTGGCGCCTCCGGTGCGATCTGCAATGCGACTGCGACAGTCTGTTCACGCCCCGCCCTGACGACCCCGAGGCGCGCGTTGCCGCCGAGCGGCTTGGTCGCAAACCGGTAATCAAAAGCATTAGGATCTTCGATTGCCTGGCCATCGACCGACACAATCAAATCGCCCGGTTTGATGCCGGCGCGCGCCGCCGGACTGTTAGGTGCTACGTTGGCGACAAGCGCACCGGACGGACGCTTGAGTCCCATGCTGTCGGCAATATCGGCCGTGACCGCCTGCAATTTTGCGCCGAGCCAGGGCCTTGCCACGGCCTTGCCACCCGTCTTTGCGGAGGCGACGACGACTCGCACCATGTTGGCAGGAATAGCGAAGCCCACGCCTTGCGAACCGCCCGAGCGCGAAAAAATCGCGGTATTGATGCCGACGAGCTTGCCGGTCAGATCGACCAGAGCGCCGCCGGAATTCCCGGGATTGATCGCGGCGTCGGTCTGGATGAAAAACTGATAGTCGCTGACACCGACTTGTGTGCGCGCCAGCGCGGAGACGATGCCGTGCGTCACTGTCTGCCCAACACCGAACGGGTTGCCGATGGCGAGCACTACGTCGCCGACCTGCAAGGCATCCGAATCCGCAAAGTCGAGGACGGGAAACCGCTCACGGCCGTCTTGGATGCGCAGGATCGCGAGATCGGTCCGTGGATCCTTGAGCACAAGCGATGCCTCGAACTCGCGCTTGTCGGCGAGCGAGACCTTCACCTCATCGGCGCCCTCAATGACGTGGTTGTTCGTGACAATCAGTCCGCTGGCGTCGACGATGACGCCGGAACCGAGCGAGCGTTGCACCTGGTTGCCCAGGCCACCGGGCACGCCGAAAAATCGGCGGAAAATCGGATCGTCCAGCAGCGGATTGCGATTCTGCACGACCTTGGCGGCGTAGACATTCACCACCGCCGGCGCCACATGCTGCACCACCGGCGCGTAGGACAGACGCAATTCCGATTGCGTCGGCAGACGCCGCTCCTGGGCAGCAACTTGGGTTATCGCAAATGCCGCCGACAGGATGGCAATCA
>DATGDN010000179.1:0-3473 GCA_035310865.1 Pseudolabrys sp. | reverse complement strand
CAGCTCTTCGATGTCACCTATGGTAATAAGCTCGACTTGAATAAGCTAATTGAACAACCACTGGAGCTCGGTGGGGTTAATTTTGTGGGCCGGTCCAGCCAGAACCACGGGGTTAGCGGGTCAGTTGAGCCTATTCCGAAGTTGAAGCCATATGAAGCGGGCTTAATCACAGTGGCACTAGATGCCGTAATGGCCCGCCCCTGAGCTGGGCGGAGGGGTGGTTGTCCCCCGTATGATGGTGAAACGGGGTCCTGGTTTGGCGCCAGGCCCCAAGCATCGCAGGACGGAGGACAACCATGGATCATTATGCTGGGATCGACGTGTCTTTGGAATTCTCGAGCGTCTGTATTGTGGATGCGAAAGGGAAGATTGTGAAGGAGGCCAAGGTCGCGAGCGACCCGGATGCACTCGTGGCGTTTGTCAAGGATCTTGACTTTCCGGTAGCGCGGATTGGGCTTGAAGCCGGACCGCTGTCGCAGTGGCTGCATGCCGGATTGAGCGCGGCCGGTCTTGAAACCGTTCTTCTGGAGACCCGGCACGTGAAAGCGGCGCTCTCGGCGATGACCGTGAAGACCGACCGTAAAGACGCGCGCGGCATCGCCCAGCTGATCCGGATGGGCTGGTTTCGGCCGGTTCATTGCAAATCGAGCGGTTCACAGGAGGTGCGAGCTCTGCTCGTCGCTCGCAAGCAACTGCTTGGTAAATTGCTCGACGTGGAGTTCAGCATTCGTGGCATTCTTCGCGGGTTTGGGCTGAAAATGGGCGCGGTGACGCGTAACGGCTTCGACGCGCGGGTGCGCGAGTTGTGTGCGGGCCAGGCGATGTTGGAGCGGATCGCGGGAGCGATGCTCGCGGCGCGCGCCACCCTGCGGACAGAATATTCGAATCTGCATAAAGCCATGCTGGCGATCGTCCGCACCGACGCTGTTTGCCGCCGGCTGATGACCGCGCCGGGTGTGGGCGCGCTGGTGGCGATTACGTTCAAAACGGCGATCGACGATCCGACGCGGATCAAAAAATCCAAGGCTGTCGGCGCATTGTTCGGACTGACGCCGAGGAAATACCAATCGGGAGAAACCGACATCACGGGCGGCGTGAGCCTGGTCGGCGATGAGATGGCGCGCACCGCGCTCTACGAAGCGGCCAACGCGCTATTGTCTCGGGTTACACGTTTCTCGGCGCTGAAGCGCTGGGGAATAGACGTCGCCAAACGGCGGGGCGTGAAACGGGCCAAAGTCGCCTTGGCGCGCAAGATTGGGGTGATCTTGCATCGGATGTGGGTCGACGGAACGAGTTTCCGCTGGACGAAAGAAGGGAAGGCGCCGCAACTCGTCCATGCGTAAACTGGAGCGAAGCACGATTTTGAAGCGGACCTGACAAGGCCCGCTTCGTCAGAGGTCCCGTCGCCGGGACGACGGAATCGGTGAAGCCGGAGATCGGGCCGTGGCTATCTCGCGATGGACTACGCGTAGTTAGATAGGCTCACCGTTTCCTCTTATGGCATAATGTGGCGGCTTCATGCCGACCACGGACGGAAGCAAGAGACCGGCGACGAAGACAAGGAAACCAGTCCACCAGCGCCGCGCTCCATGCGGCGCCAAGAGATGGGCGCTCACGCCTTGCGCCATAGATTGGGGAAGTTGATACGCGGGACTTGACTCCACGCGGGCCATTACGGAAGCCCGCCTTATTCAGCGATGGGGGGATTATCGGCTGGCGAGCGTGGCGTAAAATGTTGATTTAGTGTATGGATTGGTTGTCTACGCCGATCCTTCACGCCATCCCATCGCCGCCACGCGCGCCATGACCGAAGATACCCCCCTCCCGTTTTCGTTTCCAGCCGTTGGCCGCAAGAAGATCACCGCCGCATTCGACGGCGGACGCATCACCTCGGACGCCGGCGTGATGCTTTTGGGGCAAGCCGAGCGCCGGCTGGGACTGGCGGACAAACTCGCCGCCGTCATTGCAGATCCGCGCAATCCGTTGCTGATCACCCATTCGCTCGCCAGCATTTTTCGCGCGCGCATTCTTGCTATCGCCTGCGGTTACGAGGATGCGGACGATCTCGATCATCTACGCAAGGATCCGGCCTTCAAGATCGCCTGCGGGCGCTTACCCGATACGGGGAACGATTTGTGCTCGCAGCCGACCATGTCGCGTTGGGAGAATGCGCCGTCTTTGCGCGAAATCGTGAAACTCGGCGGCGTGCTGATCGATCATTATTGCGCCAGCTACGCTGTGCCTCCGCGAGCCGTCACGCTCGATATCGACGACACCTGTGACGTCGTGCATGGGCATCAGCAATTGTCGCTGTTCAATGCGCATTATGACGAGCGCTGCTTCCTGCCGATCCATATCTACGACACCGCGACCGGACGCCCTGTCGCGATCATTCTACGCCCGGGAAAGACGCCGACCGGCAAGGAAGTGCGCGGTCATTTGCGCCGGGTCGTCCGCCGCATCCGCGCGCATTGGCCGACGACCAGGATCACCATCCGGGGCGATGGCCATTATGGTCGCCGCGAGGTTATGGATTGGTGCGAGGACAATGGCCTCGATTACGTTTTCGGCCTGTCCGGCAATAAGCTTCTCGCCGTCGCCGTCGAAGAAAAGGCTGACGACATCCGCACCCGTCGCGCATTGGAACAGATGCTCGTCCTGCGTGGCTACGCGCAAACGAACTACGCGGCCAAATCCTGGCGGGCCGAGCGCCGCGTCTGCGCCCGCGTCGAAGCGACTGAACTGGGGCTCGATATTCGCTATGTGGTCACCAACATCGCAAGTGGCTCGCCCGAACATATCTACGACACGCTCTATTGCGCGCGTGGCCAGATGGAAAATCTGATCAAATTGCACAAGAGCCAGCTGGCCTCGGATCGCACCTCCTGCCGGGCGCCGCTCGCCAATCAGATGCGGCTCTTCCTCCATACAGCCGCTTATTGGCTGATGCTCGAACTGCGCGAGGCCATTCCAAAACTTCATCCGCTCGCCGTCGCCGAATTTGCCACCTTGCGCGAGAGGCTGCTCAAGATCGGCGCGCGTATCGTCGAGACCGCAAGCCGCATTCGGATTGCGCTGGCCAGCGCTTGCCCACAAGCCGGGCTATTCCGATGTCTGGCCGGTGCATTGCAACCGGCAGGACCGTGAACAAACGGGGCAGAGACCGCATCCGCAAGCCCCAGAGAGCCCGTCCTTTCAACTCCAACGCGTTCCAAAAGTGCAGAATTACCCAGCGGTCAAACGCAAAGCGGGCGCACGTCCGCGATCATGCCACGGAAAAATCTCAGCAAAGCTAGCAGGCTGCGCGAATAGGATGGGCTAGGTGTATGGGGGCGTCTGCAGTTGATTGCCATTCAACGCGCTCTTCGCTTCACAGGTGGGCCAAGTGGTCTGAATGCATAACGAGTAGCTGGACACGGCCCTTCGACTGCGAGCGCTCCGATCACGCTTTCGACGGTGAACCTTTTCGACCA
>DATGDN010000178.1:0-7902 GCA_035310865.1 Pseudolabrys sp. | reverse complement strand
TTTCTTTGCTCGTGTGTTGGTATCGGCGCGACCGGAAAAAACCCGATACCAACAAAAGTACCAACAAATGTTCCGGCTGCCCGAGAACATAGCGGAACAAACGCGAACGGAAAATTGCTTATCGCCTTGTTTTTGCTGATTTTCAGACGTCTGCGAACATCTGCGAACATGATGTGGTGCCCAGGGGCGGAATCGAACCACCGACACCGTGATTTTCAGTCACGTGCTCTACCAACTGAGCTACCTGGGCGCCGGGTCGGCCCAAAAGGACCGCTCAGCAAGGCGCGGGCGTTATAAAGGCTCGAATCCGTACTGTCCAGAACGGCGCCCGACGACGCCGGTTCATGCCTTGACGCCGAGCGCCGCGCGGAACCTGTCCTTGAGCGCAACACCATCGCGCAATGGCAACACGCGGGGCGGCTCTTCGGCGGCAATCAACACGCGGGCGAAAAGCGTCTCGCGCAGCTCCTTCAACCGGGCCGCAAGATCAGCCAAAGCGCCTTCATCGCGCACATCAAGACAGGTCGCAAAACCGCAGGCCCCCGCGATACGCAGGAGATCGACTCCGTTTTGGGTGTGGCTCGGCTGCATGCCGGTCTCGCCGTAGACGCCATTGTCGAAAATGACGACGGCGAGATTGGGCGGCCGCTTGTTGCCGATGGTCGCAAGCGAGCCGAGCCCCATCAGCATTTCACCATCGCCGGTGATCACCGCGACGCGGCGTTTGGGCTGCGCGAGCGCGAGCCCCAGACCGATCATCGCCGCTCCACCCATGGCGCCCCACAGATAGAAATTGCGCGGATTGTCGCCTGCAGCAGCAAGATCCCATGTCGTCGAGCCAAGGCCCGGTACTACCAACAGGTCGTCGTCACGATCCTTGACGAGGGTGGCCATGGCAGCGCGGCGATCGAGCTTCATTTGGTCCACACTTTTCTACCGATCAATTGCTGCGACAGCACCATGGCGACGATGCGTTCGTCACCGAAGGCCTGTTGCACCGCCCTTTCGGCGGCGCCGGCAACCTCATCTGGCTCGCGGATGCGATACACCTCCGCTTCGCATAACTTGAGGACAGGCTCGACGATCGATCCGATCGGCACCTGCCAGGGATTGAACTCCTGCCATTCGCCGCGCATCGTGATCAGCATCAGCAATGGGAAACGGCAGGTGCGCGCCAGCGACAGCATGTTGACGCAGTTGCCGAGGCCGCTCGACTGCATCAGCAGCGCGGCGCGTTGACCGCCGAGCCAAGCGCCCGCCGCCAGAGCAATGCCTTCCTCTTCCGTCGTAAGAACGACGTCGCTGACTTCGTCATCGGCGCGGCAGCGATCGATCAGCCGCGCATGGCCGGCGTCAGGCACATAGCCAACCTGGCGCACATTCCCGCGCTTGATCGCCTCGAACAGCTGATCCGGCCATCCACCGGCTTGCGTACTCATTTGTCGCCCGCCTCGCCTTCGGCCGGGCGTTCGCCATCTTCGTCTTCGTCATCTTTGGCCGGGACCGCGTAGACGCCGGAAAGCCAGCGATTGAGATCAATATCGGCGCAGCGCTTGGAGCAGAACGGCTTGAATGCCGGCTCGACCGGCTTGCCGCAGATCGGGCAGGACCGCACGGCGGGTGTTCTGCGGTCGATCTCATTCATGACGGAACAGAATTTCCGATTATTGACGACTACTCAAATAGTTTCTCACATCGCGTTGAGCCACCCAAACCGGATTGGGTAGCCCTCGCCGCCCAGCAGCGTCATGACCTCGTAAAGCGGCAGACCGACGACGTTGGTGTAGGAACCGACGATCTTCACCATGAAAGTTCCGGCAATGCCCTGCGCTGCGTAACCGCCGGCCTTGCCGCGCCATTCGCCCGAGGCAAGATAGGCTTCGATATCTTCTTCCGACAAACGCTTGAAACGCACGCGCGTCTCCACCAGGCGCTGGCGAAACGCTTCCTTCGGCGTGACCAGGCAGATCGCGGTGTAGACGCGATGGTTGCGTCCCGAAAGCAGGCGCAAGCATTGTGCCGCTTCGTCCAGCAACTCTGCTTTGGGAAGGATGCGCCGGCCGACCGCGACCACGGTGTCCGCGGCCAGGATATAGGCGCCGCGCAGCGCGTCATCGAGCTTCACATTTTCCAATGCCGCCGCCGCCTTGGCGTGCGCCAGCCGCGTGGCATAGGCGCGCGGAATTTCGCCACGGTGCGGCGTTTCATCGAGGTCCACGGGCTTGAGCGCGTCAGGCTCGATGCCGGCCTGATTGATGAGGGCAAGGCGGCGCGGCGAGCCGGAAGCGAGGACGAATTTGGGACGGCCGATCATCTGCCCGGGCGTTGAAGATGAGTTGATAAAAAAGAAGACGAGGGCGCGGAACCTAGCGGAACAGGCCCACTTTCACAACCCAAGCCGGCGTCGATCGATTCATTCGTTGCCGCCGCTCGGACGGGCGAAGCGCTCGCGAATGCGGGCCGTCAGCTGGTCTCTCACCTCACGGTAGGCATTGAGGCGCTGCTCGCGGCTGCCCTCGACAGCGGTCGGATCGACCGTCGGCCAATATTCCACTTCGACCGGTGCCGCGCGGGTCAATTCCAGAGCCTTGTGATGCGCCGGCGGCGAGAGAGTCACGATCAAATCGAAATTGAGCCCTTCCAGGTCATCCAGTTCCTCGAACGTGATCGGCTTGTGCCTGGAGATATCGATGCCGACCTCCTCCATCGCGGCGACCGCAAAAGGGTCCAGCTCTCTCTTTTGCACGCCAGCCGAGCCGACATAGACCGTCGTTCCGAACATCTGCTGGAGCAGTGCCGCCGCCATCGGCGAGCGCACCGCGTTCATGCCGCAGGCGAACAGCACCGCGTGGGGGCGTGATGAGCGCTCGGGCGCGGCCAATTCTTATTCCCCGGTCGCCTTGCCTGAACAGGGCATCCCTCAGCCCTTCCAATGCAGAACGCAGATCAGTGTGAACAGCCGGCGCGCCGTATCGATATCGACCGTCACCTTTCCCTTGAGCCGCTCCGCCAGGATGCGCGAGCCGTCGTTGTGGATCGCGCGCCGGCCCATGTCGATTGCTTCGATCTTGTCGGGCGTCGCGGTGCGGATCGCCTGATAGTAACTGTCACAGATCATGTAGTAGTCCTTGACGATCCGGCGCAGCGGCGTGAGCGAAAACAGATGTGCGACCACCGGCGTTCCGTCCTGCTGGCGAATATCGAAAACGAGGCGGTTGCCGTTGATGCTCAGATGAAGTGCATAAGGCCCGTCTTCATGGCCGACCGGCGCGAAGGAATTCTGCTCGAGCAGGTCATAGATCGCGACCTGACGCTCGTGCTCGACATCAGGATTGGACCGGCCGATCGATTCCTCGTCGAGAACGACAGCGACGAGTCGCCGCTTCGATCCTGCAGGCGTTGATTTCGCCGGGCTCATCTCTGATTGAGTCGGATCGACACAGAGCGCGCATGCGCGCTCAACCCCTCCGCCTCGGCGAGTGAGATCGCCGCCGGACCAAGTGCACGCAATTGCTCTGGCCCGCATTTGAGCAGAGAGGTCCGCTTCATGAAATCAAGTACACCAAGACCGGACGAAAATCTCGCCGAGCGCGCGGTGGGCAGCACATGGTTGGACCCCGCAACATAGTCGCCGATCGCCTCCGGAGTGTGTGCGCCGATGAAGATGGCGCCGGCATTACGGATTTTCTTCACCAATCGCTCGGGATCGTCGGCGAGAATCTCCAGATGCTCGGCCGCGAGCTGATCGACCAGCGAAACCGCATCGTCGAGCCTGCGGACGACGATGACCGCGCCGAAATTGCTCCACGAAGCGCCGGCGACCTTTGCCCGTGACAGTGTCTTGAGTTGTGATTCGACGGCTTTTTCGACGCGGTCCGCAAGACCGGCATCGTCCGTAATCAGAATCGACTGCGCACTGGCGTCATGTTCGGCCTGCGCGAGCAGGTCGGCGGCGATCCAGTCGGCATTGGCCGTTTTGTCGGCCAGGATCAGGACCTCAGACGGCCCGGCGATCATTTCGATGCCGACCTTGCCGAACACCAGGCGCTTTGCCGCGGCGACATAGGCGTTTCCCGGTCCGACGATCTTCGCCACGGGCGCAATGCTTTCCGTTCCGTAGGCCAGTGCGGCGACCGCCTGCGCGCCTCCGATGCGATAGATTTCGTCAACGCCGGCAAGCCGCGCTGCAGCCAGCACAAGGGGATTGAGCTTGCCGTCGGGCGCCGGGACGACCATTGCCAATCTAGGAACTCCCGCGACCTTGGCCGGCACAGCATTCATGAGAACGGACGACGGATAGGCGGCCGTGCCGCCGGGCACGTACAGTCCCACCGACTCGATGGCGGTCCACTTTGCGCCCATTTCGACCCCGAGAGCGTCAGTGAAACGATTGTCGCTGGGCTTCTGCCGGCGGTGGTAAGCCTCGATTCGTTCGCGCGCGACTTTGAGTGCCGCAAGCGCATCGCCTTCACAGGATTTTTCGGCGGCGTCAATCTCCCCGGCGGCGACGCGCAACCCAATCTTGACGAGATCGACATGGTCAAACCTGGCGGTCAGCTCGAACAGGGCGCGGTCACCGCGTTTCGTTATCTCGGCGATGATGCCGCGGACTGCCTGCTCGACGTCCTGTGCGGTCTCACGTTTGAGCGCAAGGAGACTTCGAAACCGCTCTGGAAAATCCGCGCTTTGGCTGTCCAAACGGATGGGCATGGCCTGATCCTGCCGGGCCCTGCCCGGTCGACAAGGTCAATGGGTGATGCGCGCCTTGGCGTCAACCCTTGCAGCGGCCGAAAATAGACTTAATCAGGGCCGCTTGGATTTCGCCGAGCCCTCATCGAGATTGGCATGGGCAGGACAGAGACCAGTAGTCCACGACGGACCGAGGTCTGCCAGTTCAGCCTCAAGACATTCGACTTCCAGCCGCACCGTCGCGCCGCCTGAGAACGTCAACAGCACCGCGCCGGACGGCGCCTCGGTCTCGCTGAATTCAACCGCCAGAAGATTGAGGACCTCATCCTTGTGCGTGGGATCCACGTGCCGGCATTTGCAGGTCAAAACGCGCTCGAAACGCAGGGCCGCCCGCCGCCGGTGATATTCCGGGGTGTCGCCTTGTGCCCCCTCCCAGTCGAAGCGGTTAAGCGCGACGACGACGCGTTTTTCCTGTGGCCGCCACAGGATGTCAGAGACTCTGACCACCGCGTCCTGCAGGTGAGTCGAGGCGACCTCAAGATCCTCTTCGTCGAGGACCACGAATTTCAACGGGTCCATGGCGTCTGCGCTCCGCTGTCACGCTAGTTAGGCAGCCTCATTCTTCCGTGCAAGATGGTCAGCGGGCCGGAAATGCAGGCTCCAGTCCGGCAGCAGTCCAGCGGCCGCGGGTGGCGGGGTCCGTGAGTTTGCGCAGCAATGCCTCCGCCCCCGCGCGCGAGGCCGCGCGCGCGTGAATGGCGGCCGTGTAGGTATTGGCATTGTGCAATTCGCCCGGCAATGGGCCGACGACCTTGGCGCCGCGCACCGGCAGAACTTCGCTGATGAAGGTGGCGCCCAGCTCGGCACGGCCCTCGGCAATCGATACCGCCACATCGTGCCCGCCCTTTCCAAGCAACGCCTTCTTGTTCACCTCGTCGGCGATGCCCAGCTTCTGCAACAGCGCGGAGAACATGATGCCGCCAGACCCGCCAGCCTTCGGATCGGTGTAGGCGACCGAACGCGCCTGCAACAACGCTTGCTTGAATGCCTCGGGCGTTGAGATGTCGGGTTCGGGAGCGCCTTCACGCACAGCGACCCCGGTAACGGTGCGGCCGAGATCGGTGCGGCTTTCGGGCACCACGAGCCCAAGCTTTGCGAGTTCGGAGATCGCGGATTCTGAAAGGATGACGAGATCGGAAACTTCGCCGTTCTTGATTCGCTCGCGCAGCGAGCCGGCTGTGCCGAAATTCAGATCGAGCTTGTCGCCGCTCTCGCGTTCGAACTCGGCGGCAAGCGCCGAGACCATCGATTTCACGGCACCCGCGCTCATGACCTTGATTTCAGCCACGATATGTCCTCCCTCATTGCGGGCGCGATCGTGACCGAGCAAAAGGATTTCGTCTAGGCGCTGATACGCTCGATGGCCGCGCCGCAGCGCGCGAGCTTGTCCTCAAGCCGTTCGAAGCCGCGGTCGAGATGATAGACACGGTTGACCATGGTCTCGCCCTCGGCGGCGAGAGCGGCAATCACCAGCGACACCGAGGCGCGCAGATCGGTCGCCATCACCGGCGCGCCCTTGAGGCGTTCGACGCCTTCGATCGTCGCGGTCTCGCCATCTAGATGTATATGTGCGCCGAGCCGGACCAATTCCTGCACGTGCATGAACCGGTTTTCAAAAATGGTCTCGGTGATGCGCGATGTCCCCTTGGCGCGCGTCATCAAGGCCATCAACTGCGCCTGCAGGTCGGTGGGGAAGTCCGGAAACGGCGCTGTGCTCACATCAACCGGCGCGAGCCCCGCCCCGTTGCGGGCGATGCGGATGCCTTCATTGGTCGGCGTCACCGTGGTCCCGGTTTGCGCCAGAACGTCGAGCGCCGCCTGCAACAATTCGGGGCGTGCATTCTGCAGCAAGACGTCGCCGCCGGTCATCGCCACCGCCATCGCGTATGTGCCCGTCTCGATTCGATCGGGTAGCACGGCGTGGCGGGCGCCGTGCAGCTTCGGGACGCCCTCAATCACGATGCGTGAGGTGCCGGCCCCCGAAACCTTCGCGCCCATTTTGTTGAGGCAGTCGGCGACGTCGGCAATTTCCGGTTCCCGCGCGGCGTTGTCGATCACCGTCGTGCCGTTGGCGAGCGATGCCGCCATCATCGCGGTGTGCGTGCCGCCAACCGTCACTTTCGGAAATACGATCTCGCCGCCCCGCAGCCCTTTTCTGGCACGCGCGATGACGTAGCCGGCTTCGATATCGATTTCGGCGCCGAGTTTCTCGAGCGCCATGATCAGCAGGTCGACCGGCCGCGTGCCGATCGCGCAACCGCCCGGCATCGAGACCTTGGCCTCGCCCATGCGCGCGAGGAGCGGCGCCACGACCCAGAAGCTCGCCCGCATTTTCGAGACCAGCTCATAAGGCGCCGTCGTGTCCACGATGTGCTTCGCGGAAATATGAATAGTGCGGCCTTGATGGGGATCGTCGCCGGGCCGCTTGCCGGCGATCATGACGTCGACGCCATGGTTCCCGAGAATGCGCTGAAGCTGAATGACGTCGACGAGCCGCGGGACATTCTCGAGGATCAATGTCTCGTCAGTGAGCAGGCTGGCGATCATCAGCGGGAGCGTGGCGTTCTTCGCCCCCGAGATTGGAATTGTGCCGTTAAGTCGCTGTCCGCCAATGACCCGTATTCGATCCATGCCGCCCCGCCCGCTTGTCCAGCCGCCGATACCGCCGGTCCGATTTAGGAACCGTCACCGCCTTCAAGCAAGTCCTGTCGCGGCAGGCTAGCACCTTCGTCGTGGAATTGCGGCGAAAGTCCGGTCCTGAAAAGCCCCTCGTTTCAGGGGCTTCTTTCACCAGGAGGGGCTGAGTCCGGCGGCTTCGGGTCGTTGCGGGTCGCCGGCGCTTCCCGCGCGCGTTCCTGCGCCTTTCGCCGGCGCAGGTTTTTCCGCAATTCGGCAGCCAGACGCTCGCTGCGGCTGTCGGGTTTCTTGATCTTGCCGGCTTTCTTGTTTTCCGTCACGGCCGCATTATCGGCCGATCGTCCAGCGTTGCAACTTTGCGCCATCGCCTTGCGTCACATGAGGCCGTATGGCAGTTTCCGCCGCGTTTGCGCCGCATCAATTGCGGCTGTGCGCACCCTCGCTGCCGTAGCTCAGTGGTAGAGCACCCCCTTGGTAAGGGGGAGGTCGAGTGTTCAATCCACTCCGGCAGCACCA
>DATGDN010000177.1:0-3067 GCA_035310865.1 Pseudolabrys sp. | reverse complement strand
GGGACTTCAGAGCAAAACTGAGAACGATTTGGCCAATTCGAACTCGATCTGGTGGCGCGCCGGGTCGGTATGCGCCAACGCGATTCGACATCCCTCAAGAACAGCCAATCTGCATCGGCAGATGCGCTGATCGCACTGGTGCGCCTACTGGCACGTCAGGCTGCCGCTGAATTTGCGGCCAACGCGCCCGCGGCTCCCGAGACCGACAACTTAAGGCCTGAGGGTCGCGAATGACGAACGCCCAGGAATATCTGCGCGCCGGCGACATCGCGCGACTCACAGGTATGTCACTCCGGACCGCCCGCCGGTGGATCGCCACCGGAATACTCGTCTCAATAAAAGTTGGCGGCGCACGGCTTGTGGCCAGGAGTGAGCTCGAGCGCCTGCTGTCGCCGTCTCGTAAGATCGACGAGGAGGATCGCTATGACGTCGAATAGCAGTAAAATCAAATCATTACATAAATATCGGGAAATGTTAGTGTGAGAACACGAACAGATTTCAAGCGGCTCGCCGAGCACGTTTCGAGCAGTCTGGCCGGGATGGGCACTCCCATTGTCCCGCAGCATTATCGTCCTCAGCACTGACAGTAATGGGCCATGTGAACCTGCAATATCACCTACCCCGAAACCGAGACAGCGTACCGCGGAATCAGGTTAGCGCCTTGAACTGTGCCCTACGGCTTCGGGGAGACGCGACTCGCTACATTAGCCTTGGTCACCCTTACTACGCTGTCGGGATGGCGCTCCCGCGGAGTTAATATCGCTAGGTTCCCGGGCCACGTTGTCAGCTTCCGAAGGTCACCAACGGACTTCGCGGACACTCCGATGCCTGGGTCCACCTCGACCCGCATCTTGTCTGGCAAGTCATCAAGAATAATGTCGAGCGCAGCAATGCTTTTGACTTTGTATCGCATCAGGCATCTCTCCCTACACCGCTAATCCGCCGGACTCCTGCGCAGAACGCGACGTAGCGTCTCCGCTTGGCCGCGGCAGCGACGGCGCGAGTGCACGTGCCAGGGAAAGGGTCTCGAGCCATGTTAGCCAAGCGCGTTGCGCGGCCTGCGCCCATAATGCAAACGGGTTGGCTGTTTCGAGTGCAGGGCCGAAGGCCTCGAATGACGGCACTGCCCTGAGATTGATGGAAATCTGCTCGGCGTGGCCCTCGACCGTTATCTCGATGTCGAGACCCGGTAGTTGAACGCTCGCTCGGGTTGTGCCTGTCTCGGCGGCCTTCACCTCACCGTCGAGTGTGGTTCTCTTGAAGTCTTGCACTCGCTAGCTCCATCTCAGTGTTGCAACGATCCTGTTCGAGGACCTGACCAATAAAATCGTCGCCTGGGCGAAGAAATAGCTAGTTATGCTGCGGAACTCCCGTCAAGGCAGGCGCACGGAGAATATTTGGCCGAGCGCCGCCGCGAACTGGTGGCGGGCGCGCAGGCTGAGGGCGCCGCGCGATGCCGCGATCCTGGCCGATGCCTGCGTCAACGCCGCTGGACGACTTGTGCTCGTTGACTCCCTCAAGCGTGGTGATCGGGCCAGATTACGAAGGGCTCTTGGCGCTTTTTCCGCAGAATTATCACGAGCCGTATTAGTTCCACCCCGGGAACTTCACCGGTTTGACGCGATGGCGACCAACTGTGGCCGAAATCGAATGCTATCCGGACCATCGAATGTTTGGAAAAATGCGTTGGATTGTACTGGCGGTTGTTCTGGCGGTAGCCCAGTCGGCCAGCGTGGCAGCGCAAGCCCAGTTCTGGGATCAGCAGGATCAGTACAACAGGCAGCAGCGGTCCCGGCCGCAGTCGGGCGGCCTTTTCGATTGGTTCGGCGGCGGCGAGCATAACTCGCGACCCCGTGACGACGATTACTACCGTCCGCCGCGCCAGCGGCAATATCAACCGCAACAACAGCCAAGCGAAAGCTCGCGTGCGCCGCCGCCGAAAAAAGCGGAGGCGAAAGACGAGCAGACCGGGCCTACGACCTCGATCGTGGTGATGGGCGACGACATGGCCGACTGGCTTGCCTATGGCCTCGAAGATGTCTTCTCCGATACGCCGGAGATTCGCGTCGTTCGCAAAAACAAACTTAACTCAGGCCTGCTGCGCTACGACGCGAAAGGCGATCTCGACTGGTGGCACGTCGCGCGCGACACGTTGGCAAATGAGAAGGCCGACTACGTCGTCATGATGCTGGGCATCGGCGACCGTCAGGAGATTCGCGAAAAGGATCTTGCCAAAGAGGCTGATACAAGAGCCAAGGACCAGCAGACCAAAGATCAGGCGGCCAAAGATCAGGCGGCCAAGGATCCGCAAGCCAAGGACCGGCAGATCAAGAACGAAGCCGAAAAAGATGGGCAGAAGCCCGCGAAGACAAACGATACGGATGATAACGGCACGTCCTCAGCGCAGCGTGCCAAAAAAACCAGTGGCCCTGCCGAGTTTCGCACTGACGAATGGGAAAAGATCTACTCGCGGCGCATCGACGACACGATTGTTGCTCTCAAGAGCAAGGGTGTGCCGGTGATCTGGGTCGGCCTGCCGTCAATTCGCGGCGCACGCTCCACCTCCGACGCGGCCTATCTTAACGAACTCTATCGCGCCCGCGCCGAGCGCGCCGGCATTACGTATATCGACGTGTGGGATGGCTTCGTGGATGAAGCCGGCAAGTATTCCAACTATGGTCCCGATTATGATGGGCAGAGGCGCCGGCTGCGATTGAACGACGGCGTTTTCTTTACCAAAGCTGGAGCGATCAAACTCGCGCGCTATGTCGAACGCGAATTGAGCCGCTTTATGAGTAATCGCGTGTCGGTGGCCCTGCCTTCCGGACCGGTCGAGGCAGCGCCATCCGATTCAAAGCCGATCGAGCGGCCGCTGATGGGACCCGTGATCCCGCTGACCGGGACGCCGAAGGACAAAGACAAAGAATCTGACAGCCTCCTTGGAGCTGCCGGCAGCAGCCCGATCCGGGGCGACGCGATTGCCACGAAAGTTCTGGAGAGGGGCGAGACAGTGGCCGCCCCGCCCGGCCGTGCAGATAGTTTTGCGTGGCCGAACGGCGGTCAAGCC
>DATGDN010000176.1:0-2050 GCA_035310865.1 Pseudolabrys sp. | reverse complement strand
GACTTTCCGGCAAATTGCTGTTGCTGACCATCCTGTTTGTGATGGTGGCGGAAGTTCTGATCTACGTACCCTCGATCGCAAATTTCCGGCTCAACTGGCTGAACGACCGGTTGGCGGCTGCGCACACCGCGGCGCTTGTCCTCGACGCGGCGCCAAGCGGCATGGTGCCTGAAAGTCTTGCGAACCAAATTCTCAAAAGCATTGGTGCCCACGCGGTTGCCATGAAGATGGGCAATCAGCGCCGCCTGCTGGCCGCATCCAATATGCCGACCAGCATCGCGCAGGACATCGACATGCGGCAGATATCCTGGTGGCGCTCGATTGTCGATGCGTTCGAAACCTTGCTGACCTGCAAGCCGGGGGACGACATACGCGTCGTGGGCGCCGCACCGATGGGCGGGGATTTCCTCGAGATCATTCTCGACGAAGCGCCGATGTGCAAAGCGATGTGGACATTCTCCGTCAACATTTTACTTCTTTCGCTGGCGATTTCCTGCATCACCGCGATGCTTGTGTTCTTTGCGCTGCACTATCTTCTGGTGCGCCCGATGTGGCGCATCACGCGCAACATGATTGACTTCCGCGCCAATCCCGAAAATCCGTCCCGCATTATTGTTGAGAGCGGACGCAGCGATGAAATCGGAACTGCCGAGGAAGAACTCGGAGCCATGCAGCGCGAACTGGCCTCGATGCTTCATCAGCAAAGCCGGTTGGCAGCCCTCGGCCTTGCGGTGTCGAAGATCAACCACGACCTGCGCAACCTGCTAGCGTCGGCTCAGATTTTCTCCGATCAACTCTCGACATCGCCCGACCCGAAGGTGCAGCGCTTTGCGCCCAAGCTGATGCGGGCGCTCGAACGAGCGATCGCGTTTTGCCAGAGCACCCTTTCTTATGGCGGCGCGCAGGAGCCACCGCCCGAGCGCAAGACCATTGAGGTCGAGCCTTTGATCGAGGAAGTGCACGAGGCGCTTGGCCTCGGTCTTGATGTGCCAATCCGGTGGATCGTGGCGGTCGAGCGCGGTCTGACCATGGAAGCGGATCACGATCAATTGTTTCGCGTTCTCGTCAATATTGCGCGTAATGCGGTGCAGGCGCTGGAGGCGCGTGGCACTCGTGATCCGGCGCGTGACCAGATTCGCATTACCGGACGGCGTGAAGGTAGCGTGGTTGTGATTGAACTCTCCGATACCGGTTCAGGTGTGCCGGAAAAAGCACGCGCTCACATGTTCCAGGCTTTTCAGGGCTCGGCGCGCGCCGGCGGCACCGGATTGGGCCTTGCTATCGCCGCGGAGCTCGTGCGCGCGCACGGCGGAGAGATCCGTCTTGTCCCTGGGACGATCGGCGCCACCTTCAGCATCACGATCCCCGATCGGGCAGTCGATCTGGACACACGACGCGGTGAACGCGTCCGCGCCTGACGGAAGTTACTGCCATCCGCGGTGTTCTTCCCTGGGGGCTAGCGTTACTGAAGGACAACCGGCCTGGCGCCGCCCGTCAACGTGCTCTCCATCGCCACTGCGGTGCCGCCATCGATCAACGAGCTATCGCGGTTGTTGCACGTGAGGTCTATGCGCGCACTTTCACTCGGTATCCGAAGCTGGCCGATGTGTTCGTCAACGCGGGAATTGAGCGCCCCTATTCGGCGCGCCCGTTGGAATGGCTGAGCATCGAAGGCGCAAGTGAGCTTTTCATTCAAACGGCCAAGGCCGCGTGGCAACTCTTGCCAATACGGGGTCAAGACGATAGCTATGCCCCGTCCCGTGGGCCGGTTTCCGGCAGCGGAATCAAGCGCCCGTAGCTCAGCTGGATAGAGCACCAGACTACGAATCTGGGGGTCAGGAGTTCGAATCTCTTCGGGCGCGCCAGCACTTAGTACCCGGTTTCCGTGCAAAAAATTACTGATTTTTACGGTTTTTGCAAGGAAGTCGGCTGCCGCTTTGCGGACGTTTGCTTCGCCCGCTACTTAACGAATTTCGAGCACCAACTTTCCCCGCAAATGGCGCGCTTCGCTTACGCGATGAGCCTCAGCCGCATCCTTTAGCTGATACAG
>DATGDN010000175.1:0-2473 GCA_035310865.1 Pseudolabrys sp. | reverse complement strand
GCTGAAACGGATCTGAGGAGATGCAGTTTCTTGGGACTGAACCATGATCTCAATTTCAAATTTGACCAAGACTTATCCCGGTAAGGTGCAGGCTCTGCGCGGCGTCGATCTCGAAATTGGCGGCGGTATGTTCGGGCTAGTGGGGCCGAACGGCGCGGGGAAGACGACGTTGATGCGCATCCTGGCCGGACTGGTGCGTCCCACGGGCGGCACAGTGAGCGTATTGGGTCAAGACGTGACGACGCCGCGCGGCAAACTGGCGACGAAAGCCGTGCTGGGTTACTTGCCGCAAGAACTCGGCCTGTATCCCAATCTCACCGCGCGTGAATTTCTGGATTACATCGCCATGCTCAAAGGCGTGACCGATCGCGCTATACGACGCCGGCAGGTGAATGATGTGCTGCAACAAGTGCGGCTAAGCGACGAAGTCGATCGGCAGTTGAAGACTTATTCGGGCGGCATGAAGCGCCGGGTCGGGATCGCCCAAGCGCTGTTGGGTGATCCGCAATTGCTCATCGTCGACGAACCCACCGCCGGACTCGATCCCGAAGAGCGCGTGCGGCTGCGCAATCTGCTCGCCGATATGGCTGCGCGCCGTACCGTGATCTTGTCCACGCACATTGTCGAGGACATCAGCCAGAGCTGCACGGATCTCGCGGTGATCGCTCACGGCAAGGTCTTGTTTCAAGGCGCGTCGCGCGATCTCATCGCGCAGGCGCGCGGGCACGTGTGGACGATCAACAGCAGTGGCGAGCGGCCCAATGCCGGCTTGACGATTGTCTCGACTCTGCAATTGCAGGACACCGTGCAGTATCGCGTGCTGGGCGAACCGCATGGGCATGCCGCCACGCCCGCCGAGCCTAGTTTGGAAGATGGATATTTGTGGTTGATGAATAATGCTGGATAAAGAAACCGGGTTTCTCCGCGATAGTCGTTCAACTCCATTTGAATGGAAGAACCCCGGCTTCTAGATGCAAAGAACAATGAGCAGAAAACTACTGATGGGTGTTGGACTTAGTTTGATCTTGGCGTTGGGCGTGTGGCGATCGGGTATGGCGCAGGCAGCGGTGCCTCGGTTTGAGAAAGCCGAGTGCCCTTTCCCCATCCCGATTGGTTATCGCATTGACTGCGGATTTGTGAACGTGCCGGAGGATCGCTCGCAAGCGAACAGCCCGCTGATCAAGATCGGCGTGGCAATCGTGCACAGCACCAGCACCAATCCTGCATCCGATCCGATCGTCATCCTCAACGGTGGGCCGGGCGGTGCGATCGTCGCAGCATTGCCAAATATGCTGCAAGGCTTCGATCCACTATTGTCCGTGCGCGATGTGGTGTTCTTCGATCAACGCGGGGTCGGGTGGTCACAACCCTCGCTAGTTTGCCCGGAAGTCGAGGAGTTGAAGATCGCCGAGATTAAGCGTCCGCTTGCTTTGGAGAGAAGTCTCGCGGCGTATCACACCTGTCTTGCACGTTTACAGCGTACAGGGATTGACGTGGCGGCCTATAACACCGCCGAGAACGCCGCCGACGTCGACGATCTGCGCCGCGCGCTGGGTTACGAGCAGATCAATCTCTTCGGCATTTCATACGGCACGATGCTGGCGCAGGTCATCGTGCGCGATTACCCCGCTCACATTCGCAGCGCCATTCTGGACTCGGCGTATCCGATCTGGGAATACGTCATGGCCGATGCGCCCGCCAATCTGGCACATTACTTCGATACGGTGTTTACCAACTGCGAGAACGACCTGGTATGCCGCGCCGCCTATCCCGATGTTCGATCCGTTTTTGTACAGCTGCTCGATCGGGTAAGGCAACAACCGCTCGTGTTCGCGAACACTGATCCGATTGCGCACGACACCTTCACCACCACGATCGATGCCACCACGCTGATCGGCTGGTTGGTGTACACCACGCCGCGCGCACTGCCAGGCGTGATCTACGATCTGCGTGACGACGAAATTGATTCGGTCGCCAAGGCGCAGCAAGCGATGTTGAAAGATGCGAATCGTCCGCAGTGGCCGTTGAGTGAAGGGATGAAGACCAGTGTGTTGTGCCAGCTGCGCCTGGCACAGGTGACGCCACAGCAATTGGCGGATTCGAACGCGCGTTATGCGACAGCACCATGGGCCAATGCCAGCAATGCGGCCAACATGGCCTTGTGTGCTCAGTGGCCGTCACGCCCCAGTGAGGCGCGCGATGCCGAGCCGCTACAGACCGATGTGCCACTGCTCGTCATCGGCGGCGAATACGATCCGGGATCGCCGCCGCGTTACGCCGAGACGATTGCCGCGACCTCGATTCACGGCTACGCTTTCATCGTGCCCGAAGCGGGACACGCCGTGCTGATTAGCGCCGATCCTTGCGCGAACGGCATCGTGTATGGGTTCTTGAATAGTCCGCTGAGCGAACCGCGCAGCGATTGCCTCGCCAACACACGCCATCCGGGGTTCAGCCTGCGCGCGGCATTGTC
>DATGDN010000174.1:0-2693 GCA_035310865.1 Pseudolabrys sp. | reverse complement strand
TGACATGAGCAGGTCGAGACACAGCCGATTAGCTTTTTTGCCGAATGGCACCGTGTCGATTTTTCCGGATGGCGGCGCGGCTTTCCTCCCCTCTTCCAGGAGACGGTAGAGTTCGGCTACCGCCTTCGGATTTGACCTGATCAGCTCTGTCGTCACGACCACCATATGATTGACGGGCACCAGACCGTGCTTGCGATACCAGGCGCTGGCCGCAGCCTCCGGGTCAGGAATGACGCTTTGCAGCCGCGGATCCTTCGGCAGTGCGGCACCATAGATTGCGGCGTCTAGTTTGCCGGCGATCAACATCTCAGTGATATCCTGTTCTTTGCGCGCGCGGACGACGCCGGCCGGATCGCCGGCTTCGGCGACATGTCCATCCTCAAATGTCACCCACTGCACGTCGCTGAGGTCGATGCCGTAGTCGTTTTGGAGAATGCCGCGAATCCAAACGCCCGTGGTCTGGCTATATGACCGCACGCCGATACGCTTGCCCGGCAGATCGGAGGGAGAAAGTTTCCCGCGCTCGGCGTTGAATAGCATGGTGCCATGCTGAAACCGCGCCAGCATCGTCGCCGGCAACAGCACAAGCCCTTTATTATGATCTTTTGCCTGGAAATATGTGACGAGGGCCATCTCGCTGGCATCGAAGGCATGCTCGCGCACCATCGGCTTGAATGCCTGATAGAGAGGCTTCACCTCGGCGAATTCGAGCTTCAGCCAGGGCGAGGTGATTTCTCCACGTTTAAGCGGCAGAGTATGGGGATAATCGCCGAGAACAATGCGCAAGGTCGTTGCGCTGGTATTTGCCATTGTGAAACGCCTCCGCCTAACCCGCCGTCGACGGCTTGACCGCCCAGCACTCAACCTAGTTTAACAATCCGGGACAGAAAAGGAGCGGCGAATGCCAGATCAGAAGGCCGGGCTTGTCGTGACGGCGCACCCCGGTGATTTCGTTTGGCGTGCGGGGGGCGCAATCGCATTGCATGCCAAGCGTGGCTATCGCGTCAAAATCGTCTGCCTGTCATACGGCGAGCGCGGTGAAAGCCAGTTCGCCTGGAAAGAACCGGGCGCAACGCTGGAGAAGGTAAAGGCCGGCCGCAAAGATGAGGCCGAGCGCGCGGCGAAAATGCTCGGGGCCGAAATCGAATTCTTCGACTGCGGCGACTATCCGCTCAAGCTCAACGAAAGCCATTTCGACCGCATGGTCGATATTTATCGCGAGATCAATCCATCCTTCGTGCTCACGCATGCGCTTGAGGATCCGTACAACTTCGATCATCCCAATGCCGCGCATTTCGCGCAGGAGACCCGGGTCGTGGCTCAGGCGATGGGTCACAAGCCCGATGCCAAATACAAATACGCCGCCCCGCCGGTGTTCCTGTTCGAGCCCCACCAGCCGGAAATGTGCAACTACAGGCCCAATCTCATTCTGAAAATCGACGACGTCTGGGAGCAGAAGTACAAGGCATTCCAGGTCCTCGCCGCACAAAAGCATCTATGGGGCTACTATGAACGGGTTGCCCTCAATCGAGGCATTCAAGGCAGCCGCAACACCGGCGTGCCGATGACCTACGGTGAGGCATATCAACGACTGTTTCCGACTGTGGAGGAGATTCTGAAATGAAGCCCGTCGTCGTCCGCAATATCAAACGCGCTGACAGCAATGCCATTGGGACACTCGCCGCTGTCGGCGTCTCCACGGCGCACGAGGCACTCGGACGATCGGGGCTGATGAAACCCTATATACGGCCGATCTGGGCCGGCGCGCAGATCGCCGGGCCTGCGGTCACTGTCTTGGCGCAACCTGGCGACAACTGGATGATTCATGTGGCGGTCGAGCAGTGCCAGAGGGGCGACGTCCTCGTCGTCGGCTGCACCTCCGACAACACGGACGGCATGTTTGGCGAATTGCTGGCGACCGCTTTGCGCGCGCGCGGCGTCATCGGCCTCGTCATCGATGCCGGGTGCCGTGACGTGCGCCCGATTTCCGAAATGCGTTTTCCGGTATGGTCTAAGGCAATTTCAGCCAAGGGCACGGTGAAGTCGACGCTCGGCGCTGTCAACGTTCCGGTCGTGTGCGCAGGCGTGAACGTCGAGCCGGGCGACGTCGTGGTTGCCGATGATGATGGCGTCGTCGTGATCCCGAAAAAGCTTGCCGTCGAAACCGCGCAGAAGGCGCAGAAGCGCAAGGACGACGAAGACGGCAAGCGCAAGCAGCTTGAGGCCGGCACGCTAAGTCTCGACATGTACAAGATGCGCGAGCCTCTCGCGAAAGCAGGATTGGTCTACGTCGATCATTCGGAGGATAACTGACGGCATTCGCGTTCAACGCGCAGTTAAGGCGCGGAGTCGCCAAAAAATATTCTCGCAAACTCCATCATCCATTTGGATGTCGGAGTTTCGTTGAAAAATAGCCTATTCTCAGAATCATCTGAATAATTTTGCTGACAGCGACTCTCACTTGTCTGCAAGCGGTCCGGATTTTTTGAAATTGCAGATGCGCGTTCGAAGATGCTTTCAACGGCGCCGCTAGTTTGGCTGCGTTCCAGCCACACACGGAGTATGCAGATGTTCAAAGTGTTTGCGTTTATGAAAGACGCGTCTGGCGCCACCGCAATCGAGTATGGACTGATCGCGGCCGGCATCTCGTGTGATCATTGCCGCCGTGAGTTCGGTTGGCTCCAACCTGAATG
>DATGDN010000173.1:0-2849 GCA_035310865.1 Pseudolabrys sp. | reverse complement strand
GCCCGCCCTTCTTTTTATCTAGCCCGTGAGCGCGCCGGATATCGCCAATAATCCCGCAACGAGGATCACCAGTTGAATTGAGAAAGCGGTGATATTGGCGTCCCATTTCTTCGCAAAAATCGGGACTGGTGCCTTGAAGGGCTGATAGCCGTTTTTGTCGTAAGCGGCACCGCCGTAGATCGGCATTGCGATGAGCGCCGCGAAAAACGCTGCATACACGATCGCGCCCATGAGTGCGACGAGGTAGAGCCGTTCGATGGCGAGCGGCCCCGGCCACCAGATCAGCGCGAAGGCGAGCAATCCAAAACCGACATAGCTTGAGATCTGCCAGACCACGTGGAACCGCGCATGCGGGGTCCATTGTGGATTGGTGGCATGGGTTTTGTTGAAATCAGCCACCACCGTGAGCACGGCCCAGCCGATCGTCATCAGCGTAAACAGAATCCGGGCAACAAGAATGCGATCAAAGCTCATGGAACACCCCCCAGCGCAATGCTGCAATTGTATCAAGGGTCGAGCGCGAAGGCTGGGATTTTCGACGGTTGAAAAGGCGCTGCCAGCGGTTGCTCCCCGCGGTAAACTTCCCCATGTTCGAGTCGTGAGCCGATACGACGACAGATGCGCCAATATCTCGACCTGATGGAACTCATCCTAAGCCGCGGCGTCGAAAAACGCGACCGCACCGGTACCGGCACGTTGTCAGTTTTTGGTCATCAAATGCGGTTTGCGCTTGATGAAGGCTTCCCCTTGGTCACAACCAAGAAGCTGCATCTGAAGTCGATCATTTACGAACTGCTGTGGTTTTTGGCTGGCGACACGAACGTCAGATATCTGCAGGAGCATGGCGTACGCATCTGGGACGAATGGGCGGACGAGCGCGGTGAACTAGGTCCCGTTTACGGCCAGCAGTGGCGATCATGGCCGGCTCAGGACGGCAAGACCATCGACCAGATCGGCAATGTCGTTTCGATGATCAAGCGCAACCCGGACTCGCGCCGGCTCATCGTCACTGCGTGGAATCCGGCCGATGTCGACAAGATGGCATTGCCACCCTGCCACTGCCTTTTCCAGTTCTACGTCGCCGAGGGGAAACTGTCGTGTCAGCTGTACCAGCGCTCGGCGGACGTTTTTCTGGGCGTGCCATTCAACATCGCGTCCTATGCGCTGCTTACGCTGATGATGGCGCAAGTGACCGGTTACAAGCCGGGCGATTTCATCCATACCTTCGGAGATGCGCATTTGTATCTCAATCACTTGGAGCAAGCGCGGTTGCAGCTGTCGCGCGCGCCAAAGCGGTTGCCGACAATGCGGTTGAACAATGCAGTGAAGGATATATTCGCGTTCCGCTACGAGGATTTCGCGATCGAAAACTACGACCCGCATCCTCACATCAAGGCCGCGGTGGCCGTGTGATCGAGGTGCCAAAAACCGCTTGAGTTGTTGCGGCTGTTTGTATGCGCCGCGCTAAGAACATTTTAAGGGGAACTCGGCGCCGCCAGGCGAATTTTACTGCGGGGTCGTTCTGTGGCGTGGCGGTCGTTAGTAATTAGTCAGAACAATTGGCCTATCCATTAGCGGTGAAATCAAAGCCGATGCCGTTTAATTTCTCCCATTTGCCGATGCGTGCATGAAAACCGTACTGGTAGCAGCGATTGGCGACAATTCGGTTATTGGCCGTGACGGCCAATTGCCGTGGCATCTGAAGTCAGACCTGCAACACTTTCGCAAGGTGACGCTCAATCGTCCGGTGATCATGGGGCGCAAGACTCATGAATCGATCGGTAAATTGCTCGCTGGCCGTACCAATATTGTACTCACACGTGATTTCGCGCTGGTTGCTCCAGGCGCGGTGTTGGCAACCAGCCTTGATGCCGCACTCAGCTTTGCGCGAGCGGACGCGGCAAAGCGCGGGGTTGATGAAATCATGGTGATCGGCGGTAGCGACATATTTGCGGCGACCATGCCGATGGCTGACCGACTGGAAATCACGCATGTGCACGCATCCCCCGAGGGCGATGCGGTATTTCCGCCAATTGACCCGGAAGTCTGGGAAGAAGTGTCACGCGAAGACCACTTTGCCGGGCCCGATGATGACGCCGACTTTGCGCTCGCGACCTATATAAGGCGCTGAACCATCAATAATGCGCGGCATGACGGCGCGTTGTAACTGCGCCTGCTGTCCCCTATAACCCTCCCGACAACAGGCGCCCCGGCTTGTACGGCTGGCGCCGGGAGAAATTTCAATGCCTTGGACCAATCAGGGCGGCGGTGGGCCCTGGGGCTCGGGCGGCAAAGGGCCATGGGGCTCGGGGCCGCAATCGCCGGGGCCGACGCCGCCGGATCTGGAAGAACTTCTGCGCCGCGGCCAGGACAAACTGCGTCGCGTACTGCCTGGCGGCAATCTCGGCGGGCGAGGGTTCGCCCTTATCGTGCTGGGTGTGCTGGCGCTTTGGGGCTTCTCCGGTTTCTTCCGGGTCGAGCCGGACGAACTCGGTGTCGTGCTGCGCTTCGGCAAGCAAGTGCGCGAGGTGCAACCGGGCTTGAATTACCATTTTCCGTATCCGGTCGAGAAGGTGCTCACGCCCAAGGCGTTGCGCGTCAACAAGATCGACATCGGCATGCGGGTTGTCGATGACATCAGGCGCGGTGGCACAACAACGCGCGATGTGCCGGAGGAAAGCCTGATGCTTACCGGCGACGAGAACATCGTCGACGTCGATTTCTCGGTGCTATGGAAGGTCAAGCCCACAGGTGTCGGCGAATACCTGTTCAACATTCAGAATCCGGAAGGCACCGTGAAGGCTGTCGCCGAAAGCGCCATGCGCGAAGTCATCGGCCGCTCCGAAATC
>DATGDN010000172.1:0-5237 GCA_035310865.1 Pseudolabrys sp. | reverse complement strand
AGGCGTGCGAAAGCACGCCGTTCTTTGAACGGCTATGCCCGCGCATGACGAATGAGAGGTCGACACGTAGTTCCGGATTCCCGCTTGCGCGGGAATGAGCGGAAAATGGTTCACAGCCGCTACTCAACTTTCAGCCCCAGCTTCTTCACCAGCCCGCCCCACTTCTTTTCTTCCTTGTCGATATCGGCGGCGTATTCGGCCGGCGTCGAAGTCAGCGGATCCCCGCCCTCGGCATGGATGCGCTTTTTGACGTCCTCGGTGTCGACCATCTTGCGCAATTCAACACTGAGCTTGTCGACGATGTCCTTCGGCGTGCCCGCAGGCGCCAGCACGCCATAGTGCAGCACCCCTTCGAAGCCGGGCAGGCCCGACTCGTCGAACGTCGGCGTGTCGGGCAACAGCGACGAACGCTTGAGACTTGCCACCGCGACCGCCCGCAATTTGCCGGCCTGGATATTGCCGAGCGCGGGCGGCAGCACGCCGAACGCCATCGGCACATGCCCGCCGAGAAGATCGTTCATCACGGGAGCGGTGCCCTTGTAGGGAATTAGCGTGACGTCAACGCCGGCTTCGGCCTTGAACAATTCGGCGCACATGTAACCGCCGGTGCCGACCGCCGAGGTGCCGAGATTGAACTTGCCCGGTTCTTTTTTCGCCATGGCGATGAAATCGCCCACGGTCTTGGCCGGGAACGACGGGTTCGCCAGCAGTACGACGGGCATCGAGCCGATCAGGCCGACCGGCGCGAAATCCTTGCGCGGGTCGAGCCCGGCGTGAACGTAAAGGCTCGGATTGATCGAGATCGTGCCGGTGTGACCGAGCAGCAGCGTGTAGCCGTCCGGCGCCGCCTGCGCGACCACGCGCGTGCCGATGGTTCCGCCGCCGCCGGGCCGGTTGTCGACCACGACCTGCTGGTGGAAAGCTTCGGACAATTTCTGCGCGACGACGCGCGCCAGAGTGTCGACCCCGCCAGCCGGCGGGAAAGGCACCACCAGCGTGATGGTGCGCGTGGGGTAATCGGCCGCATTGGCGGCGGTCGCACTCCCCAGCGTGCAGGCGATGGCGGCAAAAACGGCGAAAAGCTTGAACAGGTTTCGCATCTTCGCGTCCTTCTGTATCGCGTTTTGAAAGTCTACCAGCACTGATTCCGCAGTGCCTAGTGGGTCAGATGGTCGGGCTCCAGTTCACCAGCACTTCGCGATAGCCAGTTCCGCTTTTCTCGACGTGGCCAACCGACGGGAACGGATAGTGGAATCCCTGCACCAGCATCCGCTCGGCCACCAGCATATCGTAGACCTTGCGGCGGGTTGCCTCGGCGGCAACGGGCTCGACGTCCAAACTGAAATGCCACCCGGGATTGCGCGCGAACAGGAACGGCGCGTGGGTCACGTCAGCCTGGACGTAAACCGACTTCGATCCCGACGCGACAACGTGCGACGTATGCCCGGGTGTGTGACCGGGCGTGCCGACCGCCGTTACTCCCGGAATAACTTCCTTGTCCCACTCGTAGGTCCGCACGCGTTTGAGGACTTCGCCGGCCATCACGCGACGGACGTTCTTGAAGCCTACGACAACGCGCGGTGTTGACGCGCGGCTCATCTCGCCGTCATCCATCCAGAACTTGTGCTCGGCGGCGGGCACCAGAATTTCAGCCTTCGGGAATGCCAGGGCGCCGTCGGCCTTGAGCAGGCCGTTGATGTGATCGCCATGATAATGCGAGACGATCACGGCATCGATTGCGCTCGCATCGATGCCGGCGGCCGCAAGATTGATCAGGAACCGGCCGTTGAGACCCTTGCTCGCCTTGTAGGCCGCCTCGCTGGTGCCGGTATCGACGACGGCGAGCCGTAAACCTGTATTGATGACGATCGGATTGTAGGGACCGGCGTAAAAATCCTTTTCCAGAAACGCCGCCTCGAGCGCGGCATTGACCTGGTCTTTGCTGGCATTGGCGACAAAATCGTCGGTGATCGGCATGCGACTGACGCCGTCATTGACGACGGTGATCTCGATGTCGCCGACGCGATACCGGTAGAACCCGGGCGCTTGATTGCCGGTTGGCGGCGCGGCCGCATGCAGCGGACCGACCGCTGCGGATGCGGCAACGGCAACGGCCCCGGCCACAACTCCACGGCGCGACAACATCGTCATGATCTTTCCTCCCGCGCACCGGCGTTATGCGATTGGACGAGCGGTTTTGCCGGCGGTCAGCCACGCTAGAGTCAGCTTCCACATTTTCAAAATCGATAGTACAAATGTCAGCCATCCATTTGATGAATATTGTAAGACGGCATGCCCGCCAAAGATTTTGATCTGAACCTGCTCAAAGCCCTCGATGCGCTGCTCGCCGAATGCAATGTGACGCGCGCCGGCAAACGGCTCGGGCGTTCGCAGCCCGCAGTCAGCAACTCGCTGCACCGGCTCAGAGAATTGTTAGGCGATGATTTGCTGGTGCGTGGCGCCAATGGACTGGCGCTGACCCGGCGCGCGGAAGCATTACGCCAACCTGTCCGCGAGGCGATTACGCTTGTCGACGATTGCTTTTTTCAGGACGCATCCTTCGATCCAACGCGCGCAACCGGCGTCTACCGGATCAGCACGCCGGACAGACTGACGCTGGCCGTCGTCCCGCCGCTGCTCAATCGGCTGCGGCGGCTCGCGCCGAATATGGATCTGCAGGTGATGACCGCCGATCGCCAGCAGGCGCTGGATCTCCTCGATCAGGACCGGATCGATCTTGCCCTCGGCTGGTTCGATGACATGCCGCGGCATCTGAATGCAGAATTTCTCCTCGATGAATATCTCTATTGCGTTTTTCGTCGTGGACACCCGATCCTGAAGCCAAAGCTGAAATTCAATATCCGCGCCGTTCTTTCGTTTCCACATCTGATCGTGAGCGCGACAGGCGGGCGGCGGGCCATTTTCGACGACCTTCTGTCGCGCCATAAGTTCAAGCGTCACGCCCTGGCGGCGGTTTCGAATTTTACGGCAGTGCCGCAATTGCTCGCCGGCAGTGACATGATCGGGGTGTTCGCCAAGCTCGCCTCGGACGTCTTCGAAAAATCATTCGGTCTGGTGAAGCGCCGGGTCCCGCTCGACGTCGGCAAGATCGCGACCAACATGGCCTGGCACGCACGCAGCAAACGCGACCGCAAGCACATTTGGCTGCGCCAGCAAATAAAGGCCGTTTACAAGGAGTTCGGATAGCGGGCTACGAAGCGCTTGAACGAACCCGCAGCTTCGGCAAGTCAAAAAAACAGCCGAACTCGGGTTGCACCCGAGTTCGGCGATGAGCCGGTACTAGACCAAAAACTTCAGCCGGAGATCGACCCGGTCAATGAACGCTGGCGGTCCCGTTGATACGGAGCCGTTCGATCTCGTCTTTCACCAGTAATTTGCGCCGCTTGAGCTCCACGATTTTCAGGTCATCGACCGCGGGGTGGGTCAGGCATTCGTTGATTTCGTCTTCGAGCGCCTGATGTCTTTTCTCCAATTCCGCAAGGTGCGATTGCATCGACATGCGGTATGTCTCCTCAATCAGTGGCTCTCTACGATGTAAGTGTACCCCAGAGTCGCCACAAGGGCGACGGTATACCCGCCTTCGCACCGCGGCAAACCAGCGCAAAGCCTTTGATTGGCGCAGATTTTCTTCCAAAGCTTGAACGGGCTTGTGGAAAACGCGATAATTGCGGCGCTTCTGCCGGCAAAATCAGCGGTGGCGATGAACGACGAGGAAGAACGCGCGTTGCGGGAGCAGCTGGCGCGCCTGCTACAGGAACACCGCGATCTCGATGCGGCTATCGATGCCTTGGTGACCTCGCCGGGTTCCGACCTCATTCAGGTGCAGCGGCTGAAAAAGCGCAAGCTGGTCCTGCGCGACAAAATCCGCCGCATCGAGGATCAGCTTACCCCAGACATTATCGCGTAGCTGTTACCGCCGCCGGTTCACTCGTCCCACTTGACCGGAGCAGGCAGGCCCCGCTTCTCGTCCTTGCGGGCGTACATCGCCTGATCCGCGGCCGCGATCACATCGGCCGGGCTTGCATCCTCGACCAGGGGCGCCACCCCGATGCTTGCCCCAACCTCGATCCGGACCCTGCCGTGGGTAATGCCGATGGTGGCGATCAGCTTCTCCAGCTCACGCGCCTTCGCGACGGCTTGCGCCGCCTCGACCCGCCAGATCAGCAGGCCGAATTCGTCGCCGCCGATACGGCCGACGACGTCGGACGCGCGCACGTGGCCGATGAGCTCGCGCGCAACCACCTTGAGCAGGGCGTCGCCGGCGCCATGGCCATACCGGTCATTGATTTCCTTGAATCCGTCGAGATCGACGAACATGAGGGCGGCCTGCGTGCCGTAGCGCTTCACATGGGAAAGCGCGCGCTTGAGCTCGCGCTCAAAACCGCGCCGGTTGAGGATATCGAGCAGAGGATCGATGTCGGCGCGCGCCTCGAGCTCTCCGATACGGGCGCGCGCCACAGCAAGCTCGCGCTTGAGGTGCTCGTTCTCGGCCAGCACCGAAGTGATCGGCGGAATCTCATCGTCAACACGTTCTTGCGGAAGACCCATGATTCCAGCTCTCGCGAATCTTAACACTGGGCCCAAGAATACCCCTTTCGCCTTGCCTGTAGGGGGTCTCAACCTATAATCCCCCGCTTCCTTCCGCAGGGGTTGGCGGATTCGGGGAGCACAATGGCGTCAAAACCAGTGGCGATCATCATGGGCAGCCAGTCGGACTGGGCCACGATGAAGCATGCCGCCAAGACGCTCGATGCGCTGAAAGTCGGGTACGCGGCGCGAATCGTGTCCGCCCATCGCACTCCGAAACGGCTCTATGAATTTGCGGGAAGCGCCCGCAGGAACGGTTTCAAGGTGATTATCGCCGGAGCCGGCGGCGCCGCTCACCTGCCCGGCATGGCCGCATCGCTGACGCCGCTGCCGGTGTTCGGCGTGCCGATCAACACGCATACGCTCGAGGGCAAGGATTCACTGCTCTCGATCATGCAGATGCCGGGCGGCATTCCGGTCGGCACGCTCGCCATCGGAAAGGCCGGTGCTATCAACGCTGCGCTGCTCGCGGCCTCTGTGCTGGCTTTGTCGGACAGCAGGCTTGCCAAGCGGCTAGATGCCTGGCGCGCCCGGCAGACCCGGACGGTCGCCAAGCGGCCTAAAGACTGAGATGCTCAACGCCCTTTATCCGGCTCGTCCCCGCGAAAGCGAGGACCCAAGGCGAATGG
>DATGDN010000171.1:0-5567 GCA_035310865.1 Pseudolabrys sp. | reverse complement strand
CGCCGACCGAAAGGGCCGCCGATACGAATAGTCCGCTCCAAAGACCTGTCGTTATGCGCTGCGCCGCAGCCGGCGGTCCCACCATCAGCGTGAACACCAGCAGCACACCGACAATCTGTGCGCACACAGACACGGCCAAAGCCACAATGGCGAGGAAGGTGGTGGACACTAAGCGCACAGGCACTCCTTTGGCCTCCGCCAGTTCCGGCTGCAGGCTGGTGAAAACCAGCGGCCGCATGATGAAGGCGAGTGCCGCGAGGGTTATCGCGCCAAGCAAGGCAAGCGTTGCAATCATCGTATGGTCGACCGCCAGCACGTTGCCGAACAGCAACGCAGTCGCCTGCGTCGCGAACGACGTGTGGTAGTGCAGGAACAACAGGCCGAAGCCCAACGCCAAGGCGAGGACGATGCCGATTGCGACGTCGCGATTGCTGATCCGCTCGCTCAGGGCACCCATCACAATTCCGGCCGTGAGGGTAAACGCGGTGAGGCCCCATAGCGGGGCGAGGCCAAAAAGACCCGCGCCGGTGGCGCCGGCAAAGCCGATGTGGGACAGCGCATGACCCGCAAAGGTCTGCCCGCGCATCACCAGAAAATATCCGACGATGCCCGAGACCACCGCGGCAATGCCGGCGGCGGTGAAGGCGTTGATCATGAAGTCATACGCAAACATGTCAGTGGCGATGCCCGTGGTTGTGACCCTGATGGTCATGCAAGTGATCGGCGCGCTCGACGTCGAGACTCCGGGACATCACAAAAATATGCCCGTCCGCGCGGACCACCTGAATGTCCGTGCCAAAAAGCCGCGATAGCACCGGCGCGGTTACGACTTCCTCGACCGTGCCGAGCACGGCCTGGCGGTTTCCGAGATAGAGTACGCGATCCAGCGTGCCGAGCAGTTGATTAAGCTCATGCGCGCTGAACAAAACGGTGATCTCCCTTTCGCGGCAAACTCTGCGCACGGTATCGATGGCGATCTCCTGATGGTGAGCATCCAGGCTGATCAACGGCTCGTCGAGCAGCAGCAACTTTGGCTGCCCAATCAGCGCCTGTGCAAGCAATAGCCGTTGCCGCTCACCTCCGGACATTTCGGAGAGTTGACAGTTGGCAAGTTCGCGTGCGCCTACCGCATCGAGCGTTTGCTCGACCATGAGTCGGTCACGGCGGCTGCCCAGTGGCAATCCCCATCGCTCGCCGTTGAGCGAACCAGCGATCACATCGCGCCCACGCAAACGAAGGTCCGGTAATACCGTGCGCAATTGAGGAAGATATCCGATCGCTGGATTGCCGCACGCCGGCGTTTGTCCGAAAACCGTTACGCGGCCCGCGCTCGGCACGAGCAGCCCGAGGATCGCGCGCATCAAGGTGGTCTTGCCGGCGCCATTGGGCCCGAGCACGCCAATAAACTCGCCCGCATCGATATCGAAGCTCACATCCGACAGCACGGTGTGGCCGCCAACACGCAGCGTCACGCGCTCGAACGCCACGATGCTCACGAGTTCGGCCCACTCAAGGCCTTGTCGAGCGCGTCGAGCTCGCCAAGCAGCCAGTCCTGAAAACCGACATTCGCCGGCATCGTTTCGGTAACGCCGATCACCGGGATCTTGGCCTTGGCGGCCATGTCGCGTAACCGGTCGGTCAGCTTCTCGGATACCTGACGATTGTAAATCAGCAGTTTCACTTTGCGCTCTTTCAGGTCGTTTTCGAACGCCGCCACGTCACGTGCGCTTGGCTCGGTGTCATTCATCATCGCCAGTTGGAAACGCTCGTTCCGCATCGTCAGTCCGAGCGCACGGGCCATCGGTCCAAATACGGGCTCGGTCGCGGTGACGGCAGTCCCGGCGTGCTTGGATTTCAACTGCGCGACCCGGTTCGCAATTTGAGCCAGAGAGGAAAGCGTGGCCTCGAGGCGCTTGCTGTAGTCGGCTGCATGCGCGCTATCGGCTTTGCCAAGCGCATCGGCGACGGCCGCCGCTACAGCCGGCATCGTCGCGGGGTCGTACCACAGGTGCGGATTATCTCCCGCTTTGTGGCCTGTGAGACGTGCGGCGTCGATCACGACCCGGTCGCGGCGCGGTACGGCAGTTAAGAGCTTGTCCATCCAGGAATCGTAGTTGGCGCCGTTGAGGATCACGATTTGCGCCGCCGCGATCTGACGCACGATCCCGGGCGTGGTCTCGAACAAGTGTGGATCCTGGTCGGGGTTGCTCATGATGCTGACGACCGCGATCCGCTCGCCGCCGATCTGGCGGACGATGTCGCCGTAGAAATTCTCGGCAGCCACGACCGTAATTTGGTTTTCGGCGGCGCGCGCCGGCATGGCATGGCCGAGCGCCACGACGAAAACCAGCCCGAGTACGGCGGTTGCCGTCTTCATTGGAAAACCCTTGCCCGGCTAATTGGTGTGATAGTGTAACATTATAACATTTCAGGTTGCAAGCTAGTCGGCTGGGCGTTGCCGGTCACGAATGGATTGCTAGGCGTCGGCTTTCGCTACACCGCGGACAAGCCAGAACCGGAACATGCGGCGCGCAGTTGCCACCGAAAGCTTGATGAAGTCGGCTCGCGCCAGAACAAGATCGTTGGCCGGCATTTCATAAGGCGCGAAGCGGGCCTTAAGGATAGCGCTGAATGTCGGCCATCGCATCTCGGCTGCCTTGCATGCGACCAGAACGCCATCGTAACGCACGTTCTGCATAAGCTTGTCGATGAGATCGATGGGCGCGACACAGATGCGCGCAAGGCCCGCGACCATTTCTTCATATTTGCCGTCGGCCGCGAAACTCGCGATCGCCACCTCGCTGAGACGGCCTTCCTCCTGCAACTTGTCGATCACTGCGACCGCGCGGCCGAAATCGCGAGGTGCGGCGGCTTTGCGCATCACTTTGCCGGAAACCGATGCGAGAACCTGCTGTATCGCCGCCTGACCTTCCGGCGGCACCACTGCGAGCAAACGCGCCCGAACCGTCTCGGTCGCCTTTGACATCAGGCTCTGCAGCAGCTCCGGCGTCATATCCACACGTACACCAAGGTTTTCCGCGAGCTGCTCGTCGGTTTCGGCGCGCGTTGCAAGATTCTCATATCCGTCTTCGGAAAATGTCGCGCCCTGGTTTTGCGAAAGCTTGCGGACGACTGTGGTGTCGCCGCGCTGGATCAGGATATCGGTAACTGCCGCGGCGATGCGCTTGCGTTCCGTAATCGCGCCCAAATGGCCCTGGCCCTTCGACACGGCAATTTCGACAAGGTCGCCATCGGTGAGCTGCGGCGACTGTGCTAGGACCGAGGTAGCGACAGTGATCTCGTCGTGCCTGGCCAGGGTTCGAATGACGCCCGTAGGAGCGTTATCAATCGGCGCGAGCCTGGCACCAAGCTCGGCAAGCGCCTTGGTTTCTACCTGATGGATGAGATGGGCGAGCACGTCATCAAACAGGCCGACCTGTTCGTGACTGAAGCGTTCCGCGTTGCCGAGAAAAAGGTCAGTGACGCGTCTGAGAATTTCGGTCCGCCGATCACTCGAGCCGGCGACCAGAACGTTCTCGAGCTCTTCAATGACGGAGGCAGCCCGCGACATTTCTTGTCTTGGGCAGGATCCTTCCTGCCGCCTTCCACTGTTGCCTGGGGCGCCCCCAAACGCGACAGGGGCACCCTATCGGTCGCCCGTAAAGCCAAGGTAAAGTTGGCCCGCGGCCGGAATCGCCAGAAGACAAGGCGGTTTCAAACCATGTCATCCGTATGTTCGACGAGATGGTCTCGCCGGTGAGCGTTAAATGTGCATTAACGCTCTACTGTGCGCTGATGTTGCCCTCTTTGACGACGCGGGCCCATTTGGCGATCTCGGATTTGATGTAATCGCCAAATTCCGGCGTGGTCATCGTCACCGTGGTTGCTCCTTCGCGCGCGAATGCCGCCTGCAGCTCCGCTGCCTTCAGCGACGCCTGGCTGGCCTTGTAGAGTCTGTCAACCTGAGGTGCCGGCAGTCCAGCAGGCGCGGCGATCCCCCACCAGTTATCGGCGACATAACCGGGCACGCCTGCCTCGGCGATGGTCGGTACGTCGGGCAGGACCGATGTGCGCTTCGCGCCGCCCGTGCCTAATGCCTTGAGTTGGCCGGACTTGATGAACGGCGTGGTCTGGATCAGCGACGAGAATATGATTTTCACGTGCCCGCTGATCACGTCCTGCATGGCGGGGCCGCCGCCTTTATACGGCACGTGCACGATATTGACTCCCGCGGTGAGCTTGAACAATTCGCCGCCGAGATGCTGAAAGCTGCCAACGCCTGCGGAGGCGTAGTTGAGTTCGCCGGGCTTCTGTTTGGCGAGTGCGACCAGCTCCTTCACTGAATTGACCGGCAGTGTCGGATTGATTGCGAGAACGTTCGGCCCCGTTGCAAAGATAGAGATCGGAGTAAACGATTTGATCGGATCGTAGTTGAGTTTGTGCAGCGCCGGGTTGACTGCGTGCGCGATCGAAATAATGCACAGCGTGTAACCGTCGGGCGGTGCGATCGCACAGGCCTCGGTGCCGATGACCCCGCCGGCGCCGCCGCGATTGTCCACAAAGACCTGCTGGCCTAGTTGATTGCTCAGTTGCTGTGCGACCAAGCGCCCCACGACGTCGTTGCTGCCGCCGGGCGGGAACGGAACGATCAATCGAACCGGGCGGCTCGGATAATCGTCGGCCAATGCGATCGGCGCGAGCGTCAAGACCAGCAAGGCGGCTGCGAGCAATCGTGACAGCACTATTCGCATTGTCTCCCCCGGATATTGCCGTTGGTCAGTGCCAGTACGGCGGGTAATCGGTGTTCTTCTGCTCCGCATCGAGCCGACGCAGCATGGCCGGCCATTCCAGAATGCCGTAAGGCCGACGCGTACCAGGCTGATACATATGTGCTGTATGCGCGAGCACATTCTCGCCGGGCATCGTGAGCTCGGTGCGCGCGGCCATCGCATCGACCTGGGAGCGGCAGGACAGCTCCAGCTGATACATGGTGTTGAACGCTTGTTGAACGCTGGCGCCGCAGGTCAAAAGCCCATGATTGCGCATGATCAATGCGTCGTGCGGGCCGAGATCGCGCACCAAACGTTCGCGCTCGTCAAGCTCGACCGCAGGGCCCTCGTAATCGTGATAGCCGATGTGGCCGACGAAGCGGATCGAGGTTTGCGAGAGCGGCAACAGACCGCATTTCATGCCGGCGACTGCGATGCCGGCGCGCGTATGCGTGTGCAGCACGCACGTCACATCCGGGCGCGCCTTGTGAATGGCTCCATGGATAACGTATCCGGACTTGTTGATGTCGTAGTCTGTATCCGGCTTCCATACAATTTCGCCATCGACGTGAATTTTCACCAGGCTGGAGGCCGTGATTTCCTTGTAAAGCAGACCATAGAGATTGATCAGCAGCAGGTCGTTCTCACCCGGAATGCGCGCCGTAATATGGTTGTAGATGAGGTCGGTCATCCCATAGACATCGACCAGGCGGTAACAGGCGGCAAGATCCAGTCGCGCCTGCCATTCCTGCGGCGAGACCTGGTCCTTGATTGACGGGAAGTTGGTCGAATAATTCA
>DATGDN010000170.1:0-3908 GCA_035310865.1 Pseudolabrys sp. | reverse complement strand
AACAGCTTTGACCGGTCGACGTGATACGGCATTAGCGCGGCGTCGGACGAGCCGCGCGGCAGCTCGGCCTTGTTGCCTTTGGCGTCAACAATGTAGCCGTCGGCGCTATCGCCCTTGAGAATACCACGAACGTAACCAATGTCGTGAAACAGACAAGCGAAGATAAGGTGCGCGTAATCGCTGGCGCTCGTCTCAATTAAGAGCTGTCGTCCTCTCAAAATATCGTAGCCGACGAGCGTGACCAGCATTGTGTGCTCGACGTTGTGATAGAGCGCGTCACTGTTGCCGATACAGTCGAGGGCAAGTCGGGCAGCCGACTGGACGCGTTCTATTAAATCCCCGTCTGTCGAGCCAAACCGGCGCCTCATGCGCTCGGCAAGATGAGACCCCAAGGCCTCCGCCGCCAGTTCGGGAATGGTAATCATGGACGCCCCCCGAAGTACCCTAACCGCAATCGTGACCCTTAGTTTCGCAATTTACAACATAGCGTCGAGATTTTTTGTGCTAGTAACATAGCGTCGAGATTTTTTGTGCTAGTCCGTCCGCATTCGACGTAAGGCTGGTTTTGGGGCCAAAATTGCCGTCGACATCCGCGATCACCAACGCCCATCGTGCTGATGAATGTCTGCATATGGAGGTAAAGCGCTCGGCCGTGCCACCCATGCTGCTCGCCCAAGCCGACGTGGCGCAATTGATACGTCCTGATGTCCGCTTACTGCCCAAAGCGGACATCGGCGATTGCACCGCACATGTCCGCTTTCGGGGGTAAAGCGGACATTTGTAATGCCTGTTGATGACCCGAAACGCAGTCACCGACCTAGACCCACTCTGACATCCGTCGCGGTCAGCGCACTGCGAAGGGCGCGTTGTACGGCCGCCCGAATGGCACGCCCGCTGTTACTGTCTGCACCGGCTTCAGATACGCCTTTCCATCACGCTTGTTATTGCGTGTGTCGACGAACGACACCGGTCCTTCGACTAATTCCATAATCGCTACGTCGCCCGGCGCGCCCACCTGAAGCGTACCGAGCTTTGGCGCGCGATTGATTACTTTCGCCGGATTGATCGTCGCCATCGCGACAACCTGCTCGAGCGTAAATCCGAGACCCATAAACTTCGACATTACCCAGGTTAGATATGGCATGCCCGGCGAATTCCCGGAGAACACGTGAATGTCCGAGGAAATCGTGTCGGGCGGCGTACCCTGCGAAATCGCTGCCTCCGCGACGGTGTAGTCGAAACTGCCACCTCCGTGACCAATATCGAAGATGACACCGCGCTGTTTTGCAGCGAGCGCGGCGGGAAGCAGTTTGCCGTCCTGAACGATATTAGTGAAGTCGCCCCCGAGATTTGGAAAACCCGAATAGCAGTGCGTGAGAATGTCGCCCGGTCGTAACAGGTCGAGGATTTGCGACATCAGCTGGCGCGTCTCGACGCCGCCAATGTGGCACATCACCTTCATACCGTCGCCCGCCTGCTCACACGCTGCAATTGCGCGTTTAAGCGGCTCGACCCCGTGCTTGGCAATGACGTTTTCCGACATGCGTACTTTCGCGCCAAGCACGATATCGGAATTCTCGGCAATGGCTTTAGCCGCTGTATCGGTCTGCGCGAAATCGATATTATAGAGCTCGGCGATCGGAAAGCCTGCCAAACCAATGTTGGCAATGTGCACAAAGGCGTAGAGGCGCGTGCGCGTCTGCCCAACGATGTGACGGCGGAACGCGGCAAAGTTGTTAGCGCCCGCGTCGCCTGCCGATACACAGGTTGTCGTGCATTGCTGTGGTATCAATTCGTCCGCCGGAATGCCGATAGCGGAGCCATATGGATAAACATGGCAATGCAGGTCGACGAGACCTGGCGTCACCAGCTTCCCGTCAGCGTTGAGCACGCGCAGGGCGCGAGCCGCCGGAATGTCGGCTTCGACAGCCTCGATTTTCCCGAAACGGATACCGATATCGCGTTTGCCGCGCAGCGTTTGGCTCGGGTCGAGTACATCGCCGCCTTTGATGATGAGATCGAACTTGTCGTTCGGTCCCATCGCGCCGCGCGCCGGCGTGGTGGCAGTGAGCGCAAGCGCACTTGACGAAATCAGGAAATCACGGCGTGATAATTTCAGCATGGCAGCTCCTCCCCGTAGGCCGAGCGTTCATTTTGCTAGGATAATCGTGCGGCGGCTATCGGCCGTTCGTCAATGGAGGGGCAAACCCACTCGGCGCTGTGTCCCGAGCGAGGTATGTCCGCTTTCGGGTGTAAAGCAGACATGACTTATTGCGGCGCAAATGTCTGCTTTTGACCCGAAGCGGACATTGCCTGCGCGCGCTAGAGACCACGTCGGCTAACCTTATAATTCGCGGCACAGCGCAAATGCGCTCCTGCGGTCGGGACCGCAATTAAGACTGCCGCTTTGATCCAGATCATAGATCGAGCTTCGAATTGGAGGTTTCTGGAATACGCCGATACCGCTCATCGGGAGTAGCCCCGGCGAGGAAACCGGCATGGCCGAGGATCACGTTGAGCGCAGGCTCGCGGCAATTTTCGCGGGCGACGTCGCTGGTTACAGCCGGCTGATGGGTGTTGATGAGGAAGGTACGCTGCACCGGTTAAAGGCGCATCGGAAGGAACTGATCGATCCCAAGATCACTGAGCACCGCGGTCATATCGTCAAGACGACCGGCGATGGAATGCTGGTGGAATTCGTCAGTGTCGTCGACGCCGTACGTTGACGTTGCGCCGTCGATATTCAGCGCAGCATGGCCGAGCGCAATGTCGGCGTGCCGGCGGACAAGCGCATCTAGTTCCGCATCGGCATCAATATCGGTGATATCATTATCGATGCGGATGATATCTTCGGCGACGGCGTCAACGTAGCGGCACGCTTGGAAGCGCTGGCCGATCCCGGTGGCATCAGGGTTTCAAGCGTAGTGCACGACCAGGTCCGCGATAAGCTCAGCTTCAGCTTCGAGGATATGGGCGAGCAGACGGTCAAGAACATCGCACGGCCGATCGGCATCTACCGGATCTCCCTCACCGAAAGCGCTGCGGCAGCCACCGTCAAATCCGCCGTAGCTGCGGCCAAGACCGAACCATCGACTGGCAATAGGCCCTCAATCGCCGTTTTACCGTTCGCTAACATGAGCGGCGATCCCGAGCAGGAATACTTCGCTGACGGCATTTCTGAGGACATAATCACGGGACTATCGAAGCTGCGCTGGTTATTCGTCATCGCTCGCAATTCGTCATTTACCTACAAGGGCAAGGCCGTCGACGTGAAACGCGTCTCGCGCGAACTGGGTGTGCGGTATGTACTGGAAGGAAGCGTGCGCAAAGGTGGCAATCGTGTGCGCATCACGGCGCAGCTCATCGACGCAGCGACCGGCAATCACATCTGGGCCGATCATTATGACGGCGAGCTGACTGATGTCTTCGCGTTGCAGGATGAGATCACTAAGAAAGCTGTCGCTGCTATAGAGCCAAATCTGCTCGAGGCCGAAGGCATTCGCTCACAACACCGCTCGCCTGAGGACCTCGATGCCTGGGACATGGTAATGCAAGCGAACTCTCTGTTTTGGCGGTTGACCAAGCACGATAGCGAAGTAGCGATTACCATTCTCAAACGGGCGGTTGTGCGCTACCCCGACTACGCCCCAGCACACAGCATGATGGCTTTTGCGCTATTGGTTTGACGTCAGGTCGGATGGATCTCGATGGAGCCAGAAGTCAACGAACCAGCAGCCATTGCAGCGCACGCGGCGGAACTCGACGACCGCGATCCATGGGCGCATCTCGCGCTCGGCTACGTGGCCCTTGCACGGCGGCAAACCGATGCGGCGGTTGATGAATTCCAGCATGCACTCGATCTCAATCCGAACTTCGCCGCCGCGCATGGATATCTCTGCTTTGCGCTC
>DATGDN010000169.1:0-5659 GCA_035310865.1 Pseudolabrys sp. | reverse complement strand
AGCCGATGAGCAATTCCGGCGTGTTGCCAGGTCACGGCTAGAAAGACTATCACGTAGCACCGACTACTATGAAATATTACAATGATATACGCACGCGTTTGTCCTTAGATAAGAATGCGCCCGTAGGGCTGCATCATCATTTCCGGATTTGATTTACGACAGGCACAATATTGGTCAACAGCTTGGTTGTATCCATCAACGAGCCATCGAAACCGACTCGCCGGCGATTTCTACTCAATACCGGCCCACCGCGCCTGAGCGAGCGCAATCAGCGCGCCCGAGTTTGGACAGTAAGTTTCCCATACTGGATTGTTGGGATCGCGCTTCAAGTCCACTGCACAGGCTTCGCGATAGCCGCAACTCGTGCAGCGTCGTCTGATCTCGTCAAAACTATCGCCCCCGACACTTTCGATCGCGTCGAAATCGAGACCTAGCATAGCCATCCGACAGTCGAGCAATCCGTCAGACGTCATCGATTTTACAGTTGTGCGAGGATTGGCGATTGGCATCAGATCCTCCTGCGATTCCTGAGTGAAAATCACGCCGAAAACCGTTTACCCGCGCATTGACTTGAATCAAGTGTCACAAAAATATGTGACGTCTATTAAATCTCCTCCGGTACCATGGCGATGGCGCCGCACGGGCATTCCTGCGCACACACACCACAACCCTTGCAGTAGTCGTAGTTGAAGCGGAAGCGCTGGCTCGGTCCAAGCTTGATCACCGCGTTGTCCGGACAGACGCCATAGCAGTTGTCGCATTCGAAACAATTGCCGCACGACAGGCAGCGGCGAGCCTCATAGAGTGCATTGGTTTCGTCGAGCCCGCCTTGCACCTCTTCGAACGTGCTTTGCCGGCGAGCAGCTTCGAGCATCGGCCGCACCGTCTTCGGCGCATCGGCGTAATACCAGCCATTGAGCTTGTCGAAGCTTGCCAGCTCATGCTTCTCTGCTGCCGCATGCACGGCGCCGCGCAGCCACGCGTCGATATGGCGTGCTGCCTTCTTACCGTGGCCGACCGCTACTGTAACCGTACGCTCGGAGGGGACCATGTCGCCGCCGGCGAAAATGCCGGCAAAACCGGTCATCATGTTGGAGGCGACTTGCACAACGCCGTCTTTGATCTCCAGCCCCGGCACGCCCTCGAGCAGCGACAGGTCAACATCCTGGCCGAGCGCCAGCACCAATGTGTCGGTCTCCAGCGTCTCGAACTCGCCAGTCGGTTGCGGGAAGCCGGTTTCATCGAGCCGCATTTTTTCGACTGTGACCACCCCTTCGTCCATACGTTTGATGGTAGAGAGCCATTTCATCATGATGCCTTCTTGCAAGGCCTCTTCGACCTCGAAATCGTGCGCCGGCATGCGATCACGAGTCCGGCGATAGACGATAATGGCTTCGGTTGCGCCCAGCCGCTTGGCGGTGCGAGCTGCATCTAGCGCGGTGTTGCCGCCGCCGTACACAACGACACGCCGGCCGAGCAACGGCCTGTCTTCACCTTCCATAGATCGCAGCAAAGTGACGGCATCAAGGATCTTCGAGGCCGAGCCGGCGGGAATAAAAGTGCGCTTACCAATATGGGCGCCGACGGCAAGAAACGCTGCATCGAAGCGGCCGGCCCACATGCTTTCGACGATGCGATCGACCTTAGTATTGAGCTTCAGCACTACGCCCAGGTCGATAATTCGATTGATCTCCGCATCGAGGACGTCGCGTGGCAGGCGATATTTTGGAATCCCGAAACGCATCATGCCGCCGGCGAACGGGCCGGCTTCCTGGATCTCGACCGTATGACCCCGCCGCCGCAGATGATACGCGGCGGACAAGCCGGAAGGGCCCGCGCCAACCACCAGCACGCGCTTGCCGCTGTCGGCTTGCGGCGACGCAAATTGCCAGCCCTTGCGGATCGCCTCGTCCCCGAGGAAGCGCTCGACCGAATTGATGCCGACCGCTTCGTCGAGTTGTGCACGATTGCAGGCATTTTCGCAGCGGTGATAGCAGACCCTGCCCATCACCGCCGGCAACGGATTGTCGACCGTCAAGGTGCGCCACGCGCTTTCGTAATCACCGGACTCGGCGTGATAGAGCCAAGCCTGGATGTTCTCGCCGGCCGGGCATGCATTATTGCAGGGCGGCATACGATCGACATAGACCGGCCGCGAGGTGCGCCACGACCCGGTTAGGTTAGCGAGGCTGGATCCGACATCGAGACTGATTGCGAAGGGATGTTCCATTAGGCGCCCCCCTCCAGATCGAGTAGCCGGTATTCGGAGATATTGCGGTCGGCCAAACCCTGTAATCGACTAATGCGCTCTCGCCCTTCTTCCGTGCTGAAAAGGTGGGCGAAGCGCCGCTGGAGCTTCAAGTAGTCATCGACCGGAACGCGGCGCCGGATCTTCCGACTGCCGGTGACAACACCATGTTCGGCCTCGAATACCGGAAACAGTCCGCATTCGACCGCGAGCCGTGCCAAACGGATCGTATCCTGCGAAGCCGAGCCCCAGCCGAGCGGACAAGGCACATGGATATGCAGATAGCGCGCCCCATAAATGCCCATCGCCTTCGCCACCTTGCGCTCGAGGTCGTGCAGGTCGGCGACCGTGGCGGTGGCGACATAGGGAATGCCATGGGCCACAGCGATCTTCGGTACGCTCTTGCCGGTGCCGAAAACGTTTCCCGGCTCCGGACCCATGGCCGGCGTCGTCGCGGTGCGTGCCGCCGGCGGTGTCGCCGACGAGCGCTGCACGCCAGTGTTCATGTAACCTTCGTTGTCGTAGCAGATGTAAAGAACATCATCGTTGCGCTCGAACATGCCGGACAGACAGGCGAAGCCAATATCGGTGGTGCCGCCATCGCCGCCTTGAGCGATCGCGCGCACTTGGGGCCTTCCTTTCACGCGCATAGCGGCGGCGACGCCGGTCGCAACAGCAGCTGCATTGCCAAACAACGAATGCAACCACGGGGTCTGCCACGAGGTTTCCGGATAGGGCGTGGTGAAGACTTCTAGGCAGCCGGTGGCGTTGACGGCGATCACGTTGCCACCGGTCGCACGTATCGCGGCGTCCATGGCGTAGCGCGCACCCAGCGCCTCGCCGCAGCCTTGGCACGCGCGATGACCGCAGGTGAGCGCATTGGAGCGGTCGATCGAGGCTTGCACCGAACGTTGTTGATCCGAAACGAGGCGGTTGCCGACTGTGAAGGTGCCCTTTTGATAGAAGTGCAGCTTCTGCGTCGCATCTAGCATTGTTGTGCGATCGTTCACTGCATCCTCCTTATATTGTGGCTTTCTCGGCGACTTGGCCGAGGCGACGTAGGAGGTTTTCAGCCGTAGGACCGGAGCGCCGCACCTTGCGAACGTAATGCAGTTCCTTGGCCACGATTTCCTCATTGAGATCGAGGAAATGCGAACCCTCCCATGGTTGCAATAGTGTGCGGCGCAGCACGCGGCGTATGGACTCCCGGGTGATCGGTCGCCCGCCGAGCCCCGCTATAACCGAATGCACGCGCGGCGCTGCCGTCACATTGCGCAGGGCGAGATCGACGTTATTGGCGAGCGGTCCGCCCATACCGACCGCCAAGCTCTTCTCAATGACAACAACGTTACGTGCACTAACCAGCTTCTCACGCAGCGCAGCAGTCGGAAACGGGCGGAACGACACCAGTGTGACGAGGCCGACGGACAGGCCGTCGGCGCGCATCTCATCGATCGTGTCCTTGATGGTGCCGTTCACCGAACCCATGGCGACGACGATCAATTCGGCATCATCGGCGCGATAGGACCGCAGCAGACCACCGCTGTCCCGTCCGAACCGCGTCTTGAATTCGGCGGCAAATTCCGGAATCAGCCGCAACGCCAAGGTCTGTTTGTAGTGTTGTAGATAGCGAACCTCGGTGAAGGCGTCTGGTCCGACCATCGCGCCGATCGAAATCGGATCGGCCGGATCGAGCACTTGCACCGGGTCATAGGGCGGGAGATAGGCGTCGACATCGGCTTGATCGGGAATCTCGACCTGTTCGACCGCGTGAGTAAGGATGAACCCGTCGACGCAGACCATCACCGGCATCGACAATTCCTCGGCCAGATGGAAGGCCTGGATGTGCAGGTCGGCGGCCTCCTGGTTGGTCTCCGCGAACAGCTGCATCCAACCGGCGTCGCTCATCGACATCGCATCAGAATGATCGTTCCAGATATTGATCGGCGCCCCGATCGCACGGTTACCGATCGTCATTACGATCGGCAGCCCCAATCCAGAGGCGCTGTAGACGGCCTCCGCCATGTAAAGCAGGCCCTGACTTGCGGTCGCGGTATAGGCTCGCGCGCCGGCTGCCGAAGCACCGATGGCAACCGACAGGGCGGCAAATTCGGATTCGACATTAATGAATTCGCATTTGGTGATTTCACCAGTCCGCACCATCTCGCCGAGGCCCTCGACGATGTGGGTCTGCGGTGTGATTGGATAGGCGCAAATGACCTCGGGACGGCATAGCCCGATCGCCTCGGCCATCGCGCGGGAGCCTTCGATTTGTTTGAGCATGGCGCTGAACCTTCAAGCGGCCACGTTTGCATTAACGACGACGTCATAGGCTGCGGTCGCGGCGGCCACATTCGCCTCCGCAATCTTTTTACCGAACGCGTCACGGATTGCGGCGGCAACCGATTTAAATTGGACGATGCTGGTAAGGCGGGCGAACGCGCCAAGTAGCGCGGCATTGGGAAGCGGGCGACCGACATACTTGAGCGCCAGCTCTGATGCCGGCACGGCCAGAACGTGCCCCGCGGGAAGTTGATTGATGACCGAGTCGAGATGGAGATCGGTCAGGTTGCGATTGCTGTTGACGAGCAGATAGCCGGTTGACTTCAAACCCCGAAAAACGTCGATCGCCTTTAAAAGCGTTGGATCCTGCACGATCAGGGCATCGGGTTCGAGGATCGGTTCCCGTAGCCGAATTTCCTTATCATTGATGCGGCAGAACGACACCACCGGCGCGCCGGTGCGCTCAGAGCCGAAGCTGGGAAACGCCTGTGCGTGTCGCTGCTCCAAAAACGCGGCAACCGAGAGAAGTTCCGCCGCCGTCACCACGCCCTGCCCACCGCGGCCATGGAAGCGCACTTGGAACATGATGGTTTCCTAGCTTGGAATCGCAGGCTGGCTGCTTAGGTAAAATAACCAACGATTTCCGCCTTGAGATGGATCAATTGTCCTGTACCTGTCGTATATTCCATGCAGTTGGCGAGAGACGCAGAATCGGATGATCTTCTGCGGGATGTTGGATCTTTGCAGAATAATTTTTGGGATTGTCGTCGATCTATTCCGGCCGCGCGCAGCGTTGGAAGGCGAGATTCTCGTGTTGCGGCAACAGATCATCGTGCTGCGACGGGGCAGGCCCAGTCGGGTGCCATTTCTGGTCGTCGACAGGATGGTTCTGGGTTGGGTCTGCCAGCTGTTTCCGAAGACCCGCGCGGCGCTCGCCATCGTTCGGCCTGATACCGTCGTTCGCTGGCATCGCGCAGGGTTCCGATGTTACTGGCGCTGGAAATCGCGGTCTCGTCCGGGCCGGCCAGCGGTGCCGGCTGAGATCCGGATGCGGACGCGTTTGATTGTAATAAGCCGCATAGGCAGAGAGCATTCGGCGCAATTGCGATTTTCGGAAAGGACAGCTTT
>DATGDN010000168.1:0-1816 GCA_035310865.1 Pseudolabrys sp. | reverse complement strand
TTCGGCGATCGTGGTGGGCTCCGGCCTATTCCTGCTGTGGCACGAGACCAGCAAAAAACCCCTGCCCGCCGATGAGTCTTTGTAGTTCGCAAGATCAAGGAGGACGTCCATGAGCATGAACATCCGCCGCGTCGTCACCGGACACGACGATCAGGGCCGCGCCAAAGTGTTGATCGACGAGACCGTCAAGAACGTCGCGTCGCAACGCCCGGGCGCGCTTTACAGCGTGATCTGGTCAAGCGAGGGCTTTCCGGTCAACAACGACGGCGATATCGACCCGTCCGGCAAGAAGATCGGCACAACTATCCCCAATGGGACGGTATTCCGCATTGTCAGTTTCGGTCCCGGCGTGGCGCCGCGAAATCATCGTACCGATTCGATCGACTATGCAGTCGTGATGTCCGGGGAGATCGACATGGATCTCGACGGTTCGACCGTCCACCTGAAGGCCGGCGATGTGCTGGTGCAACGCGGCGCGATCCACAACTGGATCAACAAGGGCACCGAGCCCTGCATCATCGCCTTTACACTTGTATCGGCCAAGCCGGTGACCGCCGTCGGCAAGACGCTTGCCGCGCAAGGCTAGCAACGCGGTTGATCAGCGATCCAACTCGGGATAGTGCCGGAAAATTCCCATCTCGTTGAATGCAATCCGGCGCGGCGATGAAAGATAAGCCTTGATGCCGGGCCGCGCTGCCACCTTGTCGCGGACGGCAACTAGACCCGGAACCTCGCGCTCAATGCGTTTCACCGCAGACGGGAAGGCGTAACGCAGTCCTTCGATCAACTGGAACGCCGAAAGGTCGATGTAGGTCGCTTTGCGGCCGAGCAGGTAAGGCCCCCCGCTCTTCTTCAGGATTGTCTCGAAATACTCCAGGTATTTCGGGGCGCGTTCGTCAAGGAAATTTCCGGTATAGCGCTTCGCTTCCGGCTTCTGATCCTCGTAGTAGAGTCCGGAGCCAACCGGGTGATGCGTATCGTGAATCTCCTTCACGAAATCCGTGGCCGTGAGCTGCAACTGGTGAACCCACAGCCGACCTGCCTCATCGCGCGGGCTCAGCTTTAAGCGTGGCCCGAGATAAAAAAGGATATTGGCGACCTGTGCGATCACTAGCTTGCCCGCTTTCAGAAAGGGCGGCGCGAACGGCGGATGCTTGTCGCGGCCATTCATCATCGCCATCATCCGAACCATGCCGCCGGACTTGCGCGCCACGTCGTCATAGGCGGCGCCCGCGTCTTCGAGCGCAAGCCGCACGAATTCACCTCGGCCCTGGATTTCCGGCCAGTAGAACAGCTGATATCGCATGGACACGCCCTGCAGTTATTTGTCTGAGGGCGCAAGCTTGGCCTGCTTGGCCAAGCAACATCAAGGGGCCGGATTCAGCCGGAGTGGACGAGGCGCACGCCCTTCTCGCCGCCGACCACACGATTGCGGCCCGCAGCTTTCGCCTCGTAGAGCCGCTTGTCGGCAACATCAAATAGCGTTTCGTAGTCTCTGCCATCGCGCGTGCAATTGGCGATGCCGATGCTGACCGTCAGGCGCGCATCCTCCTCGCCGCCGCCGGAGCTGGCAACGCGGCGGCGCATGCGCTCGGCCAGCGCCCATGCATCGTCGACATTGAGACCGTCTGCAATAACGACGAATTCCTCGCCGCCGAAACGATAGGTGAAATCAGACATCCGCGTGGTTGCCATCACATCGAGCACGATGCGCTTGAGAATCGTGTCGCCGGCGGCATGACCGTAACGGTCATTGAAGGCCTTGATCGATGTCGATGAGCAGTAGCGCCAGGGGGCGGCCAGCGGCGGCGGCGCG
>DATGDN010000167.1:0-23142 GCA_035310865.1 Pseudolabrys sp. | reverse complement strand
ACGAGCAGGGCTACGTCTTCTTTCCGAACTGCTTTTCGGAAGAGGAGATCGCGCTATTGCGTGTTCCACGGCAATCTGGTGCACGCCTCGCCGCCCAACATCACACCCTATCCGCGCAAGATCGTCTATCTGACACTCTGCGCGGTCGCTAAGCACGTCACCAAGTTCACGTCCGGAATGGATCGCGCACCGCGACTTCATGCCGATCGAGCCGGTCGTCGACGACGCACTCGTCGAGTATGCGCGTGCCCATCGGGTGGCGGCGCAATAGAATTCTTCTATTCGGTGATTGCCGTGGAACACGCAATAGCGCGATCTCCTCTTCCGAAAAGCAGTTCGGAAAGAAGACGTAGCCCTGCTCGTCGAAAGGCTTGAGCTGCTCAGTTGGTGCTCTCCCGATCCAATTGGCCCGTCTTGGGGGCCTTTTGGGAGCAGTCTACCGGCAGAATCGCCGAAGCCTAGTTGCCGGGAACGAGGCCGATTTTGCCTGCCACGACTTGCGCACGCGGCTGATGTGCGTGCGCCGCAATGCGCCTGGCGGCCATAATCGAGAGCAATGCGATCGCGAGCCCGGCCGGAACGTCGATGAAGTAGTGGCCGCCATCGATCGGAATGGAAACCAGCATCAACGTATTGATCGCCGTTGCGATCCAGCGAAGTACCGGGATCGGCCACATGCCCACCGTAAGGATGAGGGCAAGCGCAGCGTGCAAGCTGGGGAAGGTAACGATACCTTGCGAGCCCATCCCCATCAGTTGCCGGAACGAGCCATCGCGCAGTCCGAGGAAGATCGGCAAATGAAATTCCTGCGTTGCTGGCACGATGTCGGGATAGGCGGCGGGCGTTAGCTTGTGGAACCCCCACACGCCTTGTGCGGGCACTACGGCGATGACAATGGTGACGATGGCCGAAATCATGAAGGCCAGCACGAAGACCCTCATCCATGCGAGCCTTCCTGCGAGCGCGAGCGCAAGCACCACAATGACGGTTTGCGGTAACAAACTTAGATAGATAAGCCTGAACAGCGGATGCAGGTTGGCGTGCGCATCCATCCAGTTGAGCAACGCCGACCAGTCAAGCCCGAGCGCGCGGTCGGCGGCATCGAACCAGGCATCGCGCAACGGCAAGTCGAAGCTTGCGGCAACATAAGAGAACGGTGCGCCGACAGCGGCGAATGCCACGATCTGGGCGGTTCCACCAAGCGCGCTTGCCAACCGCGGATCGGGCCGATGCGTCTGGAAGAGGGCGGTGGCGCCACCGGCCATCAGGAATGACCGCCCCATGAGCTGGAAGTTCGATGCGAGCGGGGCCATCAGTATGGTGACGGCGAGGGCGACGATGATCGCCCAGATGATGCCGTCCAGCCGGCGTATTCCCGCCGCATGCCCGATCATGAGTGCTTCCCTGCGCGCCTTGGGTTAGAGGGCAACTAAACATGGTGCGGTTGCCCGCCGGTTAATCGCGTCGATTAAAGCGTAAGAATGCGCGCCGGACAGGGGTTTCGTCGGGGTCCCGGATCAATCGCGGCGGGCGATTGAACCCATCGAATTTCTTCACCAAATCGCCACTTGCTGGACTCGTGAGCCCGCATTACGACAGGGGCGCCGCACAAACCGCGGCATGGATCGGGGTGTTTCGATGGCCTTCCTCGCGGAGCAGCTCAAGCGCATCAAGCCGTCGGCGACCATCGCCGTCACGGATAAGGCGCGCGCGCTCAAACTGGCCGGCCGCAATGTCATCGGGCTTGGCGCCGGCGAGCCGGACTTCGACACGCCGGATAATATCAAGGAGGCGGCGATCAAGGCGATCAAGAGCGGCAAGGCGTCGAAGTACACGAATGTCGACGGCATTGCCGAGCTCAAAGACGCCATCGTCAAGAAGTTCAAGCGCGAGAACGGCCTCGACTACAAAGCGAGCCAGGTCACGGTCGGCACCGGCGGCAAGCAGGTGCTGTACAACGCATTCGTGGCGACGCTGAATCCTGGCGACGAGGTGATCATCCCGGCGCCGTATTGGGTCAGCTATCCCGACATGGTGCTGCTCGCCGGCGGCGAACCGGTCGAGGTCGCGACCACGATGGCGAGCGGCTTCAAGATGACCGCGCAGCAGCTCGAGCGCGCGATCACGCCGAAGACCAAGTGGGTGTTGCTCAACTCGCCCTCCAATCCGAGCGGCGCCGCCTATACGCGCGCCGAGCTGAAGTCGCTCACCGACGTGCTGGTGAAGCATCCGCACGTGCACGTGATGACCGACGACATGTACGAGCATCTCGTCTACGACGACTTCGTGTTCACGACGCCGGCGCAGGTGGAGCCGTCGCTCTATCCGCGCACGCTCACGATCAACGGCTGCTCAAAGGCCTATTGCATGACTGGCTGGCGCATTGGCTACGCCGGCGGCCCGGAGCCATTGATCAAGGCGATGGCAATGATCCAGTCGCAGTCGACGTCAAATCCGGCGGCGGTGTCGCAATACGCCGCGGTGGAAGCGCTGAACGGGCCGCAGGATTTCATCGCCAAGCACAACAAGATTTTCAAGGAGCGGCGCGACCTCGTCGTGTCGATGCTCAACCAAGCCAACGGCATCAAGTGCCCGACGCCGGAGGGCGCGTTCTATGTCTATCCGTCATGCGCCGGCACCATGGGCAAGACCGCGCCAACCGGGAAGAAGCTCGCAACCGACGAGGACTTCGTCACCGAGTTGCTCGAAGCCGAGGGTGTCGCCGTGGTGCAGGGAACGGCGTTCGGGCTCGGGCCCGCATTCCGTATTTCCTATGCGACCAAGACCGAGGACCTGGAAGAGGCCTGCCGCCGCATTCAGCGCTTCTGCGGTAATTTGAAGTAATAGGGCGTCTGTACGCCATCCGCTGTCATTGCCGGCCTTGACACTGCAAGTCGGGTTTACCCGACTTGCAGCAGGTAATTAATGCAGAACTCGGGCAAGCCCGCGTTCTGTTGCAATCCATGACAATTTCCCAAAAAAAGCAGGCTTTGTAAGTTTTCTGCGTGCTGCGAGTCATCATGGATGCGCGGGTCAAGCCCGCGCATGACAAGCGCGCGACACTTGATACCGGACCCGATTCACTTTCCCTTATGCACGGCTCCGCTAAGGTGGGCATGATTCGACTCACGGTTGCGATTTTTATTTTTATTTCCAATCTGTCCTTCTCCGCAAATGCGCAGGAGCGCGTCGTCATCGGCACGCAGCGGCTGACCGAAAACGGCGCGCTGTTCATGGCCGCGGCGCAAGGCTACTCAAGGTGGAAGGCATCCAACTCGCGATGACCGCCTACGACTCCGAACAGGCCGTTTCTGAAACGCTCGCCTCCAGTGCGACCGACTTCGGTCTTGCCCGTTTTACGCCGGCAAGGGTCTGATCAAGGCGATAGCCGCGCAGGCCCGCGAGAAGCGATTACGAGGGAAACCAGATCATCGCCTCGGGCCTGGGCTGTTCAAAAGGCTTGCGCAAATTCGACAACTTAGCCGGCAAGACGATCGGCATCGATGCGCTTGGCTCAATCTCTCATTACCAGCTCGCGCAGATCGCGCGCATGAAGCACGTCGATATGAGCCGCATTACCGTAAAGCCGCTTGGGACGCTCGACGCCATTGCGCGGGCGGTCGGCACCGATCAGGTCGACGCGGCGATCATGCCGTCGCTTTACGCGCGCGAGCTGCTGATTGCGAACCAGGCCAGGTTTCTCGGTTGGTATTCGGAACTGGATGAGCAGCAGCTGGGCGCGCTGTTCGTTTCGAAAAAAATGATGGAAACACGGCGTCCCGTCGTCGAAAAATTCGTGCAAGCCTATCGCCGCGGCGCTGCGGACTACGCGGCCGCGCTGTTGCGCAAGTATCGCAACTCGAAACGGACGTCCGACATCAAGTCGAAAGAAGCGGCAGCAACGATCGCGCGTTATGTCTATCCCGACCGCGGCCTCGATGCGGCTGCGGCGGTTGAATTGGGCGCCTATTACATCGACCCGCAGGGGCGACTCGATATTGCCGACATCGGCCGCCAGATCGCCTGGTACAAATCGCAGGGACTGATCGACAAGACTATCGATGCCCGCGCCGTCGTCGACCTGAGCTTCGTCAAGTAGCAATTTTTCCGCACCGGTGAATCTCTGCCCTTGCCAGCCTCGCTGCGGCCTGAGACGATGATGTTACAGGGCCGGGAAACCAGGTCCGACCTCCCGGCCGGCAAGGAGGCAGTTATGGGACAAGACGGCACAGGTCCCAACGGCACAAGGAATTTGGGTCCCCGGTGCATCGCGCTGGTGGGCCCATTCCAAAGCGGCAAAACCACATTGTTGGAAGCGATCCTTGCCCGCACCGGCGCGGTTCAGCGCCAGGGCAGCGTTGACGCGGGTACCTCGGTAGGTGACGCCAGCAAGGAGGCGCGCCAACACAAAATGAGTGTCGAGGCGACCTTCGCCACCACCAGTTTCATGGGCGACAACTACATGTTCATCGACTGCCCAGGTTCCGTAGAATTCATCCAGGATATGCGCAGCGTACTGCCGGCGGTCGATGCCGCGGTCGTCGTTTGCGAGGCGGACGAGAAGAAGGTCCCGCAGCTCCAGCTGATCCTGCGCGAGCTGGAAGACCAGAACATTCCGCACTTTCTCTTCCTCAACAAGATCGACAAGGCCGACAAGCGCGTACGCGAGACCATCAAATTGCTGCAGCCGGCATCACGCGCACCGCTGCTTTTGCGCCAAATCCCGATCTGGAACGGCGACATCATTTCCGGCTTCGTCGATCTCGCGCTCGAGCGCGCCTATGTCTACAAGGAGCACGCGCCGTCGGAGATCATCGAGCTCAAGGGCGAAGATCTCGACCGCAAAAAAGAAGCGCGCTTCACCATGCTGGAGACACTGGCCGATCATGACGACCAGCTGATGGAGCAATTGCTCGAAGACATAGAGCCGCCGCGCGACAAGGTGTTCGACGATCTCGCCAAGGAATTGCGCGACCGCATCGTGTGCCCGGTCCTGCTCGGCGTCGCCACCCGCACCAATGGCGTGCTGCGGTTGCTGAAGGCGTTGCGCCACGAAGCGCCCGCTGCCGCCGAAACGGCGCAACGGCTGGGTGTCAAGGCCGGAGCCGATGCGGTGGCGCTGGTGCTCAAGACATTCCATACGACCCACGGCGGGAAAATGTCGATCGCGCGGTTGCTCGCCGGTCAGGCTGGCGACGGCACCACGCTGACGACGCCGTCGGGCGATGCCGGTCGCGTCTCCGGCGTGTTCAAGCTGATGGGGCCGTACTTCGAAAAGCGTGGGCAGGCAACGAGCGGAGAGACTGTCGCCTTCGGCAAGCTCGACAATGCCAAGACCGGTGACACGCTTTCATCCGGCAAGCAGCCGCATGCGGCGCTTGTGGACAGCAAGCCCTATGCGCCGGTGCTGGCCATCGCCGTGCAGGCCAAGGAGCGCAAGGACGACGTCAAGCTCGGGCCGGCCTTCACCAAGCTCACCGAAGAAGATCCCTCGCTCACCGTGGTGCACAACGCCGAGAGCCACGAAGTAGTGATCTGGGGCCAGGGCGAAATGCACCTGCGCGTGGCGGCGGAGCGGCTGGCCGAGCGGTTCGCGGTGTCGGTTTCGACCCGCCCGCCGTCGGTGGGCTACCGCGAGACCATCCGCAAGCCGATCACGCAGCGCGGACGGCACAAGAAGCAATCCGGCGGCCACGGACAGTTCGGCGACGTCGTGCTCGAGATCAAGCCGTTGCCGCGCGGCAGCGGCTTCAAGTTCGAGGACCGCATCACCGGCGGTGTCGTGCCGCGCAACTACATTCCCGCGGTGGAGGAGGGCGTCATTGACGCGCTCAAACACGGACCGCTCGGCTTTCCAGTGGTCGATCTGTCGGTCGCGTTGATCGACGGCTCGTACCATACGGTGGATTCGTCCGATCAGGCCTTCCGCACCGCCGGACGCATTGGCATCGTGGAAGGTCTGCCGCAGTGCCAGCCGGTGCTGCTGGAGCCGATCCACCACGTGGAGATCGTCTGCCCAAGCGAGGCGACCGCGAAGATGAATGCGATCCTGTCCGGGCGGCGCGGCCAGATCTTGGGCTTCGACACGCGCGAGGGCTGGGACGGCTGGGACACGGTGCGAGCGCAGATGCCGGAGGCGGAGATCGGCGACCTGATCATCGAAGTCCGTTCAGCCACCGCGGGGGTTGGTTCCTTTATCTTCAAATTCGACCATATGGCGGAGCTCACGGGCCGCACGGCGGATCAGATCATCGCGGCGCGGCGGGCGGCGGAATAAATTTGCCGTAACCAGCACCAGTGGCGCGCCCGGATTCGCGGGCGCGATCGCAACAATTCTCAGAATATTGGTAAGCAGATACAAAGCAGGTTCAGCGGCAATCGCATGCCGTTAACCGCCCTGCCGCCGCCATGCGCCAAAATTTGGCACTTGCGCAAGTAACACGCCACATTCGGTGTGCGGAAGGACGGCATGCTGGGAGGATTTCGAAATCTGTTCTCGTCGGGGCCGGTACCCTATGCCGACCCGAAGTCGTCGATTCCACTCAGTGCGGTGCTGCGGCACGACTGGATGGAGCTCTGGTATCAGCCCAAGGTCGAACTTCGGACGACGCACCTCGTCGGCGCCGAAGCGCTTGTACGCGCGCGCCACCCAACGCGCGGGATTATTCCGCCCGGCCTGTTCTTGCCCGGCGCCAGCGACGACGACATGCACGAGCTCACCGAGCGGGTGATCCTCACTGCGTTGGGCGACTGGGAAGACTTTGCCGAATACAGTGCCCCGATAAAGCTTGCCGTCAACGTGCCAGTGTCCGCGCTGGTCAAGCTTCCAATTTTCCGCATGCTACGCGAAGCACGCCCGCGCGCCAATTGGCCCGGGTTGATCCTGGAAGTGACCGAAGACCAGATCATCAATGATCTCGATCTTGCCAATGACGTCGCCGACGCGTTGCGCGAGCTCAAATGCGAGCTTGCGGCGGACGATTTCGGCGCCGGCTATTCGTCGCTGGTGCGATTGAAACAGTTGCCGTTCAGCGAGCTGAAGATCGATCGCAGTTATGTCGCGAACTGCAACGAAGATCATTACAATGCCGGGCTGTGCGAGACGATCGTGGAGCTTGGACGGCGGTTCGGCCTGCGGACGGTTGCCGAGGGGATCGAGACCACCCACGAAAGCCACAAGCTCCAGTCCATCGGCTGCCAGGTTGGGCAGGGCTATCTGTTTGCCAAGCCGATGCCGAAAGCGCACTTCCTCGGCCGCCTGCGCGCGCGTGTGCAAGGCGCCGGCGCCCCGCAAACCGTGCAGGGCTCGCTCGCGGTTAGCTAACGGGCGCTGGAGCGGCCTGCGCATGAGTTCCTCTCGCAGAAGCGTGACTTGCCAGTGAGCGGCATGCCTTTTACTTCTGGGTGGCGATTCCGGGAGGACCTGCCTGATGAACATCATCCGCCGCCGCGGCTGGGAAATGTCCGACCGCCTCGCAACCCCCGAGCACCTCGTGTTCAGCCGCCGCAATTTCCTCGCCGGCGGCACCAGCGCGCTCGCCATGGCGCCTTATGCCGCGCAGGCGCAGCGCCTTACAGACGTTGCCAAATTGCCCGATCCCAGCGCGGGCCTTTATCCGGCCAAGCGTATCGAGAAATACGTGCTCGACCGGCCGATCACCGACGAGAAGGTCAACGGCAACTACAACAACTTCTATGAATTCGGCACCTCGAAAACGGTTGCCGCCGCCGCGCAGGCGCTGCCGATCAGGCCGTGGACGGTGAAGATCGACGGCATGGTCGAAAAGCCCATGGACGTCGGCATCGATGATCTCATCCACAAGCTCACGCTCGAAGAGCGTACGTATCGTCACCGCTGCGTGGAAGCCTGGGGCATGGCGATCGCCTGGACCGGCTTTCCTTTCGCGAAGCTGGTCGAGTTCGCGCGGCCGCTCGGCTCCGCGAAGTTCGTGCGGATGGAAACCTTCATGGATCCGAAGATCGCGCCCGGCCAGAAGCAGCCTTGGTTCCCGTGGCCTTACGTCGAAGGCCTCACGATGGCGGAAGCGACCAACGAGCTGACCTTCCTTGCGACCGGCGCGTATGGCCATCCGCTCGCGCGCCAGCACGGCGCGCCGCTGCGGCTGGCGGTGCCGTGGAAGTACGGCTTCAAATCGATCAAGTCGATCGTGCGGTTCAGCTTCACCGACAAGCGCCCAAAGGGCATGTGGGAGGCATTGCAGGCGTCCGAGTACGGCTTCTGGGCGAACGTGAATCCGGAAGTGCCGCATCCGCGCTGGAGTCAGGCGAGCGAAGAGATCATCGGCACCGGCGAGCGGCGGCCGACCCTCATCTTCAATGGCTATGGCGAGTACGTCGCGGGCCTATACAACGGTCTAAAGGGCGAGCGTCTTTGGGCATGAAGCCACGCGCTGTACCGGCGGCGCGACCAGGAGTATATGAAGCGCGGGGGAATATGCGGAGGTTTGCATGTCCACGCAACAGCCGGATTTGAGAAGCGTTCAACGCGCAGTCGCAGGCGCCCTACACGAGCACTGGGTACTGTTTCTGGTCGAAGGTATCGTACTTCTTATCTTGGGCGCGTTCGCCGTGCTGCTCCCTCCCATTGCAACCTTGGCCGTCACGTTTCTGTTCGGCTGGCTGTTCCTCATCAGCGGCATCGTCGGCCTGGTTACGACGTTCTGGATGCGCAATGCTCCCGGCTTCTGGTGGTCGCTGTTGTCGGCGGTGCTTGGCATCGTGGTCGGCGCACTGCTGCTGGCGCGGCCTTTGGGCGGCGCACTGTCACTCACGCTGGTGCTGATCGCATTCTTCATCATCGAGGGAGCCGCCTCGATCATGTTCGCGCTCGATCACAGGCGCGAATTGTCGGGTCAGTGGGGCTGGATGCTGGTCAGCGGCATCATCGATCTGGCCTTGGCCATGATGATCTTTGCCGGCCTGCCGAGCACGGCGGCCTGGGCCGTCGGGCTGCTTGTTGGCATCAACATGATCTTCGGCGGCGCCGCGCTGATTGCCATGGCGCTGCACGCCCGCAAGGCGGCGTAAGGCTTTACAGCTCCTTTTCGCCGGCTTCGACTTCGGCGAGTTTGGTACGCCAGTCCGCGCGGTGGAGCACGAACGCATAGGCCGCAAGCGCGAGCAGGCCGATGCTGACCAGCATCAAGCCCAGCGAGATCGGCCGGCTGAAGAAGATCAGGTAGTTGCCGTTCGACATGATCAATGACTGGCGCAGGCTCTGCTCCAGAATCGGTGAGATCACCAGCCCAAGCACGAGCGGTGCCGGATCAAAGTCGAACTTGCGCAGCGCATAGCCCAGCACGCCCATGATCAGCATGATCCAGACGTCGACGATCGAGTTGTTCACCTCGTAGACGCCGATGATGCAGAACATGATGATCATCGGATAGAGGTAGGCGTAAGGAATCCGCAGCACGCTCACGAACACGCTCACCAGCGGCAGGTTGAGCACCAGCAACATGATGTTGCCTACGTACATCGACGCGACGAAGCCCCAGAACACGTCGGGGTGCTCGTTGACGAGCGTCGGCCCGACAGAAACGCCGTGAATCATTAGCGCGCCGATCAGCACGGCGGTGATCGGACTCGTCGGTATGCCAAGCGCGAGCAGCGGCACAAAAGCCCCGGTCGACGCGGCGTTGTTCGCCGTTTCGGGGCCCGCCACGCCGGCGACCGCGCCCTTGCCGAATTGTTCGGGGTGCTTCGAGATGCGGCGCTCGATCGCGTAGGACAAGAAGCTGGAAATGACGTGGGCCGAGCCGGGAATGATGCCGATGATGAATCCCAGCAGCGTGCCGCGCGCGATCGGCATCTTTGCCTCGCTCCATTCCTTGCGCGTCGGCAATAGCTCACGCATCCGCGGGCTGATGATGTCTTTCACGGCGCCGGCGCTCGGCGTGGAAAGGATTTCGCCGAGGCCGAACAATCCCACCGCGACCGGCACGATGCCGATACCGTCGCCGAGCTCGGCGAGGTCGAAGCTGTAGCGGAAATGCCCGGTCATGTTGTCGATGCCGATCATGCCGAGCAGCAGGCCCAGACAGGCCATCAAGAGCGTCCTGATCAGCGATGACGATGACATATAGGCAAGGAAGATGAGGCCGAGCACTAGCAGCGCTGTGTATTCCGGCGGTCCGAATTTCACGGCAATGGTTGCCAGCGGCGGCGCGACCAGAGTGAGGACGAGCACGCCGAAGGTGCCGCCAATCCAGGACCCGACCGCTGCAATGCAGAGTGCGGCGCCAGCACGGCCCTTCTTCGCCATGGCGTAACCGTCGATGCAGGTCATCACCGACGAGGCCTCGCCCGGAATTCGCATCAGGATCGAGGTGGTCGAGCCGCCATATTGCGAGCCGTAATAGATGCCCGCGAGCATGATGATGGCTTGCGTCGCATTGAGTCCGAACGTCACCGGCAACAGGATGGAGATGCCGGCGAGCGGACCAATGCCCGGCAAGACGCCCACCAATGTGCCGACCAGGCAACCGATGAACGCGTACCATGCGTTGGCGGGCTCAAGGGCGACGGAAAAGCCGTGTGCCAGGCTGAGGAGGGTGGTTTCCACGGTGATCCTAGAATCCGAAGGGGCCGGTTTCGAGCGGCGTCTTCAGCGCGTAGACGAACAGGACGTAAGTGACGACCACGACGCCGACACTGTAAATCACTGCCGGCAGCAGCCGGCGCCGCTCGATGATCACGAGAAGCGCCAAGATGAGCAGCACATTCGTGGTGAGGAAGCCCAGCCGCTCATATAAGACGGCTCCCAGCGCGGTGATTCCAACCACCAGCGCAGCATGCTGGGCGTCGGACCATGGCACGGTCGCGAAGACCTTGCTTTCGCTCGCGCGCAGGGTGAGCACCAGCCCGAAGAAGATTGTCAGCGCAGCCACGATCTTCGGCATAAAGCCGGAGCCGGGCAGCGACAGGGTGCCGGTCGGCAAATCGCCACTCAGCGCGATGATCAGGAGGCCGACGCCGACAAAAAAAGCGCCCGCGACGTGGTCGGCGCGCAGAGTCATTTAGACATCCTCAGGCTTGAGAAAATCTGGAGCCCCGCTGATGGCGGGGCTCCGGCGACCATCATCAATATCATCCCTGGACGCGGCCGATAGAGTTTATAGCGTCTTCCTGGCGCTTGGCATCGACTTCCCAAAATTTCGCAAATTCCGGCTGGTCCATATAGGCCAGCTCCTGGCCGAGATTTTCGAGCGTGCCGAGGAATGGCTTGCTGTGCGCGGCTTTTTTGAAGCCGTCGCGCAGGGTATTGATGATTGGCCCAGGCGTGCCCTTCGGGGCGAACATCCCGACCCAGAAATAGTACTCGAGGTCGTAGCCGAGCTCCTTGAAGGTCGGCACGTCAGGCAGCTCCTTGACGCGCTTTGCGCTCGACACCGCCAGCGGATGCACCTTGCCCGCGCGAATGTGAGTCAGGGCGATCGACGTCGGCGACATGAAGAAGTTGACATTGCCGCCCAGCACCGCGGTGACGGCAGGGCCGCCGCCGTTGGTCGGGAGATGACGCATCTGCAGATCGCCGGCTGATTTTGCGAACAGCACTGTCGGAATGTGAGACGCTCCGTAAAGGCCCGATGAACTGTAAATCACCTTGTTCGGATTGGCTTTCGCGTCGGCGACGAGTTCTTTCAGGGTCCGGTAAGGCAGGTCCATGTTGACGATCATCACGATCGGATCCGCAATCACCCGGCAGATCGGAATGAAATCGGCATTGGTGAATTTCGGCTGCCGGCCGAACAGTTTGTCGACGGCGGCAAAGCCGGAAATCGAAACGATGTGGCTGAGAAGGGTGTAACCGTCGGGCTTAGCGGCGGCGACATATTGTGCGCCCACCGCACCTGCCGCGCCGGTCTTGTTCTCGAGCACGACCGGCTGTTTGAAGACCGCTTCAAGTGCTGCGTCCAGCGGGCGCGTGATGGTGTCGCTGACACCGCCCGGCGGAAACGGGCTGATCATTGTGATGGCATGCGTGGGATAGGCATCCTGTGCGGGCGCTTTGCTGGCCGCCAGCGTGGCGGCGGAAGCGGCCGTTCCGATAACGAAATTGCGGCGATCCATTTTGCTCCCCTCTGTTTGCGGTTGCCGGTAGCTCCGGCTTATCGATTGAATAAAGTTCGCTCAGCCCTGAACGCGACCGATCAGTTGCACCGCCTCGTCAGAGCGTTTGGCGTCCTCAGCCCAGAACTTGGCAAAACCGGCCGCATCGAGATATGCGGGCTCCAATCCGGCATTGGTGATGGCGGTCTTGAACAAATCGGAACTGACGGCCTTGTTGATCGCGCCACTCAGCGTCGACACGACATTTGCAGGCGTGCCTTTCGGCGCGAAGATGCCGACCCACAAATAATATTCGACGCCATAGCCGAGCTCCTTCAAGGTTGGCACGTCAGGCAACGCCTTCGATCGCGTGCCGCCGAAGGAGGCCAGCGGGCGCAGCTTGCCGGCTTTGATGTGTTGCAGGGTCGCAGTAATGGTCTGCGTACTCATTTGAGCATTGTTGCCGAGCAGCGCCGTGATGGCCGGCCCACCGCCGTTGGTCGGCAGGTGGCGGAGTTTCGGGATACCGGTGGCCTTTTCGAGCAGCGCCACCGGCAGGTGGGTCGCGCCATAGAGCCCGCCCGAACTGTAAATGATTGCCTCCGGGCGCTTCTTGGCGTCGTCGAGGAATTCCCTGAGACTCTTGTACGGTTGCTCGGCATTGACGACCACCAGGACCGGGTCGGCGATCAGCCGCGCCAGCGGGATGAAATCGGCACGAGTCGTCTTGGGTTGCCGGCCGAACAGCTTGTCGACTCCCTCGTAGCCGGAAATTCCGTTGTTGTGCGAGAGCAGAGTGTAGCCATCCGGCTTGGCGCTTGCGCCGACCTGCGCACCGACCTGGCCGCCGGCACCCGCCTTGGTCTCGACGACCACCGGCTGCTTGACCACCGGCTCGAGCGCGGAAGCAAATGGCCGCGTCACGAGATCGTTGGCGCCGCCGGGCGGAAAGGCGTTGATGATTGTGATCGGGTGCGAAGGGAAAGTTTCTTGCGCGAATGCAGGGCCGGCTGCGACGAGTGCGCTCGTGCCGATGAGAAAATTGCGACGGTCCATAGAGTCCTCCCTTGTTGCGGCATTTTTAGCCGACGACGAAAACCGTGTTCGCCGGATACGTAGCGCGCGGCGAGTCGGTGTTCGGAGCCGGCCTTCCGGTCGCTATGCCACCTTCCCAATCAAGGCGACCGCCTTTTCTACGCGCTTGGCATCTTCATCCCAAAACTTTGCAAACTCGGCTTGATCGAGGTAGGCAACAGCGTCGCCGATATTCGCGATCGCCTTCTTGAACTGCTCATCGGCGGCAACCTTCTTGGTTTCCGCGCGCAGCTTGGCGATCACCGGCGCAGGGGTGCCTTTCGGCGCGAACAAGCCGACCCAGATCGAGAATTCCACATCGTAACCAAGTTCCTTCAACGTCGGCACGTCCGGCAACGACGTGGCGCGCTTGGGCGAGAAGCAGGCGAGCGCACGCAGCTTCCCTGCCTTCATCTGGCCGCTGGCCGCAGCGATCGAGGTCACCAGCACCTGGGAGTTGTTGCCGAGGATGGCCGTCAACGCGGGTCCGCCGCCATTGGTTGGCAGATGGCGCATCTTGATGCCTGCGGCGTTGGTGAACAGGGCAGTCGGAAGATGCAGGGCGCCATAAAGACCGGACGAACTGAATATGATCTGATCCGGACGTTTCTTGGCGTCGTCGATCAGCTCCTTGAGTGTCTTGTAGGGTTGCTGATCGTTGACCACGAGCACCAACGGGCCTTCGGTGAGACGCGCAATCGGGATGAAATCGGCGCGAGTAAACTTGGGCGTGCGCCCGAACGTCTTGTCCACCGCCTCAAAGCCCGACACCGATGGCAAGTGAGCGAGCAATGTGTAGCCGTCCGGCTTGGCGCTGGCGGCTACCTGCGCGCCGACCTGGCCGGCAGCGCCCGCCTTGGTCTCGATCACGACCGGTTGTTTGATCAGCGGCTCGAGCATGGCCGCGAAGGGACGTGTAACCACGTCGACCGCGCCACCGGGCGGGAATGGGTTGATGATGGTAATCGCATGGGACGGATAGGCGTCCTGCGCAAAGCCCGGCCGGATGGCGAGCGTCGCACCTGCGGCGGCACTGCCGGCGACAAAATGGCGTCTGTCCACGTGACTCCTCCCTGAAAACGTTTGTTTTACCGGGATTTTGATCCCGGCCTTGTTTGGATGGGATGCTATCGCCCGGCGTGGTGGGCAATCAAGCATCGATGATCGCAACGGCCCTTGTCCATCCGGCGGAGCCGCCGCGCACTTTCACCGGAAAACAGCTGACCATGAAGCCGGTAGGCGGCAGTGCCTCGAGGTTATGAAGCTTCTCGATGTGGCAATAACCGATCTCTCGGCCGGCTCGATGACCCTCCCAGATCAACGACGCGTCGTGTGTCTCGGCATATTTCTTCATTGTAAAGATAAATGGAGCGTCCCAGCTCCATCCGTCTGTCCCGGTCACGCGCACACCATGTTCGAGCAGATACATGGTGGCCTCGCGCCCCATGCCGCAACCCTTGGCGACGTAGTCGGGACGTCCGTACGCGGTGCCGGCGCTGGTGTTCACGATGACAATTTCGAGTGGGGAAAGTGTGTGCCCGATGCGCTTGAGTTCGGCTTCTACGTCCTTTGCGCTCGCGACGTAGCCGTCCGGGAAATGGCGGAAGTCGAGCTTCACGCCGGGCTGGAAACACCATTCAAGCGGCACCTCGTCGATCGTGATGGCACGCTTGCCGTGATCCATGGTCGAAGCGAAATGCAAGGGTGCATCGAGATGCGTCGAGCAGTGTGTTGACAGGCGCACCCATTCGAAGCCCCAGCCTTCGCCATCGGGAAGGTCTTCCTTCTTCAGGCCGGGAAAGAATTTAAGAATATCGGGGGCCGTTGCTTGGTGATCGAGATACTCGATCTTCGGGCCGTAACCTGGCGGGTCGGCCGCCACGTCGTTTTCCAGCGGTACCGAAATGTCGATCACCTTACGCGCCATGATTGATGTTCTCCGCCATACCAGGCAACCCGGGCCCCGCTATGCTGACCAGAGCATAAACCTTGTGCCGGGCATCCACGTTTTGGATAGTCGCAAGCATTAAAGACATGAATGGCCGGGACAAGCCCGGCCATGATAAATGAGGAGAAGGTCATGCCGGCTTATTGGGTGGCGCGGTCGAAGATCAACGACCCGGTCGAATACAAGAAATACACCGACCTAGTGCCGGCCATTATCGCGAAGTTTGGCGGCAAGGTTCTGGCCCGGGGTGGGCGATTTCAGATCATGGAGGGCCCAGACAAATTCCACAGGTTCATCGTGATCGAATTTCCCACCTTCGAGCAGGGCGTCGCCTGTTTCACGTCTCCGGAATACGACAAAGCGGCGGCGTTCCGCCGTACCGGCGCGGGAGAAGTGGAAACCATCATGGTGGAGGGGGTTTAGCCCACTCGGTGGGCAACGCGCCCTCTAGCCTAGCGCAGCAAAATGCTGCATAAGATCACAAAAAATAACGGCTAATGGGGAGGATACAAATGCTTCGATACCTCGGTACTCGGACATTCGCCTGGCTTGCGGGGGTGGCCGCCACCCTTGTGGCCGGTGGCATGTTCATCATTTCAGGCGCTCAGGCTCAGAATAAAGAGCCGATCAAGATCGGCTTCGGCATGGCGCTGACCGGCCCGCTCGCCCCGAACGGCAAGCAGGCGCTGCTCGGCATGAAGATCTGGGAGGAAGAGACCAACGCCAAGGGCGGCCTGCTCGGGCGTCCGGTCAAGCTGATCTATTACGACGATCAGTCCAATCCTTCGCAGGTGCCCGGCATCTACACCAAGCTGCTCGACGTCGACAAAGTCGACCTGGTTGTCGGCGGTTACGCGACCAACATGGTGGCACCGACTATCCCGGTCGTTATGCCGAAGGGCAAGACGCTGATCGGCCTGTTTGCGCTCGACGCCAACCACGAGTTCAAATATCCGAAATATTTCTCGGTGCTGCCGACCGGGCCGCAGACCAAGCCGTCCTTCACGGAAGGCGTGTTTCAGGTTGCCCAGCAGCAGAATCCGAAGCCGACGACGCTCGGTCTCGTGGTTGAAGACGCGGAGTTCTCCAACAATGCCTGCGAAGGCGCGCGCGAGAACGCCAAGAAGTTCAACATGAAGATCGTCTACGACAAGAAGTATCCGCCGGCGACGACGGACTACACCCCGATCGTGCGCGCGGTGCAGGCGGCCAATCCGGACGTCGTGATCGTGTGCTCGTATCCGCTCGGCTCCGTCGGCATCGTGCAGGCGGTGCGCGAGCTCAACTACAACCCGAAGATCCTCGGCGGCGCCATGGTCGGCCTGCAGGCCACCGTGTTCAAGAGCAAGCTCGGGCCGAAGCTCAACGGCATCATCAACTACGAGACTTGGGTGCCGTCCGAGAAGCTGATGAAGCCCGCAGCCGAGTTCTTCAAGAAGTATCAGGCCAAGGCCGGCGCCGAGGGCGTCGATCCACTCGGTTACTATCTCGGCGGCTGGGGCTACGCCTACATCAACATGCTGGGCCAAGCGGTCGCGGCCACCAAGAGCATCGACGACAACAAGATCGCCGATTGGCTCAGGAAGACGCCGCACAAGACCATCATGGGCGACTGGAGCTATGGCCCCACCGGCGGCGAATGGACCAAGTCCGGCATGATGCAGGTGCAGTATCACGGCATCAAGGAAGGCGCCGGGCTCGAGACCTGGAAAGGCATGAGCCACCAGACCGTGCTGACGCCGGCAGAGATGAAGACCGGCACCGCGATCTATCCCTACGAGAAGGCGAAGTAAGCTTTCCGAACGGCTGAAACGAAGACGGCGCGGGAGAAATCCCGCGCCGTTATGTTTTTGACCCACGCGGCGCCGGACTTACATGCCCATGTAAAGCTGGCGGACCAAGTCGTTATTGTTGAGCTCGTCAGCCGAGCGACCTTCAAACGCTATCTTGCCGTGCACGATCACGTAGCCGCGGTCGGCGATACGGATCGCCTGCGTGAAGTTCTGCTCAGCCATCAGCACCGTGAGATGATAGTGCTCCTTGAGTAGCTTGATGGCGTCGATGGTGCGGGCAACCAACTGCGGCGCCAGTCCTACCGATGGCTCGTCGACCAGCAGAATGCGGGGCGTCAGCATCAGTGCGCGGGCGAGCGCCAGCATTTGCTGCTCGCCGCCGCTCATCGAGCCGGCCAGCTGACTGCGGCGCTCGGCAAGGCGCGGGAACGACTCGAAACAGAAATCGAGGTTTTGTTTGATCTGTGCGCGCGCCTTAGGGCGGAACGCGCCGAGCAGTAGATTTTCCGCCACCGTAAGCTTTGGAAACAACCGGCGTCCTTCGGGCACCAGCGCAATACCCAAGTCGACAATTTGTTCGGTGGTGCGCCCGACCAGGTCGTGTTTTTCGCCATCGATTTCGGCAACGATGCGTCCTTCCTTCGGGCGCACAATTCCCATGACACATTTCATCAAGGTACTCTTGCCATTCCCATTTGTGCCGAGCAGGGCAACCGTTTCCCCTGACTTCACGCTAATCGATACGTCCTCGATGACGCGGACGGACCCGTAGGCGGCGTGCACGCCTTCTATGGTGAGGCTACTGGCCAAGATAGGCCCTCACGACTTCGGGATTGCGAACGACGTCTTCCGGCTTGCCGTCGGCGATCTTTTTGCCGCTGACTAGCACCACGAGACGCTGCGAGAAGCTCATCACGGCGCTCATGATGTGCTCGATCAGGATGATGGTGATCCCGCGCTCATTCAGTTGTTTGAGAAGCGCAAGGATATCCTCGATTTCGGAATGTGACAGACCGGCCATCGATTCGTCGGCAATCAGCAGTTTCGGCTCGGCTGCTACCGCGCGCGCCAGTTCAAGCTTGCGCATTTCGACCTGCGTCAGGTCGCGCGGCATATGGCGTGCCTTGTGATCAAGCCCGACCAGGCGCAACAGTTCGACGCACCGCGCATCCACGCTATCGCTATGCAACGGGCCTGACCGCTTGTGCACGGTATAGAGCATCGGAACCCGTATATTGTCGGCGAGGTTCAGGCTTACAAACGGGCGAGGGAGCTGGAAGCTGCGGGCGAGGCCGCGATGCGTACGTTGGTGGGCAGCCAGGCCGTCTACGGCCTGTCCGTCGAAATGGACACTGCCTTGTTCGTTTTGCAGTGCGCCGCAGATGCAGTTGACCAGCGTGCTCTTTCCGGAGCCGTTTGGACCGATGAGGCCGACGCGCTCGCCCTGCTGTACTTCGAGCTCGATACCATCAAGCGCAACGAAGCCTCCGAAGCGCTTGCTGATGTTGCTGACGTGAAGAAGCGGGGTCATTTGCTCCTCCGAGCGCGCAGACGGTCCTGTAACAGTCCTACCAGGCCATTTGGGGCAATTATGACGAATGCGACCAGCAGCAGCCCGACAATCAGCAGGTTCACGGCAGAGGAAATAGTGACCGTTGCGATTTGTTGCAGCGAGCCAAGGAGGATGGCCCCTACCACCGGACCGATCCAGCTTGTCGTTCCGCCAATAATCGGCATGGCGATGGAATTGACGCCGTATTCGAGTCCGAAGGCCGATGCCGGCTGCAAGTACCCGATGTAGTAGGGGAACGGCGCCCCCGCCATGCCCATCAAGGCGCCGGAAATCGTTGTGGCGATCAGTTTGAGGCGCAGGGTCGGCACGCCCGATGCCTCTGCCGCCAGCTCATCATCGCGGATGGTGGCAAAGCCGAAGCCGAGCTGCGTGCGTGCGATGGATCGGGAGATGACGATCGAGAGGATTGCCACGAGCATCATCAGTAGGAACAAATATTCTATGTATTCGATCGAATAACCGCCGATCGAAATCGTTTCCGCGCGCACGATATAGGCGCCGCGCGACCCACCCACGTAACTCCAGTTGACCACCAAGGTTTGCAATACAACCGCCATTGCGAGAGTCGCGATGGCAAAGAAGGCGCCGCGCAATCGTAGCGTCAGGTAGCCCATGCCAAACCCGACGATGCCCGATACGACCGCGCTGATGACGATCAGAACGGGAATTGGAAGCGGGTAGAATTTGTAGAGGAACACTGTCGAATACGCGCCGAGCGCGAAGAACGCTGCTGAGCCGAAGTTCACATAACCGCAGTAGCCGCCAAGAATATTCCAGGCAGACGACAAAACGATGAATTGCAGGATGGTGTAGCCGGCGAAAAATAAATAGCCGACGCCAAACAGGTGTCCGCAAACATAGACCACCAAACCGACCACCAGACTGACGAGGGAAAACTGAAGCGTGCTCACGGGCTACCGTCCGAATAATCCCGCCGGCCGGAAGGCGAGCGTGAGAAGAAGAAATCCGAATGAGACAGCCGGTGACCAGGAAGGTCCATAAAAGGTCGACGTGATACTTTCCATGACGCCCAGCAGCATCGCGGCAACCAATGTGCCAGGCAGGCTGCCGAGCCCACCGAGAACACAAATCGCGAATACGCGTCCGATGTATTCGCGGCCAACCGAAGGCTCAACCGGCTGGATGATGATAAGGAGCGCGCCGGCGACCGATGCGGTGGCGATCGAGATCCCAAAAGCGATTCGCTTGATGCGGATCGGATCGGCGGCCATGAGCTGTAGGGCAAGTTGGTCTTGCGACACCGCCATGATGGCGCGGCCGGTGAAGGTGCGGGTTACGAACAAGTGCAGAAAGCCAAAGACCAAGAGCGCTGAAACACACGGCACCAACATGCGCAAGGGAAAGTCGATATTGCCCAAATGCAGACTCGGACCGATATAGCTCGCCTCGACGTAGCGGTAGTCCACACCGAAGACGAGGATCAGCATCACTTCGGTTACAAACAGCAATCCGAAAAAGAAGGCGAGACCGCGAAGCGACTCCTGACCGCGTTTCTCAAAAGACACGTAATAGACCTGATAGATCGTGGTGCCGAGCACATAAAAGACCGGCAGCATTACGATGCTGACCACGATCGGGTCGATGCCGAACGAGATATTGACAATATACGCGATGTAGGAGCCGAGAATGATGAACGCCGGGTGGGCGATGTTCACGATATCGAGCATGCCGAACGAAATCGAAACGCCGGCAGTTACCGCGGCGTAAAATCCGCCAAGCAGCAAGCCCGCGACAATTGCGTTGATCAGCAACTCAACCGGAAAATCCATCCCGCCCCAGCGTCCCCTCTTATTATTTCCCGCCTGACGGGATTGCGGGGCAGTTTGCAGGATGCAAGGCTTGTTGGCTAGTCCGTCGACTTTTTGAATGAATCATGCAAACCGCGACAAAATGAAACGCCCGCCCAGGCTCGTGCCTACTGGCGAGCGTGTCGATGGTGGGCTGGCCCTATGCGGCTGCTGATTGCGGCCTGACATCGGCCGGCAACGTCATAGGTTTGTTGGCGCTGTCCTTGAACTCAACAGTCATGAAAACCATTTCGCGATCGCTGAGATTCTCCAGATCGTGCACCTTGAACTCGCCTTTGCCGTAACTCTCGTGGCGCGTCTCGCCGGGCTGGTATGTATATTCGACGGTCGTGCCGTCATGCACATGCTGTCGAGCGCGCCCGCCGGATACCGAAGTCCAGAAATAATCGAGCACATGGCGGTGGAAGCCGATACGCTCGCCGGGCGCGAGACGGATGATCCACACACGCGTCCGCTCATTTTCCGAGAGCAACGTCGAGCCAACGCAAGGATTCGGATTCTTGCTTTCGCGCTCGAACTCGGCGGCAATATCTGCCGGCCACTGCGCCTTTCCCTTTTTCTCGGCCTGCTTGTCGATCATGGTCAACGCCATGGGAAATTCCTCCAAATCTGTCGGCCGTCATATATAGGATAAACGGGTAAACGGAAAGATCGAGGCTGATCCATTGGCCGGGGCTCGCGCGGGGCGCGCAATCATTGTTGGCGGCTCGATGAGCGGCTTGCTGAGCGGCCTTTCGCTGCGGCGGGCCGGGTGGGCAGTCGATATCTATGAAAGAGTCGAGACCGAACTTTCCGGACGTGGCGCCGGAATCGTGGCCCAGCAAGAACTGATCGAGCGACTGCGCAGGCTTGGGCTCGCGACGGACGAGCTTGGCGTTCACATTACAACCCGCAAAATTCTCGATGCCGAGGGGCGGCTGACGCATGAATTCAATTGCCCGCAGGTGCTTACGGCGTGGGAACGCGTCTATCGCTTGCTGCGCGACGCTTTTCCGGCCGAGCGCTATCATCGGGGCCGTGGCTTCGCCAAATTCACCCAGGATGCGGATAGAGTCCGGGCGCATTTTTCCGATGGCGAAATCATTGAGGCCGGCTTGCTTGTGGGCGCCGACGGTATCCGCTCGACGGTCCGTCAGCAGTGTTTACCGAATGTGACGCCGCGTTACGCCGGTTACTCGGCCTGGCGTGCGCTTATTGCAGAACATGCTTTTCCGGCCGACGTGCATCGTGAGTTGTTCGAATACTTTACGTTCGGTCTGCCGCCCGGTGAGCAATTTCTGGGCTATCCGGTGGCGGGCCCTGACAACGACCTGCGCCCGGGCCACCGCCGCTACAACGTCGTGTGGTATCGGCCCGCCGACGAGGCGACCAAATTAAAATGGCTTCTCACGGATGACCGGGGCGTGACGCACGCAATTTCGATTCCGCCGCCGTTGATCCGGCGCGAAGCCATAGCCGAAATGCGCTCCGATGCCGAGCGGCTTGTTGCCCCGCAATTCCGGCAGATTGTGCGGCTGATCGAGGAACCGATTCTGCAGCCGATCTACGATCTCGAGTCGCCGCGCATGGCATTCGGCCGGGTGGCGATCCTGGGTGACGCGGCGTTCGTTGCGCGACCCCATGTCGCCGCCGGCGTATCCAAGGCGGCGGATGACGCTGCCGCCCTCGCTGATTCGCTCCAAAACGAAGTCACTGTCGAAGCTGCACTCAAGCGCTATGAGGCCGCGCGGCTGCCGGAGAATTTCCGAATCATAGAACGCGCGCGCCATCTCGGCGCTTATTTGCAGGCGACCCGCACGCGGGAAGAGCAGGCGCGCGCGGGGCGACACAGCAACGATGCAGCTGTGATCGCCGAGACGGCGGTGCTGGATTTCCTGTACGCCTGACCGGGTAGGCTCACATCCCCAGCATCTTCTTCGCGCTACCGCCGGCAAGGGCCGCACGCGTTTTCTCGTCGAAGCTGTCGACCGAATTGATGTGACCGACGGGATCGTATTCAAGCATGTCGAACGGATAGTCCGTGCCCATGATCACGTGGTCGATTCCGAACAGATCGACCAACGCTTTCAACTGCGCGGGGGTGAAGACGACCGTGTCGACATAGACCTGCTTCAAATAGCTGGTCGGCGCCTTTGGCAAGTCGGCCTGGCAATCTGAGCGCGCACCCCATGCGTGGTCAATGCGTCCGGAATAGGCCCCAAGGTACCCGCCGCCATGCATGGCGAATATCTTCAGCTTCGGATGACGCTCAAGCACGCCATCGAAGATCAGATAGTGCAGGGCAAGCGTGGTCTCGAACGGATTGCCGATAACATTGTTGAAATAAAAACGCGACAAGCGGCGGCCTTCGGTAAATCCGTTGGGATGGATGATGACAAGCGCGCCCAGCTCTTCGGCTTTTTTCCAGAATGGAGCGAAGGCCGGATCGGACAGCTCCCTGCCGGCGACGTTGGTGAGGATCTCGACGCCCTTGAACTTGAGCTTCGTCATGCAGCGCTCGAGTTCCTTCGCGGCCTCATTGCCGTCCTGCATCGGCACCGTCCCGGTCGGGATGAAGCGGTCGGGATGCTTGGCAACAAATTCTGCGACGCCATCATTAATCATCTGCGCGGCCGGCACCGCATATTCGAGCGCGACGGTGTGATAGCACTGGGGCGGCGGCGGCATGACCAGCTGCATGTCCACACCCATTTTGTCCATGATCGCAAAGCGGTCGTCATAGCCGGTCATGCAGCCGCGAATGTCGGCTTCCTGCTTGGCATTGATTGCCTTGGTCTCAGCAGAAGCAAAATGCGCGAGAGGGATGGTGCTGACGTCGAGATGCGGCTTGATGAATTCGGCCGCGCGCGGCAC
>DATGDN010000166.1:0-4132 GCA_035310865.1 Pseudolabrys sp. | reverse complement strand
GCGATCGGCCATGCCGGCGATCGCTGCATTGTGCGTGATGATGATGGTCGTGGTGCCGAGCTGCTCGTTGACGCGCGCAATGGCGGCCAGGACGACCTTGCCGGTGTCGTAGTCGAGCGCGCCGGTCGGCTCGTCGCAGAGGAGAACATCGGGCGATTTGACGATCGCACGCGCCACCGCGACGCGCTGCTGCTCGCCGCCGGAGAGCTGCGAGGGAAAATGGTCGAGCCGCTCGGTGAGGCCGACCAGAGCCAGCGCCTCGCGCGGATCGATCGGCTTGTCGGCGATCTCGTTCACCAGCGCGACGTTTTCGAGCACAGTCAGGCTCGGAATGAGATTGTAGAACTGAAACACGAAGCCAACATGCTCGCGCCGGTAGCGCGTCAATTCCGCGTCGCTGGCATTGACGAGATCGTGGTCGCGCCACATCGCTTCGCCGGAGGTGGGCGCATCCAGCCCGCCGAGGATATTGAGCAGCGTCGATTTTCCGGAGCCCGAGGGTCCGAGCAGCACCACGAATTCGCGCTCATAGATGTCGAGGTCGACATCGCGCAGTGCATGCACCGCGACGTCGCCCATCATGTAGATTTTTGACAGGTTGCGCGCGTGAAAGACCCTGGTTTTCTGCGGCATGGTCAGGCAATTCTTGCGTACCGTCATTAAAAGTTTTTGATCTGGATCACGGCCTTTCGCTCCTCGACACTACACTAGCTGGCAGCTTTTAACGCTCGTAAGAAGGTTGAAATGCCCGACGATCCGTCATCCCCTGCCCGGTCGCGCGGCCTCAGCGACGGGGATGCGCAGGCCCGGCTGAAAGCCGAAGGCTACAATGAGCTGCCGCGGCCCGACCGCCGCACGCCTTTTCGAATCGCGATCGAAGTGCTGCGCGAGCCGATGCTGGCGCTGCTGCTCGGCGGCGGCGTGATTTATCTCGCGCTTGGCGACCTGAAGGAAGCACTTGTCCTGGTTGTCTTCGCAACACTCTCCGTCCTGATCACCGTCATCCAGGAGACCCGTACCGAGCGCGTCCTGGAAGCATTACGTGACCTGACCAGCCCGCGTGCGCTGGTGATCCGCGATGGCGTACGTAAACGAATTGCCGGCCGCGAGGTCGTGCGCGGCGATCTGATCGTGCTCGCCGAGGGAGACCGGGTGCCGGCCGACGCCGTGCTCGTTCAGGCCCAGGACCTTCAAGTTGATGAATCGCTGTTGACCGGCGAGTCCGTGCCCGTTCGCAAGACGGCCGGCAGCGGCAACAAAACCGAACGTCACCGGCCCGGCGGCGACGATCTGCCGTATGTCTTTTCCGGCTCGCTGGTCGTGCGCGGCGCAGGAATAGCCGAGGTGACCGCGATCGGCACGCAGAGCGAAATCGGCAGGATCGGCCAGTCCCTGAGCACTCTCGAGGTCGAGCCGCCGCGGCTGCAAGCGCAGACGCGGCGGCTTGTGCGCATATTTGCGGCGGTCGGCGCAGCCGTCAGCGTTCTTGCCGTTCTCCTCTATGGGTTCACGCGCGGCGGGTGGCTCGATGCGGTGCTTGCCGGCATCGCACTCGGCATGTCGATGCTGCCGGAAGAATTTCCGGTCGTGCTGACCGTCTTCATGGCCATGGGCGCGTGGCGAATCTCGCGCGCGCGCGTGCTGACCCGGCGTGCGGCAGCGATCGAGACGCTGGGCTCCGCAACGGTGTTGTGCACGGACAAGACCGGCACCTTGACCGAGAACCGGATGTCGATCGCCGAGTTGCGCCTCAAGGACGGTGAAAAATTCCGACCGCGCGACGAAGCCGGCGCAAGCATTCCCGAGCGCTTTCACGCGCTGGTCGAGTTCGGCCGCCTTGCCAGCGCGCGCGATCTCTTCGATCCGGTGGACAAGGCCTTTTACGATTTCGGTGATGACCAGCTTCCTGAGCATCGGCCGGGCCGCGATCTCAAGCTCGTGCAGGCATATGGGCTTCGTGCCGATCTCCTCGCCATGTCGCGTGTCTGGCAGGCCGCCGATGGCCGCGTCATCATCGCCGCGAAGGGTGCGCCGGAAGCGGTCGCCGATCTTTGTCATCTCGGCGCGGCGGATCTGAACCAGGTGAAACAATCTGTGGATGAAATGGCCGCGGAAGGGCTGCGCGTCCTCGGCGTTGCGCGCGGGACGTTCGCGGGACAGCTGCTGCCAAAGTCGCAGCACGATTTCGATTTCGAGTTCCTGGGGCTGGCCGCACTTGCCGACCCGTTGCGGCCGAGCGTCCCCGATGCAGTGAATGAATGCCGGTCAGCGGGGATCAAGGTCGTCATGATCACCGGTGACTATCCCGCAACGGCCAGAGCGATCGCCGATCAAGCCGGCATCAAGACCGAAGACATCGTGGTCGGCGAAGAGCTTGCGCGGCTGAGCGAAGACGAACTGGCTCGTCATGCGCGAACGACGACGGTGTTCGCCCGCATCATGCCCGAGCAGAAGTTGCGCATCGTCAACGCATTCAAGGCGGATGGAGACATCGTGGCGATGACCGGCGACGGCGTCAACGATGCGCCTTCGTTGAAGGCAGCGCATATCGGCATTGCGATGGGTGGACGCGGAACCGACGTGGCGCGCGAGGCGTCCTCGATCGTGCTGCTCGACGACGACTTCGGCTCGATCGTCAAGGCGGTTCGCCTCGGCCGTAGAATTTACGACAATCTTCGCAAAGCGATGGGCTTCATCTTCGCCGTCCATGTGCCGATCGCGGGATTGGCGCTGTTGCCGTTGGTGTTCGGCCTACCTCTCCTGTTTGGGCCCATGCACATTGCATTCCTGGAGATGGTCATCGATCCGGTGTGCTCGCTTGTGTTCGAGGCGGAAACCGAAGAGGACGATGTCATGCGCAGGCCGCCCCGCGCTCCGGATGAGCCGCTGTTCTCGGCGAGGCAGGTCTATTGGAGCCTGCTGCAGGGACTGTTCGCGTTTGCCCTGGTTGCGGTCATGTACACCGAGGCCTTGAGGAGCGGCATGCCGGAAGCGGAAGTCAGGGCGCTCGCATTCTTTTCGCTGGTCCTGGCGATCGTCGGACTAACCTTCGTAAACCGCTCGTTCAGCACATCGATACTTACCGCTCTCCGCAGGCCAAACCGGACACTCGCCTTCGTGCTCGTCGCTGTCGCCGCGATGCTCAGCCTCACACTGCTCTGGCCCTTCGCGCGTGATCTGTTCCGGTTCGGGCCGCTGCACCTTGACGACCTTGCAGTGACGCTCGGCGCGGGCGTTGTTGTGCTCGTGGGTCTCGAATTGTTGAAGCGCGTCTGGCGGCCCATGGCACGGTCCTGACACTGCTAAACAACCTTGCCGAAAATCGTGCCTATCCCGGCCGTGAGCGCCATGGCAAAGGCGCCCCAGAAGGTGACGCGAAGGGCGGGTCGGAAAGGATGCGCGCCGCCGGCCCTCGCGCCGATCACGCCAAGCAGCGCGAGAAAAAGCAGCGAGCCTCCGGCGACAACCGGCAAAAGCCAGGCCACCGGCGTGATGATTCCGAGCACGAGCGGCGCGGCGGCGCCGACAGAGAATGTCGCAGCGGAGGCCAGCGCGGCTTGAATGGGCCTTGCCGTGGTGAGCTCGGAGATCCCGAGCTCCTCCCTGGCATGCACGGCGAGCGCGTCCTTGCGCATCAGCTGTTCGGCGACATCGCGGGCGAGCTTCGGCTCGAGGCCGCGTGCCACAAAAATCTGGGCCAGTTCCTGGGTTTCGAATTCAGGATTCTCTTTCAGCTCGCGCGTTTCCCTGGCGAGATCGGCACGCTCGGTATCGGATTGTGAGCTCACGGACACGTACTCGCCTGCCGCCATCGACATGGCGCCGGCGACCAGGCCCGCAACCCCAGAAACCAGCACCTCGTTCTTTGAAGCCGCAGCGGCGGCCACTCCCAAGACGAGACTAGCGGTCGAGATGATGCCGTCGTTGGCGCCGAGAACGGCCGCCCGCAGCCAGCCGATACGATGAACAAGATGCGTTTCAACGTGAAGGCGGCTCATCGTGAACTCCCGCAGCGGCCGGAAAAGCACAGCTTGTTCCGAGAGGTTTTGCCTTGATGGAAATCAATCCCGGCCGGTGCGTTCGGTGCAATTATGCCGCGAAGCGCGCTCTAAAATGGGCAACAATTTCCATA
>DATGDN010000165.1:0-2759 GCA_035310865.1 Pseudolabrys sp. | reverse complement strand
TGTGCCGGCCTTATTTCTGGCGCCGGCTGCGCCGGCCTTGGCGCAGAGTCTGCTGCCTTCGTCTGCGCCGACCATGCAGGACGTCGACCCGGGCGTCGATCACACCGCGCGCGATGCCGATCTATCGCCTGAACTGCGCCGCAAGTCGATTTACTACCGCACCGAACAACCGCCGGGCACGATCATCGTCAACACAGCCGACCGCTTTCTCTACCTGATCATGGGCAACGGTGTTGCGCTGCGGTACGGCATCGGAGTCGGCCGTGACGGTTTCCAGTGGGGCGGAATACAAAAGATTTCACTCAAGCGCGAATGGCCGGACTGGGTGCCGCCGCCGGAGATGATCCAGCGGCAGCCCTACCTGCCACGCTGGATGGCCGGAGGCCCGGGCAATCCGCTTGGTGCGCGCGCGATGAATCTCGGTGCGACCGTCTATCGCATCCACGGCACCAACGCGCCCGAAACGATCGGCCAGGCCGTGTCATCAGGCTGCTTCCGACTGGTGAATGATGACGTGATCGATCTTTATAGCCGCGTGTCGGTTGGGACCAAGGTGGTCGTGCAGCATCAATAAAGCCGAGCGGCTGCGATCACTCCCATAAGCCGTACGAGGCCCACTTCTCCTCCGGGATCGCGTCGCCGATCGTGAAATGGAACGTCACAACGCTCATGTGGTCGGGCGTCGCCGTGCAGCGGTAGGACAGAGCGTACCATTTCTTGCGGCTGCGGAACGCGCCGCCGGTGACTTCGAGCGTGTTGCCGGCCGCCTTCGGCTCAGCCATGGCATTGGCCACGGCGCGATCGGGGCGAAACTGCTTCGCCTCGTTGCGGATGCGCGTCATCGCGGTGTAATCGCAGAGCTGCTCGAGCCGTTCCTCGGGAGCCAGCATTTTCAGGCTGCGCTCGAACCGCCCATCAGCGGCTATGGCCGTCGCTCCCAGAATTGTCGCGGCAACGACCGCAAGTCCGAACGCACGCATCCGCTTTCCTCCCGTCTGCCGCCGGCTCTCTGACATTTAGGCGCGGCCGTGGGCGCAGGGCAACCCATTACTCCATTTTTTCCCGCACGGAGGCTCGAAAGGTTCCGCCAGAAACGCCTTCACATCGCCCGCTTGTAGAAGTTGCTCGCGCGGCCACGGCCGCCGGCGACGTTCGGGTTGGTGTTGACGAATTCGCCGGCGGTCAATTTATCGATCGTCCGTACCTGCGCTTCCCCGGCAAAATTCGGATAGGTGCTGGATATGATGTTGTAGGTAACGGTCTTCTTTTCTTCGTCCACGCTGTAGGTCCCGAACAGCGAGATGCTGCGCCGCATGATCGTCGAATATTCTTCCGGCGTGCCGGTGAGGCGATTGTTGCTGGCGATTTTCGGCACATCGCTGGCGACGTGAATCTGGGCGAATTGTCCGCCGGCGGTAAAGATCAGAATGCCCTTCGGCGTCTCCCCGAACGGGAAGGACTTCTTGCCGTCGGCCGCGACCACTTCGGCGACGACAAAATCCCACGTTCCCACCAGCTGATCGCGCAGACTCTTTTGCTGTGACGCAGCAGGCGTTGCCGCCAGCATCAAGGCAATGAGGCCGCTCATTCCAATGGCTTTCATGTCGTCCCCCGTAGTGTTGCGCGGCAGCGTGCCGCGTCAGCTGTATTTCGGATCGCGGTCCAGCAATTCGATCGAGATGCCCTGCGGCCCTTTCAGAAAGCAGATCCTGATGCCGGGCCGCGGTGAATGCGGCTCCTTGCTGAATTCAACGCCCTTTTTCCTGAGATCCGCCGCGATCGCATCGATGCCGGAAACGGCAAGGCCGAAATGATCGAGGCCCTGATAGGGAGTGACCGGCGCCGGATTGACGCCGTCACCGGGCGTAACCTGCGCGGTGAAGATCATGGCACCACCGAGCTTGATATCGACACGCGGCTTTCCCTGCTGCGTCGAACGGATGACTTCGGCGCCGAACATGCGCTCGAACCACTGCGCCGTGTTCTCCGGATCCGGCGTCCGAAGATGAATGTGGTCCCAGGTAAAACTCGGCATTTGCGTTTCTCCAGCGATGAATATCGCAAAACTAGGACACGATGCGGCGGGCCGCGCAACAGCTTTCTGGGTTGCTATCAGTACGAAACCTGTGGTTGACGCAGATCAATGCCACAAGCAATCGAACGCTTAGCTTTATCAAAACTGAAAGGAGGGTGCCATGTGGTTCGATTATTGGCCAATGCCGTTCTTCTTCGGTCCGCTGGTGATAATGCTGATGTTTGTGCTGTGCATGGGCATGATGCTGTTCATGATGCGCGGCCACCGTCACGGCGCTGGCCGCGGTGCGCTCGAGATTCTCAACGAGCGCTACGCGCGCGGCGAAATCAACCAGGGCGAATACGAGGAGCGGCGGCGCGTGCTGCGTGCGTAATATTATGAGCAACCCGCAGCCCGCGACCAACGCCGCGTCCGATCGTGATCGCCTCTACGCGGAGACGACGAAGGTGCTGGCGCTTCCCGAGGTGCAGCAGAAGTTGAAGGTGCAAGGCGTCGAGCCGGCGCCGCTGACGCCCAGCGAGATGGACGCCATGATCCGCCGTGAGATCGCGCTCAACATCAAGATCGCCAAGGAAGCCGGCTTGAAGTTCAACTGACGCGAAGCAACGGCGGGCAGTCCGCCGGGTCTCCTGCAACACCTAGGCGCGTTTACTTGGGTTGTTTAGCTCTTGAGCGCTTGCAGAGGCGGACACCGGGGCCGCCGCCGTTCTCGTCCATGAATTCG
>DATGDN010000164.1:0-2352 GCA_035310865.1 Pseudolabrys sp. | reverse complement strand
GCCTTCCTAAAAGCGTTTAGTGCACTACTGGATCGCCGCAAACGGTTAACGTTATAGAAACCGGCGATGGCTACTCCTAAAGTTGTCAGCAGGGGGAAGGCTGAAACCCGCTTCAGGAGGCACCGGAGAGCAATGCGTCGTTTCCGGCGCCTGCATTCGGGGCGGTGGTGACAAGCAGATCGGGCATGCTAGGTTTGACGAATTCGAAAGGGGAAGGGCGCGACCATTTATTGTTCCGACAGCAAAGATCGAGCCCCCGTTGCTGCCCTCGGTCAAGGCGTGAATGAGCACGCCAAGAGCGCACGGCGTCGGCGCGCTCTGGTGTGGCTGCTCACTTCGGCGATGGTTGCTCTCGGGACCGCGGATGCGTCTTCCACGCCAGGTCACAAGCACGGATCGCCCCAACGGGCCAAGACGGCCAAGGCGGAGCATCACAAGCACAGATCATCGTCTGACGCGAAGCACTCGGAGCGGGCGGTCGGACCGAGAATTCTGCCGAGTGCTCAGCCGACTGGATCGGCGCCGCCGCTGTCGCATGACCTTGCCACAACAAAGCAGGCATTGGAGCTAGTGCGGCAGCGCAAATTTAGTGACGCGACAACGCTCGCCTCATCGGCCCGCGATCCGGTGGCGCAGAAACTCGTCGAATGGGCGGTCCTGCGCAAGTCTGACAGCACAGTTGCATTTGACCGCTACGCTAGCTTCATTCAAACCAATGCCGACTGGCCGAGCATCCCTTTGTTGCGCCAGGACGCGGAAGCAAGGTTGTGGAACGAGCGGCGCGACGCGGCCACCGTGCGCCGTTTCTTCGGCACCCAGCAACCTGTAAGCGCACCTGGCCGGCTTGCACTCGCGCGTGTGCGGTTGGGAGAGGGCGATCGTGAGGGCGCCGCGCGCGAGGTTCGTACGCTATGGCGCTCGGCGAAAATGTCGGCCGAACTGGAAGCCACGGTGGCAGATGTCTTTCGCGGCGAGTTGACCCGCGCCGACCATACTGCACGCATGGACCGGCGCATCGGCGCCAAGGACTTTGGCGCGGCGATGCGCGCTGCCAAGCAGCTTGGCTCCGCCCAAGTCGCCATCGTCAAGGCCTGCGAGGCGGTCGAGGCGAACTCCGCCAAAGGCGGGGCGCTGCTCGAAGCAGTTGCCAAAGAGGAACGCTCGGATTTGGGCTATGCATTGTGCCGTCTTCACTGGCTCGTAGCGCACAATGAACTCGCAGCAGCGGCCAATATTGTGTTTGAATCCGCGCGTGGGGATTTGCAGCATCAGGACAGCGATGAATGGTGGCGGGAATGTCGGTTATTGGCTCGAAAACTTATTGATCGCGGCGATGTAAAGACCGCATATCGGGTGGTACGCGACACAGCCCTTCCGGCCAATCACTATTATCGCGCCGAATACCACTTTATGGCCGGCTGGATCGCGCTACGCTTTCTCCATAATCCGAACACGGCGTTTAAGCATTTTACCCACGTCGATGAAGGTTCGGCCGATCCGATTGTGTTGGCGCGTGCTGCCTATTGGCGTGGCCGGGCGGCCGAGGCCGCCGGCCGGGTCGAGGAGATGCACGCGCAGTACGAGGCGGCCGCCCACTATCCCACTGCCTATTACGGCCAATTGGCGCGGGCCCGACTTGGCCTTAGCGAGATTGCATTGCGTCCCCCACCGCCGCGGCCGGTGGACGGAGCGCAGAGTGACCTGCTGCATGCTGCAGGCATTCTTTATGCGATTGGCGAGTTCGATCTTGCTTTGTCCTTTGTGAGCGACCTCGCTGAAACGAGCAGCAATGTTGCGACACTTAGTGGGCTTGGCCAGCTCGCTGCGCGCTACAATGATGCTCAGGCGATGCTGGCCATTGGCAAGACTGCCCTGGCAAGAGGTCTGCCGACGGCACAGTATGCCTTTCCGGCGATTGGGGTGCCGTCTTACCGCCCGATCGCTCCTCCAATTGATAAATGCATCGCCTATTCGATTGTGCGTACTGAGAGCGCCTTTGATCAGCGCGACAGATCGCCGGCCAACGCCGTTGGGCTGATGCAGGTTACGCCTGAGGCCGGCCGCGATACCGCAAAGCGGTTTGGCGTCAGCTATGATTGGAAACGTCTCGTATCCGACCCCGTCTACAATATGCAAATGGGGGCCGCCGAGATCAGCGCACTGTTCAAGGAGTACACTGGCTCCTACATCATGACATTCGCAGGCTACAATGCAGGCCGCGGTCGCGTACAGCAATGGGTAGCGCAGCACGGCGATCCGCGCAGTCCCAAGATCGATGCTGTCGATTGGGTGGAGCGCATCCCCTTGGCCGAGACGCGCAACTACGTACAGCGCGTCATGGAAAACCTACAA
>DATGDN010000163.1:0-1990 GCA_035310865.1 Pseudolabrys sp. | reverse complement strand
GGCCACAACCCGTTAATGGCGCCGCTGGTGGTATTCGCCGCGGTGGTCCTGGTCGCCGCGATCTACGTGGCCTACATCCTGTGGCCGCGTTGGCCACAGGGGCCTGTGTCGCCCAATGCGCCGTCGCTGCCGATCGTTGTTTCCGGCGTGGCCTTCAACATCGAACCGGCGGCGATCCGCGTGGGTGTTCAACGCCGCCCCGGCACGCAGGAGCGTGTTGACCTCAGCTATCTGTGGCCGTCGCTTGCGCCGCCTGATCCAGCCGTCAAGCCGGCGGTCGGAGCGCCGCTCGATCCGAACGAACGGCTGTTCGTCACGATCGCGTCGGGCGACACCACGCTGCCGCTGATGGAGCGCGTCCAGACAATCTATCCACGCTATCTGGTGGCGCAGCCGGTCGCCGGCTTTCCAGGACTGACCTATCGCGGATTTCGTGACGACTCGCCTTATCAGGGCGAGGACCTGGTGTTTGAATCCAATGCGCCTGAGCACTTTCTCGCGCGATGTTCACGCAAGGGCGTGACCAATTCCGGCGTCTGCCTGCTCGAGCGCCGCATCGGCAATGCCGACATCACCTTCCGCTTCCCGCGCGACTGGCTGACCGATTGGGAAAACGTCGCGAAGGGCATCGACCGCCTGGTTGCGAGGTTGCATCCGGCCTAATCCAAACTTCCGTTCGTCCCCGCGCAAGCGGGGACCCAGAGCCGATGCTCAGCTGGCAATTTTCTGGATTCCCGCTTGCGCGGGAATGAGCGGCTTCTGGTGCGCTCCGCTAATCCACCAAATCGACATCGAGGATTGGCAATTCGAGAATGTAAGACCGCCGGCCTTTTTCAATTTCCAGAAACAGCACCGCGATGAATTCTTCGCCAATATAGACTTCCAGTGAATCTGTTTTTTTCGGGCGCGTTACGACCCGAATATTTTCGTTGTCGAACTTGTGCCGCAGGTAAGCATTCAGCGTCGGCACGGGCTGGATACTCGGATCATTGCCGACCTGAATGACCATGCGGAAATTGTACGAGCGCTCGCCGTCCTCATCGTCGACGGTGAGCTCGCCGAGATCGTCGTTACCGACGAAAATCTCGGCGTTGTCGCGGCCCTTCGGCACCACGCGGATCTGCGCATTGCCGAAAAGTTTCTTCAAATAGCCGTCGAGTTTTCTGACTTCCTGGACGTCCAACGCGAGGCACTCCTTCTTGAGGCAACGTCTCCATGCCCGATCGAAGGGCGCAGCGCAAGCGCAATGCAAAAACCGTCAGCCGTCCAACATGATGCCGTAGAGCATCTGGTCCATGGCGCGTGACGGCTCCGGGCACCCCGCTTCGCCGACCACTTTGGCCGGCACGCCAGCAACGGTGACATTGTTCGGTACAGGCTTGATGACAACCGAGCCTGCGGCAATGCGCGCGCAATGGCCGACTTCGATATTGCCGAGAATCTTGGCGCCTGCGCCGATCATGACGCCGCGGCGGATTTTCGGATGGCGGTCTTCGTGCTCCTTGCCCGTGCCACCGAGCGTGACGTCATGCAGGATCGAGACATCATCCTCGATCACCGCGGTTTCGCCGACGACCAGCCCGGTCGCATGATCGAGGAATATGCCGCGGCCGATTTTTGCGGCCGGATTTATGTCGCACTGGAAGACTGACGAGGCGCGACTTTGCAGATAGAGCGCGAAGTCCTTGCGGCCTTTTCCATGGAGCCAATGCGCGAGACGGTGCGTCTGTATGGCGTGGAAGCCTTTGTAGTAGAGCACGGGCTCGATGAAGCGGCTTGTGGCCGGATCGCGGTCGACGGTCGCGACGATGTCCGCGCGGAAGGCCTCACCGAGCGGGGGTTGCTCCTCGAGTGCGTCATCATAGGCCTGACGGATCATGTCGGCCGAAACGTCGGCATGGGTAAGCCGTTGGCTGATGCGATGGGCAATCGCGGCTTCGAGCATGTCGTGATGAAGAATGTTTTCGTAGATGAAGGTTGCGAGCTCGGG
>DATGDN010000162.1:0-9893 GCA_035310865.1 Pseudolabrys sp. | reverse complement strand
AGGACCGCAGCCTAGCGGTGACTGAGAGCCGGGAGGAGGATACGTCTCCTCTCGGCTTCCTCGGATGTCCCGCGCTCTGGCCATTTCAATCGGTTTCGTAAATCGTCTGCTTTCGGGATAATGGCGGTTTGGAGGAACCGGATGGACAAGCCGCGAATCTTTCTGGGCTCGTCAGCCCAACAGGAGAAGTTGCTCCAGGCATTGACGCGCGGTCCCAGCGACATCGCGCATGTCGAGCCTTGGATGACATCTTTCATGCCGGGAACGTCGGCACTGGAACGGCTTCTTGAGCTCACCCGGGAAGTCGATTTCGCGGCATTCGTCTTTGCACAAGACGACTGGACGACGAGCAGCCCGTCGGTTTCGTCCCAACCTGGGTCGGGCCAGGCGTCTCCGCGGGGATAAGGTGTTCGAAGCCGGTCTTTTCGGCGGCACCCTGGGAATGCGCCGAACCTTTATTCTCCATGCAAACGGAGCGAAGCTTCCGAGCGATCTCCTCGGCCTCACGTGCGTGCGATATGACGGAGCGCGCGGGTGACGCGGCCCTCGTTCTCGATCGCTGTCCGGCTCATGGTGGCAGTTCTCCCTGACGGAGCGCACCGCGAAGGAGCCTTCTGCCCTGAGTCTTCTGAAGATTTCGCGCGATCGCAAAGGCGCACTTGAGCTGACGGGCCGTTCATGGCGGGAGGATGGAAGTCTGTCGGCACGATATTGGAGCGAGGCGGTGAAGGAGAGGGAAGGATCTTCAGGACTCTTCTATTATTGGAAGGGTGAGCGTCCGCTGGATCCGAACGCGCCGCAGCTGGACGGAGTGGGCGAGATCAAGCCCGAAACGGCTGACCGCGCGTCCGGCTACTTCACCACCCGCGCCGACGCCGACCCAAATGTGAACGCGCGGACAGCCGGTGTCTATTGGCGCGCCGATCCGGACGACATCAGCATTCTGGACGATCGCGACGATCAAAAACGTGCGGCGCTCATTGCGCAGCGGCTGACACAATGGAAATCCGTGAGGAATACCTGATCGGCTGTCCTAGTTTGCGCGATCGCCGGCCGCACGGAATGTCCGCCATCGGCGAGCTCAGAGGCGAGGACGCGAACAGACGCGGTGACATCCGCTCAGGTCGCGTCATCGTGTCAAACAGCATCGCGCGCGAGCGCCGCAAGGCCGGCACGCGTCTCGAGCGCGGGCTTCCATCCGGCCTGCATAAGCTTTGCGGGATCAGCGACCAACGCCCCGCTCAGGCGCTGCCATTCTTCGGCGCGGCCGAGCGCTCGTGCGGCGAGTGCAATCAGCCCCGGCGGCACGGGCAACAATCCCGCTCTGCGCCCTTCGCCCGCACGTAATGCCGTCACGATCTCGGCCAGCGTCAGCGGCGCAGGATCCGCCACGACGTAGGTCTCGCCTTTCGCCGCCGATGACGCCACCGCAAAGTGAACGGCGTCGATCAGGTTTCGCCGCGCCAGCAGCGACCGGCGGTTGCGGCAAAGGCCGAGCGGCAGCGGCCACGGTTTTCGCGCAAGCTGCATCAGGCGCGCGAAATTGCCCTTCACACCCGGACCATAAATCAACACCGGCCGCAGGATCGTGAACGGCACGCCGGCGGCGCGCACGGCGTCCTCGGCGGCAAGCTTGGAGCGTCCATAGGCGTCGGTCGGCCGTGGCGCGTCGGTCTCGCGCAGAACGCTGTCGGATGCCGGCCCGCTCTGCGCGCGGATCGACGAAATGAAGACCAGGTGCCTGATGCCCATGATTTTCGCCGCGTGTGCCAGTTCGGCGGTCGCCAGGCGATTGACCCGGTCATAGGCCTGCTCGGCAATCTCCGGTCCGGCATGCGCGATACCGGCAAGGTGAACCACCGTGTCGATATCCCTGAGCAGCGGGCGCCACTCGACCGGCCGCGTCAGATTCGATACGGCGATCACCTCGACCGAGCGAGGAAAAATGTCCGCGGGCTGCCGCATCGCCGCGCGCACGGAATGTCCGGCACCGGCGAGCTCAGCGACCAGAGCACGTCCTACGAAGCCCGAAGCGCCGGTCACAAGGATACGCGTCATGGTTTGCTCCGTCATGTGACAAGCATGATCAGGCCTATAAGATGGCAGTATGCGCCAACAATTGAAACTTCATCCCGACTCGCATTCCCTGGCAGTGACACAGATTGAAGTGGAGATCGTGCGTCCGCGCGATGATAGTCTGGTGTTGTCGTATATCGTGACCGGTAATACGAGCGGCATCCGGATGCCACCTGCCACAGCGGGCGGGCGCAGCGACGAGCTTTGGCGGCATACCTGCTTCGAGGCATTTCTCCGCACCTCACCAGACACCACGTATTATGAGCTGAACTTTTCGCCCTCCAGACAATGGGCGGCATATCGGTTCAGCAGCTATCGAAACGGCATGCGTGCCGCGGACGAGATCAGCGGGCTGCCGATCGAGATACGATCGGAGCCTGACCGCTATACGCTGCAGGCCTCGCTGGATCTTGATCGATTCTCGAGTCTGCCGCGTGACATCTTGTGGCATCTCGCTTTGTCGGCCTTGATCGAAGAAAGGAACGGCCGCATGTCGTATTGGGCGCTGGCGCATCCGTCCGGGAAGCCGGACTTCCATCACGCGGACGGCTTCGCGTATGAATTTTCTCCGGCCGGTCCGTCATGAAGTTTGGCATCGATCGACTCATCGCCGAACGTAATCTGCGTGCGCCGCTCGCAGGCATGCGCGTCGCGTTGCTCGCGCATCCAGCTTCAGTCACAGAAAAACTGACGCACTCGCTGGATGCCCTGGTCGCGTGCGGTGATATAAAGATCACTGCTGCCTTCGGTCCGCAACATGGACTGCGCGGCGACAAGCAGGACAACATGATTGAATCGCCGGACTTCAATGACCCGGTTCATGGCATTCCGGTCTTCAGTCTCTATGGCGACGTCCGAAAGCCAACGGATACGATGATGGATGCGTGCGATGCGATCCTTGTCGACCTGCAGGATCTGGGTTGCCGGATCTACACGTTTACGACGACCCTGCGCTATGTTCTCGAGGCGGCTTCGCACCATCGCAAGACCGTCTGGGTGCTGGATCGGCCCAACCCCGTTGGCCGCCCGGTCGAAGGTTTGACGCTGCGTGCCGGCTGGGAAAGTTTTGTCGGCGCAGGACCGCTGCCGATGCGCCATGGGCTCACGCTCGGCGAGCTCGGCCTGTGGTTTGTCAGCACGCTCAAGCTCGATGTCGACTATCGGATCATCGAGATGGAGGATTGGCAGCCCGATGCTGCGCCCGGATTTGGCTGGCCGTTGGGTACGCGTACGTGGGTCAATCCCAGTCCCAACGCTCCGAATTTGTGGATGGCGCGCGCCTATGCGGGAACCGTGATGCTCGAGGGCACGACGCTCTCGGAAGGGCGCGGCACGACCCGGCCGCTCGAATTGTTTGGCGCTCCTGATCTCGATGCGCGGGCGATCATGAAAGAAATCGAGTCACTTGCCCCGCGATGGCTCGATGGCTGCCATTTGCGCGAGTGCTGGTTCGAACCCACGTTCCATAAGCATAAGGGAAAGCTTTGCCACGGCGTGCAGATCCATACGGACGGTCCCTGGTACGATCACCGGAGGTTCAAGCCCTGGCGCCTTCAGGCGCTCGCATTCAAGGCGATCCGCCGTCTGCACCCGCGCTACCCGCTGTGGCGCGATTTTGCCTACGAGTACGAGCAAGGCAAACTCGCCATTGACGTCATCAACGGCAGCCCGTTGTTGCGGGAATGGGTCGACCATGCGTCGGCAGGGCCGCAGGACCTGGACGCTCTGGCGCTGAAAGATGAGAGGGCCTGGTCGGACGAGCGCGAGCGGTACTTGCGCTATCGCAGCTAAATGCGCAATTCGTCATGCCCGCGCATAGCCGTCCGCGCTACGGCACCCCATACGACTCGATCTCGCCGTCGACCCAGGTCGCGGCGACCGTGAGCTCGTCAGTCAAGGCAACGAGATCGGCGCGGGTGCCCGGAACGATCGCGCCGCGCTCATGTTCCAAACCGAGAAATCGTGCGGGCGTCAGCGAAGCGGCGCGAAGCGCGTCTTCCAGGGAGACATCGGCCAGCCTGACCGCATTGCGCACTGCCGACGCCATGTCGAGGTGCGCGCCCGCCAGCGTGCCCTCGTCGGTGGTCAGCCGGCCGTCAGCCAGCCTGATCGTCCGGCCAGCCAGATCGAAACGGTCCAGCGATGTTCCAACCGTCGGCATGGCGTCCGTGACGAGAGCAATCCGGTCGGAGCCTTTCGCCGCAAACGCTGCCCGCACCGAAATGGGATCGACATGGATACCGTCGGCAATGAGACCCGCCGTCAGCCGCGGCTCCGCCAGTGCCGCGCCGACGATCCCGGGGGCACGCGCACTCAATGGCGGCATTGCATTGAACAGGTGAGTCACGCCGGTTACGCCTTCCGCGACGGCCTGCATGACAATGGCAGCAGAGGCCTCGCTGTGCCCAATCGAAATGCGCACGCCCGAAGAGGCCAGTGTATGGACAAAGCCAGCCGGAACACATTCAGGCGCCAACGTAATCAGTGAGCGGCCGGCGCCCGCGAGCTCGCGCAGGTGCTCCAGGTCGCCCGCAGCGGGTTGCACAATCCGGTTGGGCTGGTGCACACCAGGGCGTTGTGGGCTGATGAATGGGCCTTCCAGGTGCAGGCCGATAATTCCGTCTCTGCCGGCGGCTGAGCGCGCGGCCGCAATGGCGGTGCGCATCTGCGTGCGCGTATCGGTGATCAAGGTCGGGAGGCAAGCCGTGGTGCCGTAGCGCCGGTGTGCCCGGGCAATGGCGCGCATGCCCTCCGCCGTCGGCTGATCGTTGAGGAGCACGCCGGCGCCGCCGTTTACCTGCAGGTCAATGAAGCCGGCCGCAAGGAAGACGCCCGCTGGAAGACGCATCTGCGGCCAATCAGATGAAATCTCGCCCGGCGAAGCGAGGCCGGCGATGCGGCCGCCCTGCATCAGCACGGCCTTCCCGGAATGCCAGCCGTGACCGTCGAAAATACGGTCCGCCAGGATGGCGTGCCCGTCGGCGTTTGATGGTCTGTTCAAATTTGGGCTCATCTATGCCTGCGGCGGGCTGGATTGGTCGTACGACAAGTCCAATCTAGATTAATGAAGGCCAGATACCCAAGGCATTCCCACACGCAATTCGTCATGCCCGCGCTTGTCGCGGGCATCCACGTCTTTACGGCCGTGCAACTTCAAAGACGTGGATGGCCGGGACGCGCCCGGCCATGACAATGTTGTTGTATAAGAGGCTGAGCCTGCAGGCTGATACGTCGATTGTGGCGCGCCCAAGCGGCCGATCGCATCCGAGAGAGCAACAGCATGGACCAGTTGATCGTTCGCGGCGGCAGACGCCTTGAAGGCTCGGTCCAGGTCCGCGGCGCGAAGAACGCGGCCTTGCCGCAGATTGCGGCCGCACTGCTGAGCTCCGAGCGGCTGGAGCTTACGAATGTTCCGGAAGTGACGGACGTCGACACCATGCTCGCCCTGATGCGGGAGTTCGGCGTGGCGGGGACGCGCGGTTCTGGCCGCGTGCTGGTCCTGGACGCCCGCGAAGCCCGCAATGCGCAAGCGCCCTACGACATGGTGCGCCGCATGCGCGCCAGCATTCTGGTGCTGGCGCCGCTACTGGCTCGTTTCGGTTCTGCGCGCGTATCAATGCCGGGAGGCTGCGCGATCGGCGCGCGTCCGATCGACCTGCATCTCAAGTCGCTCGAGGCGCTCGGAGCCGAGGTCAAAATAGAGTCCGGTTACATCCATGCGCGCGCCAAAGGCGGCATGCGCGGTGGGCGCATCGTGCTGTCGTCACCGTCCGTGGGTGCGAGCGAGACGGCGATCATGGCGGCGACCCTCGCGAAGGGCGAAACGGAAATCCTCAACGCGGCGCGTGATCCCGAAGTCTGCGACCTCGCGCTCTGCCTCGGCGCGATGGGCGCGCATATCGAGGGCGCGGGAACGCACAGGATTCTGGTGCAGGGCGTTGATGCACTGCGCCAGGCGCGTCACGAGCTGATCACCGATCGTATCGAGGCTGGGACCTACGCGATCGCCGCTGCGATCACCGGCGGTCATCTCGAGATCCTCGGCGCGCATCTCGAGCATCTGGGCTCTGTCGGTGCGGCCCTTGAAAGTGCCGGAGCCCGGATCTGGCCGACCGATCGCGGCCTGATGGTTGTGCGTTCCGGCCCCTTGCAAGCTGTTGACGTAACGACCGAGCCTTATCCCGGATTTCCCACCGACCTGCAGGCGCAGTTCATGGCCCTGATGACCATCGCCTCGGGCGCATCGGTCATTCGCGAGACCATCTATGAAAGCCGGTTCATGCACGTCCCGGAGCTTGGGCGGCTTGGCGCCAATATCTCGCTGCAAGGCTCGACGGCGCTGGTGCGCGGCGTCGAGAAACTGCATGGTGCGGAAGTGATGGCGACGGACTTGCGCGCGTCCGTGTGCCTGGTTCTGGCTGCGCTTGTCGCCGAGGGCGAAACCACCGTTCACCGCATCTATCATCTCGATCGCGGGTATGAGTCCCTCGATCGCAAGCTGATGCAGTGCGGCGCCGATATCCGGCGAGTCGCAGAATGACGGCGGCCTCCAAATCCGCTCCGCTCTTCGTCGGCGTCGACGGTGGCGGCACGGGCTGCCGTGCGCGGATCGAGGACGCGAAGGGATCCCTGCTCGGGACCGGCATTGCCGGCCCGGCAGCACTGCGCATAGGAGTCGACCGCGCCTTTGCCGAGGTCAAAAAAGCCTGTTGCGTCGCTGCCGAAGATGCCGGCCTTGGCGAGGGCGCGCTTGGCTTGATGCATGCTGCCGTCGGGCTTGCCGGCATCGGCCGCAAAGGTTTGCTCGAGGAGATCGAACGGCATCCGCATCCGTTCCGTTCGGTTGTCTATGTTCACGACGCAACAATCGCCTGTATCGGCGCACATGGCGCACGCGATGGCGGCATTGTCATCATCGGAACGGGCAGCGTCGGTTTTGCCGTTGTGGGGGGACGCGAGATCAGGATTGGCGGCTATGGCTTTCCCATATCCGACGAAGGCAGCGGTGCCGATCTTGGGCTGCACGCAGTCCGCATGGCGTTGCGCGCCTATGATGAGCGCGCGGTCGGCACGAGTCTCACGCACGAGGTCATGTTGCGCTTCCACAATGACCCGTTCGAGGCCGTTGCCTGGATGGACGATGCAACCGCCACCGATTACGCCACCTTCGCGCCTCTGGTGATGCGCCATGCGGATGCCGGAGATCCGGTCGCCCGGCGGATCGTCCGCGAGGCCGCGGAGCAGATCGACGAACTGGCGCGCCGGCTTTCTGAGTGCGGCGCTCCCCGCATTGCTTTGCTTGGCGGGCTCGCATCGTCGATGCAGCCCTGGCTGGCGCCCGACGTGCAGCGGCGGCTGGTTCCGGTCGAGGGGGACGCGGTGGACGGCGCCTTGCATCTCGCCCGGCATGCGGCCAAGAAGGAATTGTCGCGCTGAAGTTATCGGACTGGAACGCGTGCCGCGCCTGCGGCGTAACCGGGACAGCATCATGCGCACCGAGCAAATCGATCCCCGCTACGCCGACCTCGATTCCTGGTCTGCAGCCGAGATGGTCGCGGCCATGTACGAAGGACAGCTTGCCGCAGCCGGCGCTGTCCGCGCCGCGCTTGGCGCTATTGCCACTGCGGTCGAGGACGCCGTGCCGGCGCTCAAGCGGGGCGGACGCATGGTCTACGTCGGTGCGGGCACGTCGGGCCGAATCGGCGTGCAGGACGGCAGCGAGCTGCCGCCCACTTATGACTGGCCGCCCGATCGCGTTGTCTTTGTCATGGCCGGCGGTCTCGATGCGCTCACCCGCAGCGTTGAAGGGGCCGAGGACAACGAGGCGGCGGGCGCCGACGCAATGATGAACGCGAAGATCGGCGCCGACGATGTCGTCATCGGTGTCGCGGCGAGCGGCACGACGCCCTTCACCATCGCCGCATTGCGTGCGGCGGGCACCGCTGGCGCGGTAACGGTCGCGGTGTCCAATAACGCGGGCGCTCCGATTTTTGCGGTGGCGCGCCACAAGATCCTCGCCGAGACCGGACCCGAGGTCGTCGCCGGGTCTACGCGAATGAACGCCGGTACCGCGCAAAAGATCGTGCTCAACCTCTTCTCGACCGCCGTCATGGTCAGGATGGGCCGGGTCTATCGCGGTCTTATGGTGGATATGCGGGCGCGGAACGCCAAATTGCGCCGGCGCGCGGGGGTCATCGTCAGGCAAATCGTTGGCTGTCAGGCAGAGGACGCGGCGCGTTACATCGAGAAGGCGGATGGAGACCTGAAGACCGCCATCCTGCTTGGACTCGGGCTGAGCAGCAGCGACGCTGCGCAAATGCTGAAGCGGCATGACGGCAATCTGCGCGCCGCGATCGAAGAGTCCAAACGTGGCAAACGCTGAGCCGCAGTCTCCAAGCGCGATGGCGCGCGAGACCGCGGAAATTCCCGCCGCGGCCGGTCGGCTTCTGGCGCGCACCACTGTGTTTGCAAAAATTGTTGAAAAAATCGAACTGGTGAAGCCGCGCATCATGGTGTTCTGCGGGCGCGGCAGCTCGGGTCATGTCGGCGTTTACCTACGCTACCTTTTCGAGGTGCGGCTGGGCATGCTCGCGTCGGCCGCCGCGCCTTCCGTCGTGACGGCCTACCGGCGGCCTCCGGATTTCAGCGACGCTTTGTTCGTCGTGGTGTCGCAATCCGGGCGCAGTCCGGATGTCATCGATGCAACGCAAAAGGCGCGCGAGTTCGGCGCACTGACTCTTGCGATCGTAAACGACGAAAGGTCGCCCGCAGCCGCCGCATCCGAGCTGGTGCTGCCGATCAGCGCAGGAGCCGAGCATTCCGTCGCGGCGACCAAGACGGTGGTGCTGTCGATGGTCGCCGGCGCGCAACTGGTGGCGACGCTCGCGCACGATGACGACCTGGGCAGTGGCTTGCGGAATTTGCCGCAACGATTGTCCGGCGCGCTCGCGTGCGACTGGTCGCCATGGGCCGAGAGTGCGGCCGATGCTTCGGCGGCCTTCGTTGTCGGACGCGGCTACGGCCTCGGCTGCGTGCGCGAGATCGCGCTCAAGGTGTCGGAAATCCTGCGCGTCCCGGCGCTTGGCTACAGTGCGGCCGAGCTGCGCCACGGGCCGCGCGCATCGATCACGCCGGCAACCCCCGTGCTGGCGCTGCGCCAGAACGACCCGGCTGCCGCCGCCGTGGACGAGCTCGTTCGTGACCTCGACCAGGCAGGTGAGACGGTGTTTGCTGCCGGCGGTGCGGCAGGAACGTTGCCCTGGATCGGCGACGATCATCCCGCTTGCGACCCGGTCGTCATGCTCATCCCGGCCTATCGGGCCATCGAGGCTGCGGCACGCCGGCGCGGTCTGGATCCCGACAAACCGCCCTACCTGAGCAAGGTGACGCGGACGTTGTGAGTGCAATCAGCTTGCAAGACGCCCCTTCCGCGTCAGTCTTCCTGTCCTCGAGAGAATGGCAATCCGTGTCGCCCGCCTCCATAGGTTTTTCATCGCGTTCCATCAAATAAGTTTGGGCCTTGGTAACTTATGACCCAAAGATGGGGTAATCGGCCGGCGTTGTTGTGGATAGCTGAAGATTTTGGGTGCTGCGCTTCAGGCTGATGGTGAAACGAGGTCCGTTTGCACGGCCTCAAGCATCAGAAGGAGAAGCGCAGCAGGAGCATTTTGCCGGACTGGACGTGTCAGTCAACGAGACGAGCGTCTGCATTGTGGATGGTACGGGCAGGATTGTTCGGGAAGTAAAAGTGGCGAGCGAACCTGACGCTTTATTACAGGTGCTGAAGAATAATACCTACCGCTTCAGGCGCATTGGAC
>DATGDN010000161.1:0-3283 GCA_035310865.1 Pseudolabrys sp. | reverse complement strand
CGACTCGACGCCGCGCGCATGATGCTGTCGCGCGGCCTGTCGCTCAAATCGATCGCTGCGCAGGTCGGCCTGTTTCCGGCTACGCGGCTTTCGGAAGCGTTCGAGCGTCGCTTCGGCGTCGCCCCCAGACTATTCCGCGATATGCACGCCGGGCTCTAGCACTACTTTGGCAGAATATTGCGATTGATCGGCGAAACCGGATTCCCGAATCAGATTTTCAATGATTCATGGGTGGTCGGCTTTTGGAGGGCCGACCATGGTGGACACGACGTCGAAGTGGGAAGACGAGCTTGGACGCTGGCTTAAGCCATTTTTGGATCGTTTAGGTCACAAGGCACGGCGGCGGATGTGTCCGCTGTATGTTTCGGGACTGATTGGACCGGGTGATCGCAAGAGCGTCCAGCCGATGGCGGCGCGGCTGGCACCGGGCGACTATGACCAGTTGCATCATTTCATCGCTGATGGTGTCTGGGATGCGGCGCCATTGGAGTCGGAATTACTCGTTCAGGCCGATCGCCTCGTCGGCGGCAGTGATGCGGTGCTGGTCATCGACGACACCGCGATGCCGAAGAAGGGCGATCGTTCGGTTGGTGTCGCTCCTCAATATGCCTCATCTCTCGGCAAGACGGCCAATTGCCAAACGTTGGTGTCGCTGACGCTTGCGCGGGGTGAAGTGCCGGTAATGGTGGCGTTACGTCTCTTCGTTCCCGAGAGTTGGACGAGCAACCCAGCGCGTTTGAAGCGTGCGGGCATTCCAGCCGAGTACCGCGCAGCGCGGACCAAGCCAGAGATCGCCTTGGCGGAGATCGATCGCGTGATGGCAGCCGGTATGCGCTTTGGCTGTGTGCTGGCGGATGCCGGTTACGGCCTCAGCGCGCCGTTCCGTCAGGGGCTCACGACACGCGGCCTGGCTTGGGCCGTTGGTATCCCTCGTCACCTTAAGGTGTATCCAGTCGGGGTTAAACTGATCTGGCCGGTTGCCGGTCGGGGCCGTCCCCGCAAGCGGCACATTCCAGATATCCTGTCGAGGGCGGCCGAAGACATGCTGGCCAAAGCCAAGTGGCAAAATGTGAGTTGGCGAAACGGGACCAAGGGTCGGCTGGAAGCTCGCTTCGCCGCTGTTCGCGTGCGTACCGCCGATGGACCTCCGCAGCGGATCAAGGACATGGGCCAGCAGCATCTTCCGGGGGACGAAGCCTGGCTCATCGGCGAACACAGGACGTCGGGAGAGAAGAAATATTATCTCGCCAATCTATCGGCCAAGACAGATCTGCGCACGTTAGCTGCCACGATTAAAGCGCGATGGATTTGCGAACAGGCCCATCAGCAATTGAAAGAAGAGCTGGGGCTCGATCACTTCGAGGGACGATCCTGGCAAGGCCTCCACCGTCATGCGCTCATGACCATGATCGCTTACGCATTCCTCCAGCACCGCCGTCTCGCACAAGCGGGACGGAAAAAAAAGAATCAACGGCCCACCGCCTCAGCCGAGCCTGCCAGCCGTACGCCACGCCATCGTCGAACTCATCGTTCGACCACGGCCGCAGCGATGCCCGTACTGCAAAAGACAAATCACCGAGGCGCAACGGCGTGAATAAATCTGCCAAAGTAGTGCTAGTACCCACTATCTGAAGTGAGTGAGTCATAATTGCACTATCGTGGTGTTTTGCGCCGTGATTCAAGATGGCATGATATCGGATGCCATGAAAGTGCGGCTGCGGCCGGGAGATCGCGGGGTTCTGGAGGCGCGACTGCGTGCTGGGACCACGGAACAGCGGCAACTGCTGCGGATACGGATCGTGTTGGAAGCGGCGGAAGGGCACGCCACACGGGAAATCGCCCGCGAGTTGGAGACGACCCCGACCACGGTCAGCTTGTGGCGTATCCGCTACGCGCGCGAAGGTCTCGACGGACTGGAGGATCGGCTGCGGTCCGGCACCCCACAGATCTATGGCGAGGTGACCGACCAGCGCATTCGCAAAGTTCTCGACCAGCCACCGCCCAAGGGGTTTGCGCGCTGGAACGGGCCATTGATCGCGCGGGCGTTGGGCGACGTCGATGTGCAGTACGTTTGGCGGTCGCTGCGTAAACAGAAGATTGATCTGGCCGGGCGCAAAAGCTGGTGCGAGAGCAACGATCCGGATTTTGCGGCAAAGGCCGCCGATGTGGTCGGGCTTTATGTGGCGCCGCCCAAAAACGCGATTGTTCTGTGTGTCGATGAGAAGCCGTCGATCCAGGCGCTGGAACGGGCGCAGGGCTATTTGAAATTGCCGAACGGACGCGCCCTGACAGGGCACAGCCACGACTACAAACGGCATGGCACAACAACCTTGTTTGCCGCCTTCGAGGTCGCCACCGGCAAGGTCAGGGCCGCCCATAAGAAACGCCGCCGCCGCAAGGAATTTCTCGACTTCATGGATGAGATCGTTGCGGCCTATCCAAAGGCCCGTCTGAAGGTCATCCTCGACAATTTGAATACACACAAGAAGAACGACGAATGGCTCAAGCGTCACCCGCTCGTGACATTCCACTTTACGCCGACACGCGCCTCGTGGCTCAATCAGGTCGAGTGCTGGTTCTCGATCCTGCAGGGCCAGTCGCTGAACGGCGCGTCGTTCACTTCGGTCGACGAGGTCAAGAAGCACATCGATGCCTTCATCAAAAACTACAATGAAGATGCCGAACCGTTCGTGTGGACCAAGTCGAAAGTCCACCAGCGCCGCGTCAAAGGGCGCCGTCTTAGTGACTTGTGATTCCGGGTACTAGACCGCGACGTCCGCCTTGATGTGCGGATGAGGATCGTAGCCGACGAGCTCGAAATCCTCATAGCGGAAGGAGAAGATGTCCTTCACCTCCGGATTGATCCGCATCACCGGCAGCGGGCGCGGCGCGCGGGTGAGCTGCAGCCGCGCCTGCTCGAGGTGGTTGGAATAGAGATGCGTGTCGCCGAACGAGTGCACGAAGTCGCCGGGCTTCAATCCGGTGACCTGCGCAACCATCATGGTGAGCAGCGCGTAGGAGGCGATGTTGAAGGGCACGCCGAGGAAGATGTCCGCGCTCCTCTGGTAGAGCTGGCAGGAGAGGCGCCCGTCGCAGACGTAGAACTGGAAGAGCGCGTGGCAGGGTGCCAGCGCCATGCGCGGGATGTCGGCCACGTTCCACGCCGAGACGATGAGGCGGCGCGAGTCGGGGTTGGCGCGGATCTGCGCGACCATCATCGTGAGCAGCGCGTAGGAGGCGATGTTGAAGGGCACGCCGAGGAAGATGTCCGCGCTCCTCTGGT
>DATGDN010000160.1:0-14234 GCA_035310865.1 Pseudolabrys sp. | reverse complement strand
GACCTGCCAGGCCTCGAAGAACTTAAAGGCGCCGGGCTGATAGAAGGCAATTTGCCTCCGGGATTTGCCGTTCCGCTTCCCTCAGACGACTCGACGTTGCGCGACGACGAAGATCCACTTGAGCCTGGCGATCTCGATCTGGGCCTGGCGCCGCCGCCAACGCGTTCCGAAAAGTGACCGCGGCCCATTTAAGGTAAATTCCGCGATTTCAAGGCATTGGGCGGCGCTTTGACCGCCTGCGAAGTCCTTGTTTTTGCCGCCTGCGGGGCCTAGTTTCACATTGAAAACATGGCGGGACGAGCCTGAGAAAAGCCCGTCGCTGCGGAGGATTTGCCGATGGGTTCCCTGAGTATATGGCACTGGGTCATCGTTCTGTTGGTCGTGATGGTCCTGTTCGGAGGCCGTGGAAAGATTTCATCGCTCATGGGCGACTTTGCCCAGGGCATCAAGGCCTTCAAGAAGGGCATGTCCGAGGACGATAAAACCGCGGACGCCAAAAATGAGCCGGTCAAGACGATCGAAGCCGGCGGCAGCGCATCCAAGACAGAAGCTGAGCGGCGCGCCGAGGGCGTGCGCTCCTGATCGCTGCGTCGGTGTGCGAGGGGGCGGCCGGCTTGGTTGTTGCAGCGGCGCCGGTGCGTTGGCGCCTCGGAGTTGACTAATCCATGTTCGACATTGGTTGGGGCGAGCTCGTCGTCATCGGCATCGTCGCGCTGATCGCGATCGGGCCGAAAGAGCTGCCGACCGTTTTGCGAACGCTCGGCCAATACATGGGCAAGGTCCGGCGCATGGCCTCTGAATTCCAGGGCCAGTTCCAGGAAGCCATGCGCGAAGCGGAAATGGCCGACCTGAAGAAGCAAGCCGAGGATTTAAAAAACTCGGTCAGCGATCTCGGCAACTTTAATCCGCTGGCGGATACGCAAAAGCAGATCGAGACTGCGTTCGATGAGCCGGCCAAGCCTGAGCTGCCAAAGCCTGACTCGGTAGACTCTGCAGATGCGGCAGGACCAGCGCCTTCTCCGGTGGTCGATGTACCGTTGCCGGAACCTGTAACCGCCATCAGTGAAAAAGATTTTGCGACTGCCGAAACGCCGCCGCCCAAGCAGGCCGGGGGTAAGGCATGACCCACGAAGACATTGAGGCCACCAAGGCGCCGTTGATGGATCATCTGATCGAGCTGCGGTCGCGGCTGATCAAGGCGCTGATCGCTTTCGGTGTGATGTTCGCGATCTGCTTCGTCTTCGCCAAGGATATCTACAATGTTCTGGTATGGCCGTTCGTATGGGTGGCTGGGCCGGAAAATTCGAAATTCATTTATACCGCGCTGCTGGAATACTTCATTACACAGTTGAAGCTCGCGATGTTCGGTGCAGCTTTTCTTTCGTTTCCGGTGGTCGCGGGCCAGATCTATATGTTCGTCGCGCCGGGGCTTTATCGTCACGAGCGCAAGGCATTCTTGCCGTATCTGATCGCGACGCCGATCTTTTTCGCACTTGGCGCGATGGTCGTCTATTTTCTCGTGCTTCCGATGCTGGTGCGTTTCTCGTTGCACATGCAGCAGCCGGGCTCGCCCACGGACGCCTCAATCGCGCTGATGCCGAAGGTCGGCGAATATCTCTCCCTGATGATGGCGCTGGTTCTCGCTTTCGGCGTTGCCTTTCAGCTGCCCGTTATCCTCACCCTGCTCGGGCGCATTGGACTCATTACAGCCGAACAGCTCAAGGCCAAGCGGCGGTACTTCATCGTCGGCGCCTTCGTGCTGGCCGCTGTGCTGACCCCGCCTGACGTTCTCAGCCAGATGTCGCTCGCGGTACCGCTCCTTATTCTTTATGAAGGCTCGATCTGGTCGGTCCGCATGGTCGAAAAAAAGGCGCAAGCGGAAGCCGCGGCCAAAGCGGCTGCCGAAGCCGCTTCGGCTAGCGCGAAGCCGGCGGAGTAGACCCGCTGGAATTGTTAACGCGGTCATGCCCGGCCTTGTGCCGGGCATCCCGCTTAGGTAGGCAACGATATACCCTCCTCATCGGGATGGCCGGGACAAGCCCGGCCATGACGGGATAAAAGCGCCCGCCATGTACGACATCAAATGGATTCGCGAGCATCCTGAGGCCTTCGACCGGGGGCTGACGAGGCGCGGGCTCGAGCCGCTGTCGAAAAAGCTCGCGGCGCTCGATGAAAAACGGCGGGCGGCGATCACCAAATTCGAGCAGGCGCAGGCACGCCGCAACGCGGCATCCAAGGAAATCGGCGACGCGAAAAAAGCCAAGGACGATGCCAAGGCCAACAAGCTGATGGCCGAGGTGGCTGAACTCAAAACCTTGCTGCCGGCAATGGAAGAAGAGCAGAAGAGGCTCGGCGCCGAACTCGACAAGGAACTGGCGCAAATTCCGAACACGCCGCTCGATGAAGTGCCGGATGGCGCTGACGCCAGCGGGAACGTCGAGCATCGTGTGTTCGGCAAGAAGCGCGACTATGCATTCAAGCCGAAGCAGCATTTCGAACTGGGCGAGGCGCTCGGGCAAATGGACTTCGAGCTCGCAGCGAAACTATCCGGCGCGCGCTTTGTCGTGCTGCAGAAAGGGCTGGCGCGACTCGAGCGCGCCCTCGGTCAGTTCATGCTCGACCTGCATACGGGGAGGGAGCACGGATACACCGAAGTCAGTCCGCCCCTAATGGTGAGTGATGAGGTGATGTTTGGCACGGCGCAGTTGCCGAAGTTTGCCGATGATCAATTCTTGTCTTTGAATAAACGAGACCTGCTTGCGTATGCGACTTGGGCGGAGGTTTTTAATCGCGCAGACGAACTTGGAATTGATTACGAAGACAAAAAGAATAGGTCTATCCTCGATCGTCTTTACGATGAAGAGTACGAAAAGCAACCGCAATATCAGCGCCGATGGCTCATCCCCACTGCCGAAGTGCCGCTCACTAATCTCGTACGCGAATCCATTGTCGAGGGATCGCAACTCCCGATGCGGCTCACCGCCTGCACCCCGTGCTTTCGCGCGGAGGCCGGCGCTGCGGGAAAGGACACGCGCGGCATGATCCGCCAGCACCAGTTCACCAAGGTCGAGCTGGTTTCGATCACAACGCCGGACAAATCGAAGGAAGAGCACGAGCGCATGCTGGCCTGCGCCGAGGAAGTGCTCAAAAAACTCGATTTGCACTATCGCGTGGTCACGCTCTGCACCGGCGACATGGGCTTTGCTGCTCAGAAAACCTACGACATCGAGGTCTGGCTGCCAGGCCAGAACGCTTACCGGGAGATTTCCTCCTGCTCGAACTGCGGCGAATTCCAGGCTCGCCGCATGAATGCGCGCTACCGCGCCAAGGATGGCGTGCGGCACGTCCACACACTCAACGGCTCCGGTGTTGCCGTTGGCCGGGCCCTGATCGCGGTCATGGAGACCTACCAGCAGGAGAACGGCGCGATCGCGGTGCCGTCGGCGCTGGCGCTATATATGGGCGGATTGAAAACAATCGAGCGGGCGTAATGCGTATTCTCATCACCAATGACGACGGCATTCACTCGCCGGGGCTCGCCGCCTGCATGGAAATCGCGCGCGGTCTTTCCGAAGACATATGGATAGTGGCACCGGAAACCGACCAGTCCGGCGTGGCGCATTCGCTGTCATTGAACGACCCACTGCGCATGCGTGAAGTCGGTGAGCGGCATTTCGCCGTGAAAGGCACGCCGACAGATTGCGTCATCATGGGCGTGCGGCATCTCATGAAAGAGAGGCCGGATCTGGTGCTGTCCGGCGTCAATCGCGGCCGCAATTGCGCAGAAGATGTTACCTATTCCGGTACCGTCGCGGGGGCCATGGAAGGTGCCGTGCTCGGCATCCCGTCTTTCGCGCTGTCACAGGCCTATGCGTTCACCACAAAGCACCATCCCTATTGGGACACTGCGATTAAATTTGCGCCCGGTCTGATCAAGCGAGTGCTGAAGGCCGGGATACCGCGCGATGTCCTTGTCAATGTGAATTTCCCTGATTGCCCGCCTGACCAAGTTGCCGGAATTTCCGTCGCGGTGCAGGGCAAGCGCGACCAGGAGCTTTTGCGTATCGATGCGCGCCACGATGGTCGCGGCAATCCTTATTACTGGGTTGCCTTCGCACGCGCAGGCGTGCCTGGCGCGGCGCCGGGAAGCGACCTTGCCGCACTGACAGAGAACCGCATTGCGGTGACGCCGCTTCGGCTCGATCTCACCGATGAGCCGTTCATGACAAAGTTGGCGGAAATTCTCGACTAGGCCAGCAATCCAGCGAGCGTGGTTTTCAACTGCTCTGCCTGAAATGGTTTTTGCAGGGCCGGACGGCCGCGGTAGGGCTCCGGCAGGCTGCGTTCGCCGTAGCCGGTGACGAATACGAACGGCAGGCCGCGCTTGGTTAGAATGTCCGCGACCGGATAGATCTCCTGGCCGTCGAGGTTGACGTCGAGGATGGCGGCGTTGAAGTCGCCATCGGCGGCGAACTGACGAGCCTCGGACAACGTGCCGACAGCCGCGGCTACTCCATAGCCGAGGTCGTCCAGCATGTCTTCGAGCAACATGCGGATTAAATATTCATCCTCGACCACGAGAAGTCGTGGCTGTGCCGAGGAGCTTGTCATTGCTGGTCTCCCGCCTTGCAACTCGATCGCGGGCCACCGGGTTCCACCGGTGCTGCAAGTCGAGCGGTCAGCTTAGCGTATTTTCCAGCAAACATGCTAATAGTGCCGGTAAAGGGGCCTAAACGTGTCGAAAAGACCGCGCAGTCAGCAGGATGATGATCACATGGAGTTCCTGCTGACCCTGCGCCGGCGGGGTATTGCAGACCAGGCCGTCCTGCGGGCCATGGGCGAGGTGCCGCGCGAACATTTCGTCGAGCCGCCTTTTGCGAGCAGCGCCTATGCCGACCAGGCTCTGCCAATCGCCTGTGGCCAGACCATCAGTCAACCTTACGTCGTGGCCTATATGACCGAGAAGCTCGCGGTCGGTCCGAACCATCGTGTCCTGGAGATCGGGACTGGCTCAGGCTACCAGGCGGCGATCCTGTCGCGGCTTGCGCACGAGGTGGTCAGCATCGAGCGCTATCGCACGCTTGCGGATCAGGCGCGCGATCGTCTCAAGGCGCTTGGCTATGACAATGTTGACGTTATTGCGGGCGATGGGCTCGCGGGTGAGCCGAGCAGGGCACCCTATGATCGCATCATTGTCACTGCTGCCGCCGAAGCAATACCGGAGACGTTGTCGGATCAGCTTGCCGAAGGCGGCATCATGATCCTGCCGCTCGGGTCGCACGAAGGATCGCAACACATTATCAAGCTTACCAAGTCGCAAACGGGAACTCGGCGGGAGAACCTCATACCGGTCCGTTTTGTGCCGATGTTACCCGGGAAGGCGCAGGAATTGTAATTTCCCCGAGGCGCCGCCGCTCTGCGAACTGTGGCATTTTTATCGGGTCAAATTTCATCACTAGCGGCTCGTTAATTCTTAAACGCTTGTTTACTCGCGGCTGGTTTATTTCGAATTCTACGTTTCATGCGTACGAGTGAGTAACCACATGCCGCGCCGAAAGGTGGAGTCTCGCCCGCTTGCTTGGCCGCGCGTTGCAGTTCTCGCGCTGGTTGGTAGCGCCGCCGCCGGTTGTTCGGACTCCGCGCGTTTTGACTCATTTACGACCGATCGTCCGCCGCAGACCGTCGCTTCAGCGACGCCCGCGTATTCGGGGTCAGGTCACGTCGAGGCTCAACCGCTGCCCGCGCCGAGCCAGCCAGCGACTGTCGCAGCGTCGCCCGCGCCGGCATACTCGTCGACGACTTATGCTCCGCAAGGCTCGGGCAGCTATCGTTCGAGCAGTCAATATTCCGATGTCACTGGGTCGGTGGCGACTGCGCCGGCGTCGGCCGGTCATTGGACATGGGATGGCGGCTCGCCGGTGACCGTGGGTTACGGTGAAACCGTCGAGAGCATCGCCCGCAAGCACGGCGTGCCGGTGTCCGCCCTGATGCAGACCAATGGAATTCGCGAGCCGGGGCAGATCAGACCCGGCCAGCGGTTGGTCATCCCTCGCTATGTTTCGACGTCGCCAAAGAATGCGCCGTCGTATGCCGCCGCACATCCGAAGACAGATGGCAGTGTCCACGTGGTGCAGTCTGGCGAGACGCTCATGAGTATCTCGCGGCACAACGGCGTAACGCTGACGGCGCTAGCGCAAGCGAACCATATCAATCCCAACAAAAAACTCAGCGTCGGCGATCGGCTGACAATTCCGGCCGGTGGCTACAAGGTGGCCGCCTCGCAACCAGCGCCAGCCCCGAAGGTTAGTCAGCCGCGCACAGTTGCGTCCGAGAAGATAAAAGTGGCGAGCGCGCCGGCAATACAGAATGCTCACGTCGCCAAGGAAGAACCGCGCACGACCGATACGGTCGTCAAGACCGCAGAGCCGAGCGGGGCGATGCCTTCGTTCCGTTGGCCGGTTCGCGGGCGTGTGATCGCGGGCTTTGGCAGCAAGCCGAACGGGACGCAGAACGACGGCATCAATTTGGCAGTTCCCGAAGGAACGCCGGTCAAAGCGGCCGACGATGGCGTCGTTGCCTATGCCGGCAATGAACTTAAAGGCTATGGCAATCTCGTTTTGATCCGTCACTCGAACGGATTTGTGTCGGCCTATGCGCATGCGAGCCAGTTGCTCGTCAAGCGCGGCGATACCATTAAACGCGGGCAGGTGATTGCGCACGCCGGGCAGACTGGCAACGTGACGTCGCCGCAGTTGCATTTTGAGATCCGGAAGGGCTCGACTCCGGTCGATCCAACCCAGTACCTCGGCGGCGCCTAATTCTTCAGCGCGACGCCGAGGCGTCCAGCCAGATCCTGCACGAATTGCCACGCGACGCGACCTGAGCGCGAGCCGCGCGTCGTCGACCATTCCAAAGCTTCGCGATGCAGAGCTTCGCCGCGTGACGGTATCTTGTAGTGGGCGACATAGCCGTCGACCATCGCAAGATATTCGTCCTGGCTGCAGCGATGGAAACCAAGCCACAAGCCGAACCGGTCCGACAGTGACACCTTTTCCTCTACAGTTTCGCTGGGATTGATCGCGGTCGAACGTTCATTCTCCATCATGGCGCGTGACATGAGATGCCGGCGGTTCGAAGTGGCATAGAAAATGACATTATCCGGTCGCCCTTCGATGCCGCCTTCAAGTACCGCTTTAAGAGACTTGTAGGTCGTGTCTTCGGCATCGAACGATAGATCATCGCAAAACACGATGAAGCGATGTGGTGAGCCGCGCGTGAGCGCCATCAGCGCCGGCAAACTATCGATGTCTTCGCGGTGGATTTCGATGAGCTTGATCGGCCCTGATTTGCGGCTGGCTCCCAAGGCTGCATTGACGCCGGCGTGTGTCGCCTTCACGAGCGAAGATTTGCCCATGCCGCGGGCGCCCCAGAGCAGGGCATTGTTAGCCGGAAGGCCTTTGGCGAAACGCTCGGTATTCTCAACCAGGACATCACGAACGCGATCTATGCCCTTGAGCAGTGACATCTCGACTCGGTTGACACGGGCAACCGGAGCCAGCCGGCCGTCGGGGTGCCAGATAAAGGCGTCGGCAACATCAAAATCGGTGAGGTTCGCGCGCTGCGGTGCCACCCGTTCCAGCGCCGTAGCGATGCGTTCGAGAACATCACCTTGTGCGGCTTTGTTCGTGGCGCCTCTCGCTTTTGACGGAGGTCGGCGCGGCGATTTGGACTTCGATTTGGCCATCAGGTTGTTCCTGGAAATCCGGGCTGCTCTTAGCGGGGCCGCCTTGGCCAAGCAAGCGGCCATGGGACAAAATGGCCGTAAATGGCGGGTTTTGGCGGGCGAAGCATCGTTGCAATTGGACGTACGGCCGTTATAGTCCGCGCAAATTCAAGCGCCGCCTAGGCGCCGGGAAACCACGCGAGGAACACGCTTCAATGTTCATAACGCCTGCGTTTGCGCAAGGGTCGCTGTTCGGCGGGGCTGGAGGCGACGGCGGCATGCTGGTATCGCTGCTGCCCTTCGTTCTGATTTTCGTCATCATGTATTTCTTGATCCTGCGCCCACAGCAAAAGCGGGTGAAACAGCACCAGGAAATGGTCAAAAATGTGCGGAGGGGAGACACGGTCATCACCAATGGCGGCCTGATCGGCAAGGTCACCAAAGTGATCGACGACGATCAGATCGAAATCGAAATTGCGGACGACGTGCGCATCCGTCAGATGCGGCAGATGGTCACCGACGTCCGCGCCAAAGGTGAACCTGTCAAGGAAGAGGCGACCGCCAGCTGAGGCCGGCGGAATAGGCCTTTAAGCCGCAAGTCGGGACGTCATGCTCTATTTCACGCGGTGGAAGGCGACAGCGATTGTCCTGACGGCGTTCGTGGTCTGTCTGTTCGCCGTTCCCAATTTCCTCCCTGATAAGATGGTGCAGAGCTGGCCGAAGTGGGCGCAGCGCCATGTCGTCCTGGGGCTTGATCTTCAGGGCGGCTCCCACATCCTGCTCGAAGTAGACAGCAACGCAGTTCGCAAGGAAAAACTAGAGGCAGTGCGCGATGACGTTCGACGCGTGTTGCGCGACGCACGCGTCGGCTATACCGGCCTTGTCGTGCGCGGCAACAGCGTCGAAGTGCGCATTCGTGAAGGGAGCAACTTCGACCAGGCGCTGGAGAAACTGCGCGAACTCTCGCAGCCTCTCGGCGGCATGCTTAGCACGACCGGTCAACGCAGCCTGGACGTGTCGACCGAAGCAGGAAATCTGGTGCGGCTCACGGTCACCGAACCCGCCCTGGTCGAGCGCATACGCCAGTCCGTCGAACAATCAATTCAGATCATTGAGCGCCGCGTGAACGAGCTTGGGACCGTCGAGCCGCTCATCCAGCGACAGGGTGTAGACCGCATCCTTGTGCAGGTGCCGGGCTTGCAGGACCCGACCCGGTTGAAGGAATTGCTCGGCAAGACCGCCAAACTTGATTTCCGCATGGTCGATGTCTCGATGCCGGCCGAACAGGCACTGCAGGGGCGCGTTCCTCCGGATGACGAGATTCTCTACAGCTCGACGCAGCCGAGAACGCCCTATCTGGTCGAAAAGAGAATCCTGGTTTCTGGCGGTGATCTGACCGATGCCCAGCCCGGATTTGATCAGCGCACCAGCGAGCCGGTTGTTAATTTTCGCTTCAATACGTCGGGTGCGAGAAAATTTGCGCAGGTGACACAGGAGAACGTCGGCAAGCCCTTTGCCATCATTCTCGATAACCAGGTGATTTCGGCGCCTGTGATCCGTGAGCCGATCCTTGGTGGTTCCGGACAGATTTCCGGCAGCTTTACCGTCGAGAGTGCCAACGACCTCGCTATTCTATTGCGGGCAGGCGCCCTGCCGGCGCCACTCACCATCATCGAAGAACGAACGGTTGGCCCGGGCCTCGGTCAGGACTCGATCGCCAAAGGCAAGCTCTCTTCATATGTCGGCGCGGCCATGGTGATTATCTTTATGCTCCTCACCTATGGCCTATTTGGCTTGTTCGCCAATATCGCGGTGGCAATCAACGTCGCCATGATCTTTGGCGTGTTGTCGATGCTAAACGCGACACTGACACTTCCCGGCATTGCTGGCATTGTGCTCACAGTCGGCATAGCGGTCGACTCAAACGTCCTGATCTATGAGCGTATCCGCGAGGAGGTACGTGGGGGGCGCACACCGATCAACGCCATTGACGCGGGCTTTTCGCGCGCTCTTGCGACAATTCTCGACTCCAACATCACGACATTCATTGCCGCCGCGGTGCTTTTTTATATCGGCACCGGACCGGTCCGTGGCTTTGCCGTGACGCTCGGCATTGGCATTATCACCACGGTGTTCACCGCCTTCACACTGACACGGCTGATCGTCGCTTATTGGGTACGCTGGCGACGTCCGCAACGCGTGCCCATTTAAGGAACCCACGCCGTGCGCCTGCTTCGCATCGTTCCCGACGACACCAAGTTCGACTTCATGCAGTTTCGCCGCATCAGTTTTCCTATGTCGGCGCTGCTGTCGATCATCGCGATCTCACTGTATTTCTTTCACGGGCTCAATTTCGGTATCGACTTCAAGGGCGGCACTTTGATCGAAGTGCAGTCGAAGACCGGCACCGCCGATCTTGCAAAGATGCGCGCCTCGCTTGGAGCGCTAGGTCTCGGTGAGGTGCAGCTGCAGCAGTTCGGCGCACCCAATGACGTGCTCATCCGGATTGCTGAACAGCCAGGTGGGGAGACCGCACAGCAAGAGGCAGTCCGCAAAGTGCGCGGAGCTCTCGGCAACGAGGTCGAATACCGGCGCGTTGAAGTCGTCGGCCCGCGCGTGTCCGGGGAGCTGTTGTCCTACGGTGTGGTCGGACTGATGCTCGCGATTCTCGCAATCCTGATCTACCTGTGGTTCCGCTTCGAGTGGCAATTCGCGCTGGGCGCCATGATCGCGAACGTCCACGACATCGTGCTCACGATCGGGTTCATGTCGATCACGCAGATCGATTTCGACCTCACCAGCATCGCCGCACTGCTGACGATCCTCGGCTATTCGCTCAACGACACAGTCGTGATCTACGACCGTATCCGCGAAATGCTGCGCCGGTACCGCAAATTGCCGATGCCTGAGCTGCTCAATGCCTCGGTCAACCAGACTCTGTCTCGGTCGGTTATTACACACGTGACCGTGTCGCTGGCATTGCTTGCGTTGTTGCTGTTCGGTGGCCAGGCGATCCACAGCTTCACCGCGACCATGATGTTCGGTGTCGTTCTCGTCGGCACCTATACCTCGGTGTTCATCGCATCGCCTATCTTGATCTATCTTGGCGTCGGTATCGGCCGGGATTCTCTCAGCTCTCCCGATCGGGACAAATAGATGTCGATCGGCGGCGGCGCCGATACTCCGCACCTGCCGCGCCCCGCGCCTATCGATGCCTATGGCGACGGAGGATTCCGCTTCGCCGGGATGTCACACCGCGGTTCGCTTTTATGCTTTCCCGACGGCATCTGGGCGTGGCCGACACAGAACGTTACTGAAATGACTGAAGCCGCATTGGCACCGGTTTTTGACCGGGCGGAAATGCTCGATTTTTTCTTGATCGGAGCCGGCCGTGATCCGTGGCCATTGCCCGAACACCTGCGGCAGCGGTTCCGCGAATTGTCGCTATCGGTCGATAGTATGCCAACCGGTGCAGCCGTGCGGACCTATAACATCCTTTTGGCAGAAAACCGTCGCGTCGGCGCAGGGTTGATCGCGGTCGCCTAGCCGCCGAGCTAAGCTGTGCAAATGGATGAACATGTCAAATATTGCGCGGCGCTGGTGCGTGACGCCGATCGCGATCGCTATCTTGCAACATTGTTTGCCCCGGCGAGTCAACGCGATGCATTGTTTGCACTTTACGCCTTTGACATAGAGATTTCTCGCATTCGCGACCTGGCACGCGAGCCGGGGCCCGGCGAAATCCGCCTGCAGTGGTGGCGCGAGATGCTATCGGGCGAGCGGACCGGCGAGGCGGTGGCAAATCCGGTTGCAGCAGCATTGTTGGCGACACTGGCGCGCAATCCTTCGACACGAGGCCCACTGGTCAGTCTGGTCGAAGCGCATCGTTTCGACGTCTATAACGAACCGACGCCGACACTCGCGGATCTTCAGTCCTATGCATCGAATACCGCCGGGGCTATTTTCGAATGCGCGGTGCGAATCCTTTGCGATGATGCGCTGGCGGCTGACGCTGCGGTCGTGGAAGCAGGGCAGGCACAGGCGATCGCAAACGTATTGGCTTTCTTGCCGCGCCATGCGGCGCGCCGCCAGCTCTACGTGCCTCTGGAAATACTCCGGCAATATGGGGCTGATCCGGAAGACTTCTTCGCCATGCACGCGACTTCCGAATTGCGAACGTGCCTTGCCGATCTGCGGCTACGCGCCCGCCGCCACCTCGCACGCATTGCGGACATGAGCCGCAATATTCCAGAGAGTATATGGCCGGCATTTCTTCCCTTGGCGCCGCTGCGGCCATGGTTGGCCGCAATGGAACGCACCAGATATGATCCGTACCAGCCTCCCGAGCTTCCGCAATGGCGGCGTCAATGGCGCATCTGGCGTGCGGCGAAATCACTCAAAAGGATCGGCCATTGACTACTCGGCGGCGACGGCCGTCCCTTCGCCTGCAATCCAGCGATCGAGATCGGCGAGAGCGCGACCAGTCAGGGCACTCTTGCGCGCGAGGGCTTTCGCTGTAGAGCGGCCCAGCCTGCTTTTGCGGTCGAAGACCGGAGGCTCTGCTAGAGGTGGAAAGAGGCCGAAATTCACGTTCATCGGCTGGAAGGAGGACGGCCCGGCATCGATCGTTTCGATATGGCCGCCGGTGATATGTGAAAGCAGCGCGCCATGCGCGGTCGTAGCAGGCGGGCAAGCGAACGCCTCACCACGCCGCTCGGCAGCAGCGAACCGGCCGGCGAGCAAGCCGATTGCGGCGGATTCTACGTACCCCTCGCATCCGGTAATTTGCCCCGCAAAACGCCAACGTTTGTTGGCCTTTAGCTGCAACGTTTCACCAAGCAGTTTTGGAGAATTGAGGAAGGTATTTCGATGCAACCCGCCGAGACGGGCAAATTCCGCATTCTGCAGGCCTGGAATCGTGCGGAATACACGCGCCTGCTCTCCGTGTTTGAGCTTGGTCTGAAAACCGACCATGTTGAACAAGGTGCCGAGCTTGTTGTCCTGGCGTAGCTGAACCACCGCATAAGGCTTTTCGCCGGATCTGTGCGGGTTGGTGAGGCCGAACGGTTTCATCGGCCCATGCCGCAGCGTCTCCGGACCACGCTCGGCCATGACCTCGATCGGCAGGCAGCCGTCGAAATAGGGCGTCGATGTCTCCCACTCGTGGAAGCTGGTCTTGTCCGCGGCGAGCAATGTCGTGACAAACGCCTCGTATTGTTCGCGCGAGAGCGGGCAATTGATGTAATCGGCCCCGGAGCCGCCGGGTCCGGTCTTATCGTAACGCGACTGGAACCAAGCTTGCCCCAGGTCGATACTGTCGCGATGCACGATCGGTGCAATAGCGTCAAAAAATGCGAGCTGTCGCTCACCTGTCAATTCACCAATTGCCAGCGCAAGGCCGGGAGACGTCAGAGGTCCGGTCGCAATGATGACGCTGTCCCAGTCTTCAGACGGTAAAGTGATTTCTCCGCGCTGTAGTTCAATCAATGGATGAGTTGCGAGCGCTGCCGATACAGCGGCGGAAAATCCCTCCCGGTCCACTGCCAACGCGCCACCGGCCGGCACTTGGTTGGAATCGGCAGCGCGCATGATGAGTGAGCCAAGCCGCCGCATTTCCTCGTGCAGCAATCCGACCGCGTTATGGTCCCGGTCATCTGAACGGAAGGAATTCGAGCAGACGAGCTCAGCGCAAAGATCGGTTTTATGAACGGGCGTGGTCCGGATTGGCCGCATTTCGTGGAGAACAACCGGCACCCCAGCCTGAGCAAGTTGCCAGGCAGCCTCGGAACCCGCGAGGCCGCCGCCGATGACATGAACGGCTTGAAGTTGACGTGGCATCATTCGATGATGAATAAGCTCATGGGTTGCAAGCCGCAATGGCGGTAATGGGTTCCGGATGCGCCTGAATGTAAAGCTTTATGTTGCTTTGGGCCTTATCGCTGTTGCCGCGAGCGCTTCCAACGCAACCGGGGCAACGAGGCGCGGCGTCGTTGATGCAGCATTTGCCGAGTTTTCGGTTTCTCCGCCGACACCGAATACTGTTTTCGTGTGCCACGGATTCGGGTGCAAATACCGCGCCGAAGTCGATCTTACGGCGAATGACCGCGCGAAACTTGGGCAATTTTTAGCCGCCGGACGTTCGTCGGCTGCGGCTGAGCGTAAGGCCGTGGCGGCCGTCGGCGCCTGGTTCGATAAACGTGTCGGTCCGGTGGCTGGGACGATGAACCACGTGGCTCGAGCCGGAGCCAAATACATGTTCGACGCGCGCCAGTTCGATTGCATCGACACCAGCCGGAATACGACCAGCTTGTTGCTGGTTCTCGATCAGCTCAAGTTGTTGCGCTACCACGACGTCGATGCGCCCGAAGCGCGTGGTTATATGATCGACGGCAGGCCGCCGCACGCAACTGCGGTGCTCGTCGAAAGGACGACCGGAAAGAAATGGTCTGTTGACTCCTGGACGGTTGGCTACGGGCGGGCTCTCGAGGTCATGCCGTTGGAGCGGTGGAAA
>DATGDN010000159.1:0-7747 GCA_035310865.1 Pseudolabrys sp. | reverse complement strand
TTCCCAGCCGCAGCAACGCGACCAGGAAAGCTTACTGCCCCAAGCGCTTCTATCGCCAGCGCCACAAGATCGAAAATTTCTTCTGTCGCATCAAAGATTGGCGGCGCATCGCCACACGATACGACAAGCTCGCTCGTAACTTCCTGGCCGCGACCACCCTCGTCGGCGTACTCTACTGGATCAAGTTGTGAGTCCAGACCCTAACCATTTTTGCATTGCCAAGCGTTACAGCCCGGCGGATTGTTTTCCTCGACAACTGGAGCGCGGGCCTGGTTGTCGGGGCGCGTTTTCTGAGACGGACTTTTTCATTAGTATGTCGCGCGTATGTCGCGTGGAGCCGCCGACATCCATTGACACCCATTGAAATTACTTGATAAAATCTTGCAACATACGCGGCATAGAGGCGAGCTTACTGGAAACGAAAATAACCTTTTATTGTTTGTTTTTCGCTACTTAGTCCGAGTGAAACGAAAGGAAAAAATGCTGATACGACAGGATCGATAACCCCCTTGTCAGCCCCGTGCTAACGGGGCATTCCAGTTCCATGGCTAAGAAATCACTCCAGCTTGGGCATCCGACGCCGATCCCCTCCTCGCCCGACAAGGCGCGGCTCGATCGCGTCCCCAATCCGCATCCCCGAACCAACTATGTCGCGCGTTTCACCGCGCCCGAATTTACGTGTCTTTGTCCAATCACGGGGCAACCCGATTTCGCACATTTGGTGATCGACTACGTTCCGGGGCGATTTCTGATCGAGTCAAAGTCGTTGAAGCTTTACTTGAACAGCTTCCGCAATCACGGCGCTTTCCATGAGGATTGCACCGTCGCCATCGGCAAGAAACTGGTTGCGCTGCTCAAGCCGATATGGCTGCGTATCGGCGGCTATTGGTATCCGCGTGGCGGAATGCCGATCGACGTGTTCTGGCAGGCTGGACGGCTTCCGAAGGACGTGTGGGTGCCAGACCAGGGCGTCGCCCCCTATCGCGGTCGCGGCTAGCGGGCCGGAACGGTCCGCCGCAGCCGCAGAGCGCAAGTCCAGCCGGTCACCACCAGTGCCGCAGCTCCGATCACAAGAACGGGTGTGATACCGACGCTCGACAGACCCGCGCCGTAAACGACGGGCCCGACTGCCTGGCCAAGAAAGAAAAACAGGGAATGTGCCGCCGTCGCCGAAGCGCGCGCGGAGGGCGCCAGCTCGGTGACGTAGACCTGGATACAGCCGTGCAGCAGATAGAAACCAAACCCGACCAAGATAAAGTTCGCGAATTCGACCGGCCACGGCATCCGAAGTGCAATGACGAGCAGACAAAACCCCATGACCATGCCACCGGCTGCCATGAGCCGCCGCTCGCCAACATGCGCGATGAGCCATGCAACCATGAACGTGTAGATCACGCCGCCGATTCCGAAGCCGGCAATTACGACGCCGGCAATCGATGCGTGCGTCTCGCCGGCGTCGCGCAGCAAAACGGCCATATAGGGAAAGACGCCGAAGAGGAACAGCGCTTCGACGAGCACCGCGCCGAAGCAGTACTTCGCCAATGGGTTGCTGAAAACCGCACGATAATTTGGAATGAACGTCGACAGATCGAAATGCCCCGGCGATTCATTCATGCTGCGAAAGCCCGGGATCGCAACCGCAAGCGCAATAAGATCGATCGCCCCGGTCACGAAGAAAACGCCGCGCCAGCCGACGAGATCACCGATCACGCCGGCGCCGGAGGCGCCCAATAGATTTCCGCTCATGGCGGCGAACAGCAGCCGTCCGATTGCGACCTGACGCTGCTGCACCGGCACACGATCGCCAGCCACAGCCAGCGCGATCGGAAACACGCCGCCGGCAGCAATGCCGGCGATCACGCGCAACACCATCAGCATTTCGAAATTCGTGGCCAGTCCGCAGGCAAGCGTTGCGATGCCGACGACAAGCATGCACAGCGCAATCAGCCGCGTCTTGCTGAACATGTCGGCCAGCGCGCCGAGCACAGGCTGAACAAGCGCATAAGGCAAAGTGAAGCCGGTTGAGAGCAGCGCGGCCGTGGTCGGCGTGACGTTCAATCCGCCAGCAATTTGCGGGATGACCGGATCGACCGAGCGCATGAAAAGCGTCGTCGCAAAAATGACGAACGCCATGAGATTGAGGACGCGGCCCATGAATTTTGAATGTTCGCGCGCTTCAGCGCTTCGCCAAGCGATCAAACTCGATCAGCGTGCGCAACAGCGGCTCCATCTCCTTCAAGGGTAGCATATTGGGACCATCGGACGGCGCCTTGTCCGGGTCCTGATGGGTTTCGATGAATACGCCCGCGACTCCAACCGCGACGGCCGCCCGGGCAAGAACGGAAACGAACTCGCGCTCGCCGCCGGATTTGTCGCCTTGCCCACCAGGCTGCTGGACCGAATGGGTGGCGTCGAAAACGACCGGCGCGTATGTTTTGCGTTTGAGAATAGGAAGCGCACGCATGTCGGAAACGAGCGTATTGTAACCGAATGAAACGCCGCGCTCGGTCACGAGAACATTACGATTGCCAGCGCCGGTAATTTTCTCGATGACATTCGGCATGTCCCACGGTGCCAGGAACTGCCCTTTTTTGACGTTGACGGCTTTTCCTGTCTTTGCGGCTGCCACCAGCAGGTCGGTCTGACGGCAAAGGAACGCGGGAATTTGCAACACGTCCACGGCCGGCGCGACGCGCGCGCATTGCTCGGCTTCGTGCACATCGGTGAGCACCGGAACGTTCAACTTGTCACGGATCTCTGAAAAGATCGGCAACGCCTGTTCCAGACCAAGCCCCCGCGCCGATTTGGCCGCGGTCCGATTGGCCTTGTCGAATGACGATTTGTAAACGAGGCCGATCCCGACACGTCCGGCGATTTCCTTCAAAGCCGCCGCCATCTCCAGTGCATGCGCCTTGCTTTCGAGCGCGCATGGACCGGCGATCAGCGCCAGCGGCAGGTCGTTGCCGAACCGCACGGTGCCAATCGCGACTGTCGAATTGGGCTTTTGATCCAAGGGTCTAATCCTCGCGCCGACCATGAAGGGCGGAAACGTGCCGGTCAACGGGCCTTCTTTGGAGCCGCTTCGAATATCAGCACTGCGCCAATCGCATCCCCCAGCCCGATCACGGTTGGATTTCCGGCGCAAACTCCGGCCATTCCAGCTTGCTCCGGTATGCCCTGCAAAAGGCTCGCATCTTCAACCAAAAACCGAAGAGCGGCGAGCCGCGGCCCATAAGACACATCAGGCGCCATCACCCCGAAGCGTTGAACGAAGGCGACAGGCGTCAACATGTCAATGATCCCACGCGGGGTTTCGATCGTGAAGCCGCCGGTGATGCGTGTTGGCGGTGATCCGGCGAATACCGTAAAGAATTGCGCATGCCGCTCGGGTTGTTCGGCTACGGCGACCACACCTGCAATGCCACTGGCACTGTTGGCGTGCTTCTGAAAAGCCGGATTCTAGAAATTCTCCGGATAATGCTGTTGGCAAGTAGCGAAATGAATCCTGGGAGCTGTCTTGTCTTCGGCAAATGTCAACGAGAAAGCAACCTTGACCGTCGTCCCATCCGGGCGTTTTCCTTCGCGTTCGAACCGCATGGTCGGCGCGGCGAAGATGCCCGCTGCGCGGAATTCGGCTTCATCCGCATGGGCGTCTTTCGATTCCACAAGCAGGACCGGCCCTCTCCCTCTTCGATAAAATCGCAGTTATAGCCGCCAAACAAGATGGAAAAACCGTCGCCGCCGAGTTTGTCAGGTTCGGCGAACGTCAGTAGCTCGATGAAGAAACCTGGAAATTGCACGACGTGGTTATGCGTGCCCCAGGAATGTCGATTGCGCGCGCCTACCGTAAAGCCGAGCCGCCGATAAAGTTCGGCCGCCGCATCAAGATCGCGCACGGCATGGGCAATATGATCGAGACCGCGCGGCATCGTCGGCACTTACACCAGCCGGCTCTGCTCGACCGCGGCACCAATGAAAGACGAGAACAGTGGATGCGGCTCGAACGGCCGCGATTTCAACTCGGGGTGAAATTGCACACCGATGAACCAAGGGTGATCTTCATATTCGATAATTTCAGGCAGTATGCTGTCAGGCGACATTCCGGAGAAACGCATGCCGCGTTGCTCCAGCCGTCCTTTATAAGCAGTATTGACCTCGTAACGATGCCGATGGCGCTCCGAGATTTCGGTCGCTCCGTAAATCTTTGACACGCGGCTGCCGCGCGAGAGCACAGCATCGTAGGCGCCAAGGCGCATGGTGCCGCCGAGATCGCCGCTCGCGCTGCGTTTCTGCAGCTCGTTGCCTTTGAGCCATTCCGTCATCAAGCCCACAACCGGCTCGGTCGTTGCGCCGAATTCGGTGGAATTAGCGTTTTCGATTCCGCATAGATTGCGTGCAGCTTCGAGCACCGCCATCTGCATCCCGAAGCAAATACCGAAATAGGGCACGTGGCGCTCGCGAGCAAATTGCGCCGCCCTGATTTTTCCTTCAGCTCCGCGCTGCCCGAATCCACCCGGCACGAGAATGCCGTTGACGTGTTCGAGAAGCGGCGCCGGGTCCTCACTTTCGAAAACCTCGGATTCGATCCAGTCGAGATTGACCTTCACCTTGTTGGCAATTCCGCCGTGGGATAGCGCCTCGATAAGCGATTTGTAGGCATCCTTCATACCGGTGTATTTGCCGACGATCGCAATGGTGACGTCGCCTTCCGGATTGCGGACGCGCTCATTGATCAGGCGCCAACGCTCGAGATTGGGCGGCTGCCGGGGCTCGATCCCGAAGGCAGCCAGCACTTCGGCATCAAGGCCTTCGGCCGAATAGGCTTCCGGTACCGCATAGATGTTGTCGACGTCGCGCGCTTCGATGACCGCGCTCTCCCGCACATTGCAGAACAGCGCCAGCTTGCGCCGCTCGCCCTCCGGGATTGGCCGATCGGTGCGGCAGAGCAGGATGTCCGGCTGAATGCCGATCGAACGCAGTTCCTTGACCGAGTGCTGGGTTGGCTTGGTCTTGAGCTCGCCAGCGCTCGGAATGAACGGCATCAACGTGAGATGGATATAGATCGCATGGTGGCGCGGCAGATCGTTGCCGAGTTGGCGGATCGCCTCGAAGAATGGCAAACCCTCTATGTCGCCGACTGTTCCGCCGATCTCACACAACACGAAGTCGAAGCCTTCGTTGCCCTCGCGTATGAAATCCTTGATGGCGTTGGTGACGTGCGGGATCACCTGGATCGTGGCGCCGAGGTAATCACCGCGGCGCTCGCGCGCGAGAATATCCTGATAGATGCGGCCGGTCGTGATGTTGTCATGGCGCGTGGCGGGACGGCCCGTGAAGCGCTCGTAATGACCGAGGTCGAGATCGGTCTCGGCCCCGTCGTCGGTGACGAAAACCTCGCCATGCTGATAGGGCGACATCGTCCCGGGATCGACGTTCAGATAGGGATCGAGCTTGCGCAGGCGAACCTTGTAGCCGCGCGCCTGCAAGAGCGCGCCGAGCGCTGCGGAAGCAAGACCCTTGCCGAGTGAGGAGACCACGCCGCCGGTGATGAAAATATACCGCGCCATGGGACTTAACCTTTAACCCCCGCGAATCGATTCGACGAGCGCGAATTGCTCAGACCCGCTCTGCATCTGTGTGTAGGTTGATAACTAGTCAGCTTTGCAGAGACTTGCGACACGATTTGTATGCTTTTCCGGAACTTGCCCCAACTTTTTTCACGCACTCCTCATCCAAAAGCGGAGGGGCCGGATTTCCCGGCCCCTCGGTTGTGATTTCATTTTGACTGCGGCACCTGCGGCCCCGATGGAGCGGCTGGCGCTGCCGGCCCCGCGGGCGGCGCACCGCCTTGCAGCTGGTCGAGCAAGCCGCCACCACCACCGCCGAGTGGCGGTGGTGCGCCGGGTACGGTCGGCGCACTTTGACCGCCCTGGAGGATCGAAGTCGGCGTGCGGCCAGCGCCGGCCAAAATCGACAATAACAGGCTCGTCACGAAGAACAGGCCGGCAAGGACCGCTGTCGCGCGCGTGAGCACGTTTGCTGTGCCGCGGCTCGTCATGAACCCGCCCGTTGCGCCGATACCAAGCCCGCCCCCTTCGGAGCGCTGCAGCAGCACCACCCCGATCAAGGCGAGAACGAGCATCAGATGGATGACGATGATGACGTGCTGCATCAGTCCAGTATCCGTTCAAACTCCACAATCCGGGCTTCCCGCCCGGGTAGCGCCATCCGGCTATATAGGAATTCGCCGCGGTCTCTACACGATCGTCGCGGGTTTTTCCACCCCGGCCGTTCCTAGCGGTAAATCGCGGCAATACCGAGGAAATCCGCGGCTTTCAGGCTCGCGCCGCCGACAAGGGCCCCGTTGACGTCGGAGGCAGACAGAATCTCCTTGGCGTTGGCTGGTTTCACCGACCCGCCATACAGGAGGCGCGTGGACGCGGCTTCGGCAGCGAAGCTCTCGGTCAGGCGCTTTCGAATAAATCCATGAACCTCGGCCACGTCCGCCGCTGTCGGCGTGAGGCCGGTTCCGATTGCCCAGACGGGTTCGTAGGCGATCACAAGATTGGCGGCGGTGGCACCATCCGGCAGCGAGCCGTCGAGTTGCCAGCCGACGACCTGCAAGGTCTTGCCGGCTTCGCGCTCGGTACGTTGCTCGCCGACGCAGACGATGGCAGTCAGACCGGCTCGCCACGCTGCTTGCGCCTTCGCCCGTACTTGTGCATCCGTCTCGTGATGGTCGGCACGCCGCTCGGAATGTCCGACGATAACCGCGCGGGCCCCCGCGTCAGCGAGCATCTCGGCCGAAATATCGCCTGTGTGGGCGCCTGATATTTCAGCGTGACAATCTTGCGCACCAATACTCACGGCCGAGCCGCGGGCAGTCCCAGAAAATGCGGCTATCAAGGTGGCGGGCGGGCACACCATAAGTTCCGCCTTGCCGGCCAGTTTCCCGGCACCAGCGATAATTTTGGCAAGCTCACCTTCCGAGGCAGCCAGCCCGTTCATTTTCCAATTCGCCGCGACCAGCGGAATTATCTTGGCTGCCGCCATCCAATATCCCCTCGTGCCTGCGGTTATCAGACCCACCTGGGCAATGCCAGTGCCTCGCCTATGGCCGATCCTTCTTGAGTTGCAAGGAGTTGCACCTATCACTATGGTGCGCGCGCCGCGCTTGGGCTAGACATGCGCGGTCATTCATCCCCATCAACCTTCGCAAGCCACGAAAAAACGCGCGCATGCTTCGCGGTATCCACAAAGCCTCTTCGACCTGGATCGGCAAGGCCATCATGGCCGCCATCATGGGATTTCTCGTCATCAGCTTTGCGATCTGGGGCATCGGCGACATTTTCCGCGGTTTTGGCCGCAATGCGGTTGCGACAATCGGCGGCACCGAAATATCCATTGAGCAATTCCGCCAGTTCTACAACGAACGTCTCCAGCAGTTGGGACGTCAGGTTGGCCGGCCGATTACACCCGATGAAGCGCGCGCTCGCGGCTTCGACCGTCAGTTGCTTGGTCAGCTGGTTGCTGAGACGACGATTGATGAACAGACCAAGCGGCTACGGCTTGGTCTTGCGGACGCTGAAATTGCGAAACGCATCACGTCGGATCCGTCGTTCCGTGGCGCCAACGGACAGTTCGACCGTGCACGCTTCGAACAGATCATCCGTCAGGCCGGATTCACTGAAAGCCGCTTCATCGAAGAACAGCGCCGCACGATGTTGCGAAAACAGATTGCACAAGG
>DATGDN010000158.1:0-7826 GCA_035310865.1 Pseudolabrys sp. | reverse complement strand
CCAGGACTAGCTATTATTTAAGGTGCCGTCACCTCGCCTTGCGCGGAGCCCTGGATTTAGATGAGGACTCATGATCGCCCTCGGAATTGAGACGACCTGCGACGAGACCGCCGCGGCGGTCGTCCAGCGTTTTGAGGATGGGCGCGGGAAGATTCTGTCCAACGTGGTCTTCTCGCAGGTGCGCGAACACGCGGCGTTCGGCGGCGTTGTCCCGGAAATCGCCGCGCGCGCCCATGTTGAAGCTTTGGATGGAATCATCGCCAGAGCCATGGCGCAAGCAAGCTGTAACTACGATGCACTTGACGGTATCGCAGCCGCGGGTGGTCCTGGGTTGATTGGTGGGGTCATCGTCGGGCTGACGACCGCCAAAGCCATTGCGCTCGTAAAAAACAAACCGCTGATTGCGGTCAACCATCTCGAAGCCCATGCACTGACTGCTCGGCTGACCGACAATACGCCGTTTCCATATTGCCTGTTTCTCGCCTCGGGTGGCCATACTCAGATCGTCGCTGTCCGCGGCGTCGGAGACTATGTGCGTCTCGGGACCACACAGGATGACGCCATCGGCGAGGCCTTCGACAAGACCGCGAAATTGCTCGGCCTTGGCTATCCCGGCGGGCCGGAAGTCGAACGAGAGGCTATGCGCGGCAGTCCGACGCGCTTTGCGCTTCCGCGGCCCATGCACGGCCGTAAGGAGCCTGACTTCTCGCTTTCCGGCCTAAAGACCGCGTTGCGGCTGGAGGCCGAGAAGATCGCGCCACTCGGCGATCAGGACGTCGCCGATCTTTGCGCCGGTTTTCAACAGGCGATTGTTGACGTCGTATTCGATCGGCTGCGCGCGGGCTTGCGGCTTTTCCGAACTCGCTTTGGCACGCCCAGCGCCCTCGTTGCAGCAGGCGGTGTCGCCGCCAACCAGGCAATCCGCAGAGCGCTTAATCGTCTGGCATTCGAGGTTGGGACGACTCTCGTAGCGCCACCCCTCGATTTATGCACCGACAACGGCGTGATGATTGCGTGGGCCGGTTGCGAGCGGCTGGCATTGGGTCTCACCGACTCATTGGATGTTGCCCCGCGGGCACGTTGGCCGCTGGATGAGATCGCCGCCGCCGAGGGCGCGCGACGGCGCACGGCGGCCTACAAATGATCGCGACGTTGAGCAGTTAACATGAACCTTCAACGCATCGCAGTGCTCGGTGGCGGCGCCTGGGGAACGGCTCTGGCGATCACCTGCGCGCGCGCCGGGCGTGATGTAACTCTGTGGGAGTTCGATGCCAAAAATGCCGAACACTTGTCAGGCAAGCGAGAAAGCCTGTTCCTGCCCGGCGTCAAGCTGGACGAGCGTGTAAAGGTTACGCGCGATCTGAGCGATGCCGCGCGCGCTGACGCGATTTTGCTCGTAGTGCCGGCACAGGCCATGCGCGCGGTTGTCGGCTCCGTCGCAAAACTTTTGCCCGGCGCAATTCCCCTTGTGGCCTGCGCCAAAGGCATCGAACACGGCACCCACAAGTTCATGACCGAAATTATCGCGGAGTGTGCACCAAAGGCAGTGCCGGCAATTCTTTCAGGCCCAAGTTTTGCCGCTGACGTGGCGCGTGGATTGCCGACAGCCGTCACCATTGCGGCTGCTGACGCCAAAGTCGCGATTGCGCTTGCTCACGCGATCAACGCGGGCGCGTTCCGGCCCTATCATTCGACCGATGTACGTGGCGTCGAACTTGGAGGCGCAACGAAGAACGTACTTGCCATCGCCGCCGGCATCGTTACCGGCCGTGGCCTCGGCGCCAGCGCCTCGGCGGCGCTGGCGACGCGCGGATTTGCCGAACTCGTCCGCTTCGGTAAGGCCTACGGGGCCAAGACCGAAACCATGATGGGCCTCTCAGGCCTCGGCGATCTCATTCTCACTTGCTCGACGCCGCAGTCGCGCAACTTTTCCTGCGGCGTGGCGCTGGGGAAAGGCGAGAAGCCCGACACCGCCGCCCACGGTAAGCTCGCTGAAGGTGTTTTTACCGCACCGGTGCTACTTGAAATGGCGCGCGAGAAAAACGTGGAGATGCCGATTTCGGCCGCAGTTGCCGCGGTGCTCACGGACAAAATGAGTATCGACGAAGCAATCGAGTCTCTGCTCACGCGTCCACTCAAGTCGGAGTAGTGACATGGCGTTTTGGCTGCTCAAGACCGAACCGGACGAATTTTCCTGGGACGATCAAGTAAAAAGCGGCGCCAAGGGCGAGACATGGAGCGGCGTGCGCAATTTCGCAGCACGGCGTCATCTTAAGGAAATGAAAAAGGGCGACAAATTCTTTTTCTATCACACCGGTGACGAGAAACAGGTCGTCGGCATCGGCGAAGTGATCCGCGAAGCATTTCCCGACCCGACCTCCAAAAAGGACGAAGGCTGGCTTGCGGTAACGACGGCCGCCACCAAGCCGCTTGCCAAGCCGGTCACCCTGGCGGCCATCAAGGCCGAACCGAAGCTAAAAGAAATGGCGCTGGTGAAGTACGGCCGCCTTTCGGTGCAGCCGGTGACGGCGGCAGAATGGAAACTCGTGTGCAAAAGGGGCGGCGAGAAATAGGAGTGCAGCATGACTCAAATTCAGAATTTGCATGCTGTACCGATCGTCGTTGCGGCGATCGCAGCCTGGATATTCGGCGCAGTTTATTACGGCATCCTCGGACGCAAGTGGATCGAGGCTCAAGGCAAGACGGTTGAGCAATGCAAGGCCGAAAGCGCCGGCAAGTCGACCACCGTCAAGGTTATGCCTTTCGTCCTCTCCTTTATTGCGGAATTGATGATGGCGTCGGCGCTGTCCGGCATCATGTTTCATATCGGCATATATACCGTGCGCGCCGGGGCGTTCTCCGGCTTTATGTGCTGGCTAGGCTTTGTGCTGACGAGCGTAGCGGTCAATAACGCCTACGCATTCCGCAGGATTGCGCTGACGGCAATCGATTCAGTCCATTGGCTCGGCGTGCTGGTCATTATTGGCGCGATTCTCGGCGGCTTCGGCGCCTGAGAACCCCGAAAAACCCGCTGAATCCGAGACCAAAGTGGCAATTTGTCCGCCTTGTCGCAAATCAAGGCATCATCGCATAATAGAGGCATTAGAAGACGTAGCGGGAGCCCGTGGCGTCAACAGCGGGCGGGAGGAAGTGTCGATGTCCGAAAAAATCTACGATGTGCCGGCCGACTGGCGGAAGCGCGCCTATATCGACGACGCCAAGTATCAGGAGATGTACGCGCGCTCGATCAAGGACCCGAACGGCTTCTGGGCCGAGCAGGCCAAGCGCGTCGACTGGATCAAGCCGTTCAGCAAGGTCAAGAACACCAGCTACGATTCGCACAACGTTTCGATCAAATGGTTCGAGGACGGCACGCTCAACGTCGCCTACAACTGCGTCGACCGCCATCTCGCCAAGCGCGGCGACCAGACTGCCATCATCTGGGAAGGCGACGATCCCAAGAACGACAAGAAGCTCACCTACAAACAGCTGCACGCCGAGGTCTGCCGCTTCGCCAACGTGCTGAAGGCGCGCGGCGTCAAGAAGGGCGACCGCGTCACCATCTATCTGCCGATGATTACCGAGACCGCGGTGGTCATGCTCGCCTGCGCGCGCATCGGCGCCATTCACTCGGTGGTGTTCGGCGGCTTCTCGCCCGACTCGCTCGCCGGCCGCATCGACGACTGCAAGTCCGATGTGGTGATCACCGCCGATGAGGGCATCCGCGGCGGCCGCAAGATTCCGCTCAAGGCCAACACCGACGCCGCCTGCGACAAAGTAGGCCACGTCAAATCCGTCATTGTCGTGCGTCACACCGGCGGCAAGGTGAACATGCAGGCCGGCCGCGACGTCTATTACGACGAGATCGCCAAGACCGTGTCGGCCGATTGCCCGTGCGAGGAGATGAAGGCGGAAGACCCGCTGTTCATTCTTTATACCTCCGGCTCGACCGGCAAGCCGAAAGGCGTGCTGCACACCACCGCCGGCTATCTGGTCTACACCGCGATCACGCATCAATACGTGTTCGACTATCACGACGGCGACATCTACTGGTGCACCGCCGACGTCGGCTGGGTCACCGGCCACAGCTACATCGTCTACGGCCCGCTCTGCAACGGCGCCGTCACCATGATGTTCGAGGGCGTGCCGAACTATCCGAGCGTATCGCGCTTCTGGGAAGTGTGCGACAAACACAAGGTCAACGTCATCTACACCGCGCCGACCGCGCTCCGCGCGTTGATGCAGGCGGGCGACGCGCCAGTGAAGAAGACCTCGCGCAAAAGCTTGCGTCTGCTCGGCACGGTCGGCGAGCCGATCAATCCGGAAGCCTGGGAATGGTACTACCACGTGGTCGGCGAGGACCGCTGTCCGATCGTCGACACCTGGTGGCAGACCGAGACCGGCGGCATTCTCATTACGCCGCTGCCCGGCGCCACCAAGCTCAAGCCCGGCTCGGCGACGCGGCCGTTCTTCGGCGTCATCCCGCAGATCGTCGACACCGAAGGCAAGGAGCTGCAGGGCGCCGGCTCCGGCAATTTGTGCATCGCCGATGCTTGGCCGGGCCAGATGCGCACGGTCTATGGCGACCATCAGCGCTTCGTCGACACCTACTTCAAGACCTATCCGGGTAAGTACTTCACCGGCGACGGCTGCCGCCGCGACGAGGACGGCTACTACTGGATCACCGGCCGCGTCGACGACGTGATCAATGTGGCGGGCCACCGTCTCGGTACTGCCGAGGTCGAGAGCGCACTGGTTGCCCATCCGAAAGTGTCGGAAGCCGCGGTCGTCGGCTATCCGCACGACATCAAGGGTCAGGGCATCTATGCCTATGTCACCTTGATGGCGGGCGAAAAACCGAGTGAAGACCTGCGCAAGGAGCTTGTCGGCTGGGTTCGCAAGGAGATCGGGCCGATCGCATCGCCCGATTTGATTCAGTTCGCCCCCGGGCTGCCGAAGACACGCTCGGGAAAGATCATGCGGCGGATCCTCCGAAAGATTGCCGAAGACGAGTCCGGCAATCTCGGTGACACCTCGACGCTGGCCGACCCGGCTGTCGTGGATGATCTGGTCAACAACCGGCAGAACAAAAAGGCAGCGAAAGCCGGAGCATGAGCCGGGCAGCAGTAGAGGGGCGATATCAGGGAGCTCTATCGGCTGGTGAGCGTCGGCACCTCGGTGATCGTCGAGCAATAGGAACGCCCACGATTTCACGCAGGTCGACTGCGCCCGCTCGCGAGGCCCATCCCAAAGTTGTGTGTTACTGACATTTTTGGTCAAAGTTCGCGACCCGGACACAATTTATCGGCAACTATCGGGGTATGGCGCGCCCGCGCACATCGCCCCAGCCGGAAGTCCCCGGCCTTGCCGCTCGAAGAATCGCCGCCGACATTCTCGACGGCGTTTTGCGGCGGCGCATCGCCCTCGACGAGCTCCTCTCCGGCAAAAACGCGCATCCGGGCCTACCTGCGCTGGCCGAACGCGACCGCGCGTTGACGCGTCGCCTTACCGCGACAGTCTTGCGGCGGCTCGGCACGCTTCGCCATTTGATTGGAGGATTCCTCGAAAAGGGATTTCCGTCCGACGCACCGCGTGCCGAAACGATCCTCCTGCTTGGGGCAGCCCAGATTCTCTGGCTCGAAGTCCCCGATCACGCCGCCGTCGATCTGTCTGTGCGTCTCGCGCAAGCCGACCGGCGTGCGGCCCGTTACGCCGGCCTCGTGAATGCCGTTCTTCGCCGCGTGGCGCAGAAAGGCGCATCCGCGCAACCGGACGATGTTTCACGTGATACTCCGGAATGGCTGCTCAAGCGCTGGAGTAAGACCTATGGCCGTGACACCGCACGCGCGATCGCGGCGGCAATCGGTTGCGAGCCCGCGCTCGATATCACGGTTAAGGAAAATCCCGACTCCTGGGCGGAACGGCTGCGTGGCCGCGTGTTGCCTACTGGAACGGTGCGTACGTTGGCACATGGTGCGATTTCGTTGCTGCCGGGATTTTCCGAGGGCGCATGGTGGGTGCAGGATGCCGCGGCCGCTTTACCTGCGCACTTGTTCGGCGATGTGCGCGGCGCGCAAGTTGCCGAACTCTGCGCGGCGCCCGGCGGAAAAACAGCCCAACTCGCTCTTGCGGGCGCGAATGTGACCGCCGTCGACCGTTCGCCGGCACGGCTCAACCGGCTGCGGGAAAATCTCAACCGTCTTGATCTAAAGGCCGACACCGTCGCCGCCGACGCCCTGGAATGGCAGGGAGGACCGTTTGATGCAGTCCTGCTCGATGCGCCGTGCTCTTCTACCGGAACCATCCGCCGCCATCCCGACGTGCCTTGGCTCAAGAGCGAGGCCGATCTTTCGGTCCTCACATCATTGCAGCAACGGTTGCTTGATCGCGCGGTGGATTTGCTCAGGCCCGGAGGCACGCTGGTCTATTGCGTTTGTTCGCTGGAGCCGGAAGAAGGTGAAGATCAGATTGCCGCCCTGCTCGCACGTGATCCGCGCATGGTCCGAAAACCGGTCACGCCGCAGGACGTTTTTGGCCGCAGCGAATTCATCACTGGCGATGGCGACTTACGCACGCTGCCGCTGCACCTCCCCGACTCGGATCCCCGCTGGGGCGGGCTCGACGGTTTCTATGCTGCCCGACTCACGCGCAAATCAGCCTAGATCTGCTGGCGGACTGACATATTGGCGCTTTCCCGACCCTTCGCTATCGTGTCAGCCGCGCTTACCGATCGGTATGCACGGCAGGGGACGAGCGGATTGATGATGCGGGTTTCGGTCGCGGAGCGAGCCAGGCTCTCCGTGCTTATCGGGCGCCGCGCATTCCGTAGCTTTCTTGGCGGCATCACCGCACACCCATTGCTGCGTTGGCGCTTCGGCTCAACAAAAACCGACAGGCTGGTGATTGCGCCGCAGGATTTACGCACGGCGGATGCTACGCGCGCGAGCGAAATCTATGCCGGGCGTTTTGCGTTTGCCGGGAAAGTCGTCATCAGCGATCGCCGGTCGCCCTTTGAAATGACGCCGCCGTCCGAAGAGTGGGCTGTGACGTTGCTCGGCTTCGTCTGGCTGCGTCATCTACGTGCCGCCGATTCGGCAATCACTCGCGCCAATGCCCGCTCGCTCATCGACGATTGGATCAACGCGCAAGGCGGATGGCATCCGACCGGCTGGCGTCCTGACGTTCTCTCGCGCCGCTTAATCTGTTGGCTTAGCCAGGCACCCTTCATCCTGCAGGATGCCGACGCACGTTTCTATCGCCGCTTCATTCGCAGCCTCTCACGGCAGGTACGATATCTGCACCACACCCTCAACGAAACGCGCGATGGCCTGCCACGCCTGCAGGCGGTGATCGCCCTCACTTACGCGACGCTTTGCATGCAGAGTCAGTCCGGATATCTGCGCGCCCATGCACGTCGTCTGATCGATGAATTGCGTACGCAGGTGTTGCCGGATGGTGGCCACATCAGCCGGAACCCAGGCACGTTGATCGATTTGCTGGCTGACCTGTTGCCGTTGCGTCAGTTGTTTTCCGCTCGCCAGTTGCAGCCGCCGCAGGCGCTCAACAATGCCATCGACCGAATCATGCCCATGCTGCGCTTCTTCCGCCACGGCGACGGAAATTTTGCGCAGTTCAATGGCATGGGGCCCACGCCGGTCGATCTGCTCGCCACCGTTCTGGCCTATGACGATGCACGGGGCACGCCCGTCTCGAATGCTCCGCATTCGGGCTATCAGCGCATCGAAGCCGGACAGACCGCGCTCCTGATGGATACGGGGAAAGCTCCACCGGTAGCCGTGAGTCAGGAGGCTCATGCCGGCTGTCTG
>DATGDN010000157.1:0-2140 GCA_035310865.1 Pseudolabrys sp. | reverse complement strand
CGTTTCACATTTCGAAGCCGTCCGACTTGCTGCCTGAGCTGCAAGGCCGCCTGCCCATCCGAGTCGAGCTCAAGGCGCTTACGCGCGACGATTTCCGTCGTATCCTGACCGAGCCGGAAGCGTCATTGATCAAGCAATATGTCGCGCTCATGCACACCGAAGGCGTGACACTCGAATTCACAGAGGATGCCATCGACGCCATCGCCGACATCGCGGTGGCTGTGAATTCATCCATCGAGAATATCGGCGCCCGGCGCTTGCAGACGGTGATGGAACGGGTGCTTGACGAGGTCTCGTTCGCGGCGCCCGACCGCTCCGGTGAGACTGTCAAAATCGACGCGGCATACGTGGAAAAGCATATCGGCGACCTCGCCAAGAACGCGGATTTGAGCCGGTTTATTCTTTGATCGTGACGATCAAAGGCGTGGCTACTTGTTTTTGTCACCTTTCACGACGTCGACAACCGGGTCAGTGATCGCAACCGGGTCGGAGGCCGGAAATGTTTCTTCCAGGCCTTCCTCAAGATCACGCTCAAGCCTCTGCCGGTCGGGCTTGTGACCTTTATCAGTGGCCTTCGGTTTGTCGGCTTTTGGCTTTTTCGGCATATCCGGTACTCCAGGAACTACCGCCGTTACCTTCGCTTGCTTCGGCGGACCCTTACATAAAGCGCGCCCTCGCCGCCATGCGCGACGTGCGCGTCTTCGAAGCCGATGACAAAGGCACGAAATTCCGGCAGGCCAAGCCATTGCGGAACCTGCCGCTTGAGCACCCCGCGCTCACCCTCACCGCGCGCGCCTTTGCCAGTAATGACTAGCACCAGCCGCGCACCCCGTGAACTCGCTGTGCGGAGGAACCGCAGCAGCGCCGCGTGGGCCTCGCTTTGCGTCAGACCATGCAGGTCGAGGCGTCCGTCGATCGCTTCCTTGCCTCGGGCAACGCGTGTCCGCATGCGGCGACCGAGCGGTACCGGAGCCGGAGGTGTTTTTTTCTCCGGCGCCGGTGCCAGTGACGCGCGCTTGGCGATGGGGGCTGCGGGCTGCGCCGGCCCAGCAAGTCCTGCTGTCTCGACTTCATCGGAATTGGACGATTCCCGCAGCGGCGCAATCGATTTCGTGACTGTCGTCCACAGCACACGCTCTTCAGCGGAAAGCGCGCGGCGCCGTTTTCCGTCGCCGGGGCTCATGGCGTCAATGGCGCCGTTTGGAGAGCGACCCTGAAATACTTCCAGTCGTCGTATTGGCGCGCGCAGCCGCGGTGACGACCATTTGAGGGCGTGGTTTCGGGATCGGGGCACCCGTTGCAGCCGCGACCACGGTGCCACTGACCGCGACACTCTGTGGGACCAGCATAACGAATTGTCCGTACTGCTTTATTCGACCAGCGATGTGGCTGATTTCCTCGCCGTGCCCGAAATAGATATCTGCGCGCGCCGGTCCAACGATCGCCGACCCCGTATCTTGCGCAACGAGTAGGCGGCGGAATTTCGTTTCCGGCTTTTCACTTTCGATTGGAAACTCGGCATCGATCCAGATCGGCGTGCCGTAAACGTGGATTTTCTTGTCGACCGCCAGCGAGCGACCGGGAGTGAGCGGTACCCCCTGCGCGCCGATACATTCGTCGTGGGCACCCAACGGCGTTTCCTGGAAGAACACGAACGAACGGTTCTTCAGCCGCAATTCCTTCCCTTCATCCGGATTGGCCTCCATAAAGTCCCGGATCTTGTCCATCGACATTTCTTCCTTGGAGACTATGCCGCGGTCGATTAGGAATTTTCCGACTGGCGTATAAGGCATCCCATTGCTCGCGACGTAATTGAGCCGCAGCAATTTTCCGGTGTCGAGTTTGACGCGGGTGGAGCCCTGGATCTGAGCAAAGAACGCGTCGATTGGACTCTTGACGTAGCAGATTTCCAAATTTTTGCCTGCGAGCGCACCGTTCTCGATCTTGGTGCGATCGAGATCGGAAAATACCTTGCTCTGACGTTTCTTCACTGTTTCGGCCGGTGCCGCATAGATTGGGACGGTGTATTCGTCGCTCGGAAAGCGCGAGCCATCCACTTCCGTTTCATAGTATCCGGTGAAAAATCCCTGGGTCTGGCCAGCCGGCAGAACCCGGATAGGCTTGAAATTGTCCTCAAAGA
>DATGDN010000156.1:0-1723 GCA_035310865.1 Pseudolabrys sp. | reverse complement strand
AGTTATCATTGAGTTGCAGGTGGGCGCATCATCGACCAGCCGATACGGGTCAGCGGCAGGATGCCCTGCACTGTGCGCGGAAATGAGCGCGGGACCTCAGGCACCATTTCGGGAAACTGCGCCTTGAGCATCGCCGGCGGCGTGCCGGTATTGTCGGCCGCCGGCCAGACCAATATGCCGCCCTGCGCGCGGAAATCGGCAGGACTTGTCCACGGGCTTCGATGTGGCGCCCACGCAAAATAGGCGTGCGGCCGGCTCGGGGCAGCAAGCGCGATGAGCGGCACAAGACGCGGGTCGCCGCTCAGATAAGCGAGCGGCTTGCCGGTGCGACGCTGAAATATATCTCCGTAAAATTGCCCTTCTGCATTGGCCGGTTGCGTAATTCTGAGATCCATGCCGAACAGCCACGGCATTATCGCAACCGCAAGCACGACCACTGCCGGCGGCGCGAAAAGCAAACCGAACCAGGCCGATGACACCAACCGCTCGCGATAGAGCAAGACCCTGTCACCGGCGGCGACAACCACCGCCAGCCCCGAAAGAACGACAATCGGCGCAACGCGGTCCAACGGTCCGAGCCGGTTGCTGGCGAAGGCAAACGCAATCGCGACCAACGCGGGCGCGAGTGCAAACATGTAGACAAAAGCGCGAGCGAGAGGCTCAACCGGGTTGCGCTCGATCTCGGGGGCGCGCTCGCGGGGATGGCGCGGCCAGCCGCTTGCCAGCGTCACAAGCAGAGCAAGACCAAGGTGCGTAAAAATCAGCACCATGAAGAGCCAGATACCGGGTGCGAGCCGCCCAGCGGCCACCACGCTTTCATCGATGCCTTCCATCACGAGCGAGCGATTGCCACTTAACCAAAGCGCATGGGGAAACACGACGATCGAAAAAAGCAGCAGCGCGATCCACGGTTCGGGATGCAAAGCCGCGGCGCGCCCGCGTGCAGTCAATGGTGTGAATACGATGATGAGCCCGAACAGGATCAAGCCGACGTAGCTTGCAAGGATGAGCAGGCCGACAACAAGCGCAAGCAGGAACCAGTAGCCGCGCCGCCTCTCGCCGATGGCACGCCAGTAACAAAGCAGAGCCAGGGCCCACAAGGGCGCAGCGAGTATGGCCGGCCCAAAGTCCGGACTCGGCACCGAGAAGGCGGCGATGCCAACCATCAGCAGCACCGCAAGGACGGCGTGGCGCGTGCCGACGATCGCACGGCCCAGCGTGAACACGGCCCAATAGGCGAGAACGATACACGCTTGTGCCAAAAGATAGAGGCCGAAGGTGCCGCCGGCCCGTAAGGCGATTTCGCCGAGCCAGAACGCCAGCGGCGGCCCAAGATAGCTGCCGAGCACAAATTCGTGGCCTATGGCGAGCAAAAGAGGCACTTCGCCGGGCGGCGCGCTGTAGAACAATGCAGGAATGATCGTCCAGAGCGCCGCTTGCGTGAGGGCGACTGTCCAGAACACCACAGCCGGGCGCCCGCGCAGGAATTCAATGAGCAGAGAGACGTAATGCATTGGCCCGGGCGGGGTGAAAACGGAAGGAAAGCTTATTTTTTGCGCATGATCTTAACCGAAAACCGGCTTTCCACTTTTCGGGATCATACGCCCGCAGGAATAGAGAAGCCGGACTAAAGAGGCAACAACTCGGCGATCACCTCATCCGAGGAGAGGCCAAGGGCGGCGAGCTTGGCGGCGACCGGCGCAAACGACCTGCGGTGGTGAAT
>DATGDN010000155.1:0-10639 GCA_035310865.1 Pseudolabrys sp. | reverse complement strand
AACGCTTTCGCGCAAAATAACAGGAGGATTTATCCATGCAATGTCAAACGGTTCTTCCCGGCACCGAGTGCACCTTTTGGGGAAAGCAGGGTTGTATCTTTTCCCTCGGCTCCTGCCAGGTTGTAGTCGAGAACTGTGAAGGGTGCGAGCGGGTTGTCGATGGCACGATCGGCAAGGTTTGCAGCGCCTATCCCGCACCGGACAAGAAGTGGGTGGGAGGTATCTGCAATTTCGCCACCCACGTGAAGGTCGAAATCAAGAGTGAAGAAGCCAGGGTCAACCCCCTCAAGGCCTCCAAGAAGGCCTCGGGCGGCAAGAAGAAGAAGTAAGGCCTCTCCACCGTCGGCAACGACAAGGGGCGGACCGCGGTCCGCCCCTTTTCGTCACGTGACGCCGGTTCCTTCAAGGGCGTGACGATTTCGTTACCGGCAAAAAGGCGCCTGGAACTACCGCCGGCGTTCCCGTGTTTTGCTCCGATACGTCAAAGCCGACATGGAAGGAGATCAATATGAACACGATTATCAAGTACGGCGCTGCAGTTGCGCTGACCGGCGCGCTGGCGCTCGCGGCAGTGACGCCAAGCGAAGCGCGGGGCGGCCGCAATGCGGCGGCTGCGATCGGTTTCGGCGTAGGCGCAGTGGCGGGCGCCGCGGTGGCCAGCTCCGCATATAACGGCGGCTACTATGGCTACTACGATGAGCCCGGCTATGCCTACGCCCCAGGATATGCGTACGAGTCTTACGGTTACGACTCTTATGCCTACGAACCTGCGCCACGGTATCGCTATTTCCGCAATTGGTCGGGCGAGCACAGCACGAACAATTTCTCGATCGACTCGCAGCGGTAGCTGCAGTTGGTCGTGAGGAGGAGGAGGCCGCTCTTCGGAGCGGCTTCTTTTTTATAGGCGTGCCAAGCGGTCGAGCGCGCCCTGCAGGATGAATGCGGCGGCATGCTGATCGATCACCGCGGCACGTTTTTTGCGACTGACATCTGCATCTATCAGCTGCCGTTCGACGGCAGCGGTCGACAGACGCTCGTCCCAAAGCGCAATCGGCAGATCGGTGAGCTTGGCGAAATTGCGGGCGAAGGCCCGCGTTGATTGCGCGCGCGGACCTTCGCTTCCGTCCATGTTGATGGGCAGACCGAGCACGAAGCCGACGGCTGAGCGTTCGCCGGCGAGTTCGAGCAGCCGTTTCGCGTCGACGGTAAAAGTTTTTCGCGCAATCGTTTCAATGCCGGTCGCGAGCCTTCGATCAGGGTCGCATCCTGCGACGCCTATCGTTTTGGTTCCGAGGTCGAGCCCCAAAAGAATCCCGCGCGGCGGCCAGTGTGCGGCAGCTTCAACGAGCGGCAGAATGGTGGACATGCGTTAGCGCTACCATGCTGGGCCTATGCCGCCAACGGTGCCGCCTTATGGCACAGTGCCGGGCGGAAGGCCTTCCGCGTGCGCGGCAATGTTGCCGGCCGTGGTGAACCAGACGTTTGTCTCCGCCCGATCGACAATGTGTTTGAGCGCGCGTGCAAGGTGTTTGAATCGGTGCGGCCATCCGACGATGTAGGCATGGAGTGCAATCCCCATGACCAGCGGCCGCTTTTTGCATTCCCGCTGCATCACTTCGAAGGCGTCCACGATCATATCAGCAAATTCGGACCCTTCACGTTTGCGGGCGACGATCTGCGGAATGTCATTGAGCTCCTGCGGATATGGCAATGACAATATGCGGCCTTTGCGGGTCTTCATCCAGACCGGTTGATCATCGTGGCACCAGTCGAGGAGGTAGCGATAACCGGCTTCCTGCAAAAGATCCGGTGTCAGCGGCGATTGCGAGATCCACGGTCCAAGCCAACCCCGCGGACGTTTGCCGGTGTGGGCCTCGATTGCTGCTGTTGTTTCAGAAATCAGGGCAAGCTCTTCAGTCTCGGTCAAAGTACCTTGGCGTTCGGAGTTGGTCCGCCCGTGCCCGACGATCTCCGCGCCGGGGAAGGCAGCGATCGCCTGCGGCGCGTGCCGGAACATTTCGGCATTGGCCAGGAGCGATACCGGAAGCCCCAATTCGCCGAACAGCTCCGCCAGCCGGAAAACTCCGACGCGATTGCCGTAGTCGCGCCACGCATAGTTGAGGACATCCGGCTGTGGCCCGCCCGGAGCCAATTCGGCACCCAGACCCTCGCCGAACGAAAACCATTCGAGATTGAGACCGATATAAATCGCGAGGCGTTTGCCGTCTGGCCAGTCGTAGACCGGACGTGCGGAAATCGGAGAGTAGGGATATCGATTGTGAGTTCGGATGGGCATTGCTCAATCGTAGCCGGTTCCCTGCCGGCTTGCCTCTCCCTTTCACGAACATCCTTCGCCGGCGCAGCAGCCGCAGTTAAACCGTTGCGAATTCATCAGTCCCGATGAAAGCGCTAAGCTCGGTTTCAGCGTAATGGCGGGGTATGTCCATGTGGCCCGACCAACGACTGTTGGACCTTTTCGCGATCGAAATCCCGATCTTACAGGCGCCGATGGCCGGAGCGACCGATGCCGAGATCGCGGTCGCGGTTGCAAAGGCGGGCGGCCTCGGCGCCCTGCCGGCCGGTATGCTCAGCGGTGAGCAGGTCCGGGCACAAGTTGAGCAATTCCGCGCGGCCGCCGGCGGAAAACCGATCAATCTCAATTTCCTTGCGCATAAGATGCCCGTGCCGAACAATGCGCGCGAGCACGCGTGGCGAGATAAACTTGAGCCCTACTATGTTGAGTTCGGTATCGATCCGGCCGCGTCCGTCGCAGGCGCGAGCCGCATGCCGTTCGATGCGACAATGTGCACGGTGGTTGAAGAACTAAAGCCGGGAGTCGTGAGCTTCCACTATGGCTTGCCCGAAAGGGATTTGGTCGCCCGAGTGAAAGCTGCTGGATGCAAGGTTATTTGCTCGGCGACCACGGTCGATGAGGCGCGATTTCTGGAAAAAGAACGGCTGCGACGCGATCATTGCGCAGGGGTCTGAGGCCGGCGGCCATCGCGGCATGTTCCTGAGTACAGACGTCGCTACGCAGGTCGGCCTGTTTGCGCTGCTTCCGCAAGCGGTGGATGCCGTCAAAGTGCCCGTGATCGCAAGCGGGAGCATCGGCGATGCGCGTGCGATTGTCGCAGCGTTAGCCCTGGGTGCAGCGGGTGTACAGATTGGCACCGCATTTCTTTTTTGTCCGGAGGCGAAGATATTGCCGCCACATCGGGCTGCACTGCGGGCGGCTTGCGATGACAGCACGGTGCTCACCAACGTCCTCAGCGGACGCCCCGCACGTGGTCTGATCAATCGGGCAATACGCGAACTCGGTCCCATCAACCCGGCGGTACCGGAGTTTCCCCTCGCCAGCGGTGCATTGGCGCCGTTGCATGCCAAGGCGCAGGCACAAGGCTCCGGAGATTTTTCGGCCATGTTCGCAGGGCAGGCCGCCGCCCTCGGCCGCGAGCTGCCGGCAGGTGAGTTGACCCGGAAATTGGCTGCGGAAGCACTTGATTTGTTGCAGCGAATGTCCTCGCAGGTCGCGGCAATCCGGTTGTCGCGGTGAAAGGCGCTCTGCTATAGGCTGGCGAAGGTCATCAGAAGTCCGGAATTTCAATGGCTGTCGACGCCGATACCGTACGCCGCATCGCCCACCTTGCCCGCATCGCGGTGGCCGACGAGGAGATCGACCACCTCAAGGGCGAGCTCAATGCCATGCTCGCCTTCGTCGAGCAGCTTGAGGAGGTGAACGTGAACGGCGTCGAGCCGATGACGTCCGTGACGCCCATGGCCATGAAAAAGCGCGCCGATGCGGTGACCGATGGCGGTATCGCCGATGCGATCGTCAAAAATGCGCCGGCGAGCGAAGACAACTTTTTCCTGGTGCCGAAGGTGGTCGAGTAATGTGCATCGCCTGTGAGCTCGGATACTGGTCGATGGTTGACGCGCTGGAAGCGGAGCGCAGCGCGTTAAGGAAAACGAGTGCCAGCGATGATCCTGCGTTTGCCTGCGAAGCGGACGCCGAGGACGCCAATTCGGAGCAAGCAACCCGCGCGCAACGATCGGCGGACGAGCCCACGCCGTGACCGAGCTGACGTCGCTAAGTTTGGCTGATGCGCGAGACGGGCTGAAAAAGAAATCTTTTTCCGCTGGCGAACTGGCAACCGCGCACATTGCGGCGATCGAGAAAGCGCGCGCGCTCAACGCCTTTGTGCTCGAGACTCCCGAGCGCGCCGCAGGCATGGCAAAAGCCTCCGACGCGCGCATCGCGTCCGGTAGAGCGGGGCCGCTGGAGGGGATACCGCTTGCGATCAAGGACATGTTCTGCACTGCGGGCGTGCGCTCGACCGCGTGCTCGCACATCCTCGACAACTTCGTGCCGACCTACGATTCGACGGTGACGTCGCAGCTTTGGCGCGATGGCGCTGTATTGCTCGGCAAGACAAATTGCGACGAATTCGCCATGGGTTCGTCCAACGAAACCTCGCATTTTGGGCCGGTGCACTCGCCCTGGCGGCGTAAAGGCTCCAACACGCCGCTGACGCCCGGTGGTTCGTCCGGCGGTTCGGCAGCCGCGGTCGCGGCGCATCTGTGCCTGGGTGCAACGGGGACAGATACAGGTGGCTCGATCCGCCAACCGGCGGCTTTTACAGGCACGGTCGGCATGAAGCCGACTTATGGCCGCTGCTCACGTTGGGGCATCGTCGCCTTTGCGTCATCGCTCGATCAGGCGGGGCCATTTACCCGCAGCGTTCACGATGCGGCCATTCTCTTGCGCTCGATGGCGGGACCCGACGAGAAAGATACGACCTGCGCCGATCGATCGGTCCCGGATTATGAAGCCGCAGTTGGAAAGTCGGTGAAGGGTTTGCGCATAGGCATTCCGAAAGAATATCGGCTGGATGGCATGCCGGGCGAAATCGAAAAAATCTGGGAGAGCGGCCGGAATTGGCTGAAAGCAGCCGGCGCGGAATTGGTCGAAGTTTCGCTGCCGCACACCAAATACGCGCTGCCGGCGTACTACATCGTCGCGCCAGCAGAGGCTTCATCCAATCTCGCGCGTTACGACGGCGTTCGGTACGGGCTGCGTGTTCCTGGCCGAGATATCGTCGATATGTACGAAAAGACGCGCAGCTCGGGCTTTGGTGCAGAAGTCCGCAGGCGCGTGATGATTGGCACGTATGTCCTCTCGGCCGGATACTATGATGCCTATTATCTTCGGGCGCAGAAGGTGCGCACGCTGATCAAGAAAGATTTTGAGGATTGCTTCAAAGCCGGCGTGGACGCGATGCTGACACCTGCCACGCCCTCGGCGGCATTCGGTCTGGGCGAGAAGGGCGGCGCCGATCCTGTTGAGATGTATCTCAACGACGTATTCACGGTGACCGTGAACATGGCGGGTCTTCCAGGAATCTCCGTGCCAGCGGGTCTCGACAGCCAAGGACTGCCTTTGGGGTTGCAGCTGATCGGCCGGCCGTTCGACGAGGAGACGCTGTTCGCGCTTGCTGCAGTGATCGAGCGGGCGGCGGGACGATTTGAGCCTCAGCCCTGGTGGTGAGGTCCAGCTATTTATCGGTTGTCGCAACCGGCGGGAGATCCTGATCGCCTTCGACGGTTTTCTTTCCGCCGAGTTCTCCGCCGCTGAGAATAAAAATGAGGGCAATCGCGGCGACCACGCCGCCGACGATAATACCGAAGCTGCCACTGCCGTCGTTTTTCATGACGTTCATCCAACGTTCGCCGTGTACACGTGGTTCCGAGCCGTGGACATGGGCGCGAAATCGGCAAAAATCATTGCAGAATTTGGGCCATTTGGAGGTACCGAACCGCATTGATAACAATTCAGCTTTGCCGAAATGCGCAGGCTGACTCTTTTGATGGCGGTATTGCCCCAAACTTGCCGTGCATCGGTCGAACCGCTACCAAATGTAGAATTTGACGCTTGCTGAAATTCACAGACACAGTGCCGGCATGAACGTTCAATCGCGTGCTCAAAAACTCATCAAAGGCGCGACCGGCGATTGGGAAGTCGTCATCGGCATGGAAATCCATGCGCAGGTGACGTCGCAGTCGAAGCTTTTCTCAGGGGCATCAACCGAGTTCGGCGGTGCGCCGAACTCACACGTGTCGCTGGTCGATGCCGCCATGCCGGGCATGCTGCCGGTCATCAACGAAGAATGCGTGCGGCAGGCGATCCGCACCGGACTGGGACTGAAAGCCAAGATCAATTTGAGATCGGTTTTCGATCGGAAAAACTATTTTTATCCCGACCTGCCGCAGGGTTACCAGATCAGCCAGTACAAATCGCCGATTGTTGGCGAAGGGGCGGTCACCGTCGATCTTGAAGGCGGGGACAGTGTCGTTGTCGGCATCGAACGCGTTCATCTTGAGCAGGACGCCGGCAAAAGTCTGCACGATCGTCATCCGGCATGTTCATATGTGGATCTCAATCGTTCCGGTGTCGCGCTGATGGAGATCGTCTCGAAGCCCGATCTGCGTTCAGCCGATGAAGCCAAAGCTTTCATAACCAAGCTGCGCTCGATCCTGCGTTATCTCGGTACGTGCGACGGCGACATGGAGAAAGGCAGCCTGCGCGCCGACGTTAACGTGTCGGTGCGCAGGCCCGGAGAACCACTTGGCACGCGTTGCGAGATCAAGAACGTCAATTCGATCCGGTTTATCGGCCAGGCGATCGAGCATGAAGCGCGCCGACAGATCGAAGTCATCGAGGACGGCGGCACGATAGACCAGGAGACGCGTCTTTTCGATGCGACACGTGGCGAGACGCGTTCGATGCGCTCGAAGGAAGAAGCCCACGACTACCGGTATTTTCCCGATCCCGACTTGCTGCCGCTGGAATTTGACCAGCCGTACGTCGACGCGCTTGCCGCGAACCTTCCGGAGCTGCCCGACGGGAAGAAAGCGCGGTTCATGCGCGATTTCTCTTTGTCGGCTTACGACGCCGGCGTGCTCGTGGCCGAACGCGAGACTGCAGAGTTTTTCGAAGCAGTCGCCAAGGGGCGCGATGGTAAGGCCGCTGCAAATTGGGTGATTAACGAACTGTTTGGCCGCTTGAATAGGGAAGGCAAGACCGTTGCGTCGTCGCCGGTGTCGGCCGATCAACTTGGTGCCTTGCTCGACTTGATCCGGGACGGGACGATATCCGGCAAGATTGCCAAAGACCTGTTCGAGCTTGTCTGGAACGAGGGTGGGAACCCGCGCGAACTCGTTGAACAACGCGGCATGAAGCAAGTGACCGACACCGCTGCGATCGAGAAAGTCGTTGATGAGATCATTGCTGGAAATCCTGACAAGGTCACCGATGCAAAATCAAATCCAAAGGCTATTGGCTGGTTTGTCGGGCAGGTGATGAAATCATCTGGCGGCAAGGCGAGCCCGCAGGCCGTCAACGACATCTTGAAGCGCAAGCTGGGATTGTGACGCGCGCACGATGAGCATGTAGCCTCCCTGGCTCCCGGTTTGGATGCAAAAGCACAAGTGCGCCGAAACTTTTGCGCGCTCAGTTCCGATATTCATCTCACGATGGGAGATAAATTGGACGTGCCGAAAGGCCGAATCACCGCGAATCACTTCGTGCTGATTCGCTCATTTTTGATCGATTCAGACGATCCGTGGGCCTTGCGAGCGGCCATCTGTGCAAAAAATTTTCTTCCGCCGACGTACTCCCTGCAAACACCGTTAACGCAAAAATGCAAAGTGCAATGCCTGCGAAATTCTTCGACAAGCCGCGCGCACTGTCGCTTACCGCCGTTACAAATATCCTTATTTCATCGTATTTTTTGCAATATTGACGATGCGCGCACAAACTTCATCGCGCGCTGTTCGCGTGTGCAATCATCGCCAAGTCTCGCCACACAATCGTGTTGCCGAGCCGCGCACTCCGCTCGCGTATACGTTTCGTTAAGTGGCAACGCTGTTTTTTTCGTCGTGCTGTAGTAAACCGAATACAGCGCGTGTCGATTCGCGATGCGTGCTGATGCGACACCCGCCATGATTCATGGCTAGGAGGGCAGCAATGGCCAAACGTAGGAAGAAGGCAGCGGCGAAAGCAGCGAAGAAGACGAAGCGCCGGAAGCGGAAGCTTTAGTCTGACGCCGCTTCCCGATCTTCGGCCTTACGTGTCGGAGATTGCGTCATACGGGCCGGTGTGCGTCATGGAGTAACGAGCGCAATGCGGTTGCCCCGCGGCGCCCCGGTTCCGATGACAATCGAGGGCGTCAGCGAGACTCAGAGTCTCGCCGACGCCCTCAAACTTTTTTTATTGTTGGCTTGACGTTCAGCGTGCGCTGAAAAATTATTTCGCGGCGGCTTTGAGCCGCTTGTTACAGTCACTCCAGAATTTCGGCCAAGTTGCTCCCTTTTCGATTTTTCCGGCAGCTTTGGCTTCCTTCCATTCGACACCGTACTTCTTTGGCCGTTCGCGCGCGGCGAGTTGTCCGGCGCTTGGTTCTTTTTTTGACTTTGCCGTTTTCTCTGACGGCTCAACTGCTGTTGCGCGGACGCCGTCGAGACGGATTGCGGCACTGGGGCCGCGACCAATCCGGCAGCGAGTAGCGCAGCAAACATAACTTTGTACATGACCTCACTTCCCCTTGATGGCTCTTCGGGTACGGAGCCGGCGGCCGTCCATCGGCCGTCGTCCGCAACCTGGGACGCACCATAGCTCGCACAGGTTGTAGGCCACTATCCTGCAATCGAATGAGTTCTGACAGGCCCGGCGGTTGCGGACTTCGCCAGTGGAGCCTAGGTCTGGGACGTTGTTCGCAAATCTAATTGGAGCGTGGAGCAGGTCATGGCGCGTGGAAGAAAAAAACCGGTAGCAAAGTCAAACAAAGGCAAAGGACCAAGAGCGGGTGCAAAAAAATTGATCAAACAGACAAAACCGATCGAGCTCTACTATTGGCCCACGCCGAATGGTTTCAAAATTTCGATCATGCTGGAAGAATGTGGCCTGCCTTATGTCTTGAAGCCTGTGAACATTTCCAAGGGTGAGCAGTTCAATGCCGATTTCCTGAAGATCGCGCCAAACAATCGTATGCCTGCCATTGTCGATCCGCAGGGTCCGGGCGGTCGCCCCATTTCTATTTTCGAGTCAGGGGCGATCCTGCAATATCTCGGCCGCAAGACCGGAAAATTTTATCCGGCAGACGAGCGTGCGCGGGTAGAGGTGGATCAATGGCTGTTCTGGCAAATGGGGGGACTGGGTCCGATGGCCGGCCAGCTTAACCACTTTAAGCACTACGCACGCGAAAAGTTGGATTACGCGATCAAACGCTACGACGACGAAGTCAATCGCCTCTATGGCGTGATGAACACGCGGCTGAAAGACCGTCCATTTCTCGCCGGGAAATATTCGATCGCTGATATGGCGTGTGTTGGCTGGGCCAATCTCTGGCAGCGTCAAGGACAGGACATCGAGCAATTCCCGAACCTGAAGCGTTGGCTCGAGGCAGTGAAGGTGCGACCTGCGGTCAAGCGCGGCATGGCGCTCGGTCTCGAACTGCGTCAGGGCATCGATATGAAAGATCCGAAAGTCCAGTCGGTTCTTTTCAACCAGCGAGCGCGCGCAGGCTGACGTTCATCGGTGCCAACGCGTCAGTTCGTCCGTGTCCAGGTATGTCTCTTGCATAGCACTGCAAGGACGCAGCCTTCGACTTTTGCCACTCCATCACTCCCAACAGTCAGATAAGCCTTGTAGGTGTGACCGTCGTCGGCGTTATAGATCAGTCCTGACCACTTATTTGGACCGCTCGGTGCAAGCGCGCGCACGACCTGTAGCCCTATGAGCGGACGCCCCCGTCTGGCCGGATCGGGGTTGTGCTTGTCGGTCTTCGGTTTTCCATTTGCGCGGTCAGTCGGGTGCCCAAGCCAAACAAGCGTGCCACAGAGTTTGTTGGGACCACATATTGAAAGGTGGACCTTGGTTCCACCGTCTTCCGAAAGCCAATTGCCCGCCAATGGCGCGGCCAGCGCCGTGGCCGACAAAAAGCAAAATCCGATAGTGGCTGACGTCAGAAATTTCATTTCATCATTCCATTTTACCGACTTCACCAGGCATGAAACGCAATTCGAGCGTGGCCAGTCGATGGCGGCTTCGTTTGCTGGTTAGTTGGGGCTGAAGGAGTTCGGTTAGCGAACTCTCAATGGATCTGTCAAACGGGCCGTTTGCAGCGAAAAACGCGGCGGTCTGCAAAAAGAGGCCGCCATAGGCTTGCGGCATTCATTTTCGATTCATCGCATCATTTAAACTGTCATTCAAATTTTCTCTCGAAGATCGTGCCGTTCGGACCGTGAGATCCGGACAACAGCGACATGGGCAATCGACTGGTTGCGTGGGATGTGCCGGTCGGACAATGGGGAGCCAAAATGACAAGCGTGGAAATTGCCGCGGGCGGAGCCGAGCCGACCAGTGCGGAAGATTGCTTCGGTCTTGGCATGGTCTATTCCGCAGGTGCGGGCGTACCTGTTGATCTGGTGCAAGCACACAAGTGGTTCAACATCGCCGCCATGCGCGGTCATCAGGATGCAGCCCAGCTGCGCCGCGAAATCGCGGAACAGATGAGCGACTCCGAGATCGGCCATGCTCAGCGGGCGGCGCGTGATTGGCTCAAGGCGCATCCGCAGACACCGG
>DATGDN010000154.1:0-4840 GCA_035310865.1 Pseudolabrys sp. | reverse complement strand
GTTTTGCAATTGTAGCAGCGGTAGACGATCGAGCAGCCGTCGGTGGGCACGCGGACCAGTGTGACACCACAGACCGGACAGGGTTTGGCAGGGGCGCGTAGTTCGTTCATGACTGGGCTCTTTTTTTGCACGCAGCGCTCTCAGACTCGGCTAGCCTGAAATCGCCTTCCGGCGGAGCTTCGGTCTGTCGCATGGCCGTGAGTACGGCATTTCTGACAGAGATCCGCGCCAATCACTTTGCGCCAAATCAAGTTATGCATGCAGGACAAGGAACAACAGCGTTACGAATCCACAGACCGTCACGCCGGCAAGCAGCAGCGACCACTCCGAGGGTTTGAGGGCACACAGCCTTCCTTCGCTCATCACATAAGCCATCATTGCAGATACGCGCTGCATTTCTGCCTCCCCGGCAAACGGAATTTGATTGACGATTGTTTACGTCGTTGCGGCGACACGCTCTGTGACGCGGATCACGAAATATTCGATTTCCGCGCAGCGGTGGCCCGATGCCGGCCGCTGTGGATAACGGCCGGCCTCTCGATGACGGAACCGCGACTAAGGTTGCGGCGCGTCTTCAACTGGCAATGCGCTCATCCCGGGATACCTGGTTTCCAAGTCATAGATTGGCATCGCAGTTTGAATCGTATTGCTCGTGATAGCGGCCGTCCTGCTGGGCGCGGCGATGAGTTTGACGATGCCAGTAAGGACGAGGACCGCAATGGCAGCAATCGTGAATGTCCTGCGCATGAGAAGCTCCTTTCAGGATGCCCCTCCCCCTCACACCACTCATCGCACTGGCCGCGCACAGACTTTGTGAGCGGGTTCACACTTTCCGGATTTTCGTATGCGATTTTGGGCGCCGCTAGATCGCACCAGTCGTCCAGGCCACGATTTCGCCGGCCACCTTCGCAAAGGCCTGGTTGAGCGCCGCAACGGCGTCCTTTGCATCGATGCTTTTCGCAGGAATGCTTGCCGAAAACATGCGCGCGCCCGCGACGGCGCCCTTGTCGCTGACGATCCGTGCGGTCAAATCAACCACCGCAGTTGGTGACGGCGAGAGCGCGATCTGAAAATTGCGGATGCCAATCTCGAGACGGTATTCCGCATTGAGCTGGTCGAGCGGCCGGCTCACCGCGCTGAGCTGGCGCGCGTTTTCGAAGCTTTGGACAATTCTGGCCTGGATCAGTTTCGGCAGGTTGTCGGCCCATTGGGCATTGTCGACGTTCCCGTAGGTGCCCTCGCCTTTGCGGATCAGGATCTTCTGCGAGTCGAACACGATAATTGCATTGGGGTCAGGGACGACAAGCTGCCCCTTGATGGGCTTGTCGATGGGCGGAAAGGCGCTCGCAGCCGCAAGGTCGTAGATTGCCGGGCCCTGCTTTGGTGTCCCGGTCCCGGTGAGATTCTCCAGACCGCCGATCAAGCCTTCAACACGCTGCGAATTACGCCCGAGCATGTCGGCAAAGGCGGCGATGCCAGTGATCGCCGTATTCAGCGGCTTGGCGTTCTGGTCGAGGATCGTGTCGATGTGCCGGAGCGTATCCTGTGCGGATTCCGTCAAGCTACGACCGACGTCGGCGCCCGCAACGATGAGCGGCGGCTGCCCGTTCCGCGGCATCAGGGGAGGTGCATCGGCGGACCCGCCTTTCAACGTGATCGCCGCCGCGCCAGTGAGGCCCTGATAGGTAATGTCGACCTGTGTATCGGTGCGGACCGGCGTCCCTGGATCGAGCGAAATCGTGGCAGTGACACGCTTGGGGTTTGCGGCATCGAGCGCGACCGCCGCTACCGCGCCGGTGCGGATGCCGTTGAACAATACGTTCGCGCCTGGGGTGAGCCCGGACACCGGCTGCTCGAAGCGGACATGGTAGATGGCCCGCTGGCCGATACCGCCGACATTCTTGATCCAGTAGACAAAGGCGAAACCGCCCAACAGACATGCCAAGGCAAAGGCACCGATGAGCGTGTAGCGGGCGCTGTTTTCCATGATGCCGATCCCGTGCCGACGCTAGAACATCGCGCGCCCAGTTGACTGGATCAACTCCGGTTAAGGCTGATGGACGCTTTCACGATCTCCCCGCCGCCTTGGGAGTCGATGGTGACGTTTTGCCGTCTGTTGCGCGTAACCATCACGAGATCAGCCGCAAAGCCTGCACTTTCGACGTGGAGTTGGAGCCGGTCGCCGCTCGCATTACCAACAGCGGTGCCGCCAATGTTACGGGTTCGCTCAGTCCAACGGCCGCTGATCTGACTTTGAGCGTCGGCCGCGAACTGGCCGCTGAGATCGAAATGATAGCTATCGCTCGCACAACGCAACTGAAGGTCAATTTCATGCTGGCTGCTGCCACGTGGGCGGTAGCTCGCATTGCAGCGGATGCGTTCGGCCGCGCCATTCGTGGGCCGCAGCGTCCCATTTCCGCTCCAACTGCCCGAAAAGTCGGCAAACGGACCATCAGCAGCCGCGGCCGGCGGTGGCGGCGGAACCAGGAAAGCCATGACCATGACGCAGCCAGAAATGGCGACGGGTAGCAGCGAGCGGAGAATTCGGTACTGCAAGGGACGTTTCCCTTTCAAAGTTGCGGGGTTTGAGTTGCCAAAATGGGGGCCGCCGGCTTTAACAACAAATGGGGTGGTTCCGGTTCCAATCAAGAATGACCACCCGCGAGGGCCGAAGTCTAGCGGCAATTCCGCTGAGAATACCCCTTCTTGACGCGCCCGTACCGCCTTGGGCCCGCTGCGGCGAATCGCGGCTTTCCGTGGATGATATTGGTGACGGGGATCAGATGTCGCGAATAAATCGCCGCAAGCGATCGATGATGTCGCGCTGTTCTGCCGAAGCGCCTTCATATCGAAAAAGGCCGTCGTTGACGGATCAGCAATCCGTCCCGGCACAACTGCGCCAGGACCTCGGCGATTTCCTTGTCACTCGTGTAGAGACGCCTGGCGATCTTATTGACGTCCCAGGCCCCGCCAGGATTTGCACGCAGGAGCAACAACGCTTCGCACTGTGCCACAGAGTCGATATGGCGAAGGATAAAGTCCCGAACATCCGCCGGGATTAGCTCTTCTCCCATCCTATTTCTAACCGCCGTCTCGGTGCCGCCCCACCAAGTTGCGCCGACTCTACGTTCTGGTCACATACAGGAACATCCCTCCAAATCCGACCACGCCAAGGCCCAATGAGCCGAAGAACCAGATCGTGTCGTTCGGCTTTGCGTACCAAAGCAGGCCATTGAGGACGAACCAAACGATTATTCCCAGCCAGAAAAGAATGTGAACCATCCGGCGAGACTACTTATGCGGTCACCCCTGTCACTGTGACATCGTGCCTTCGGCCCCGGAACTCTTGCAAAGGAAAGCTACGGAGCGGCAATAAAGCGACATTGCAATGGGCTGGCGACAGCCTCCTTGGTGTTTTTACTAATACAACGCATGGAGGTTGAAAGATGGTCCGCACGATTTTGGTGGCTGCCGTTGCTCTCGCATCGGTATGTATCGGTCCACGATACACGGAGGCTTCCGAGGCTCCGTGGTGCGCGGTTATCACGACGGGCGAAGACAGCGTGTATTGGGACTGCCAGTATCGTTCGTTCGAAGAGTGCCGACCGAACGTGTTGGCGGGTAATCGTGGTTGGTGCAATCCGAGCCCGTACTACGTCCCTAGTCCCAACGAGACAGGCCACATCCGAAAACGTCGTACTCGGGCGCATTAAACAGCATTTGACCACCGCGCCTTAAATTCGGCCATCGCCTGCTCACGGCCGCGCGCCGTCGCCCGCGGTTATTTTTTGTCGCGCGGCAGAAATACCCGGAGCGGCCGCTTGATCGTGCCGGTGCACGTGCGGGTGATCATCTTGCCACCGTCGCTCCAGGTCTGGGTCCCCTTGAGGTCGACGTGGCGCCGCACGAACGCGCCGCCGTACTTCGCCTCGTACTGACGATTGCCGGCCTTCCAGGAGCCTTGCAGCTCGAGATCCTGTCCGTTGAGGCTGCCCCTGCCCTGCTCGCGGACCGGCTCGGCCGTATCACGAAGGCGCACGATATGGCTGTAATGCACCGTACCGCCCGAAATCGTGACCTCGATCGCCTCGCGCCCCTTGCCCGCCGAAAACGGCAGCTTGTCGCAGACAAGTGTGCCGCGATAGACCGCGTCGCGAACCTGCGCCGTCGCCGAAGTGGCCGCCGTCGCGATTACGGCCGCGGCGAACATGCCGATCGTTTTTCCAGTCCCCGCCATTGCATTCCCCCGAAATTTTCCGCCATTGCGGCCATTTTTTGGCTCACCGCCCGCAGATTGCGGCCGGCCGGCTGCGCTTGCAACTCTAGCGAATAATACTGCATACTTTTACGAACTAGGGCAGAAGAAAACAGGGGGACATCATGTCTAATTCCGCCAGAGGTTTATTTGTTTGCGTGCTCGCCACAACGTTCATCGGCGGCGCCGCGCTCGCGGATGCCCAAGCCGCGAAATTGTCCAACGCCGACAAGATTGCCATCAAGCAGGCGACCGTCTCTTGCAAGGCGGAAGCCCGAGGCAAGAAGATCCGCTGGCCCAAGAGCCGCACTTACGTGAAGGATTGCCTCAAGGAATCGCTCAAGGATCGTCCCAATGTCGACCTCAACAAGCTGGATGTCGACTATCGAGACATGCAGATCCAGCAGGTGAAGGACCCGATCTAGAGATCGGGGGTCGAACCTTGTTGCTCTTGAGCTAGCGCGGCACCGCGGCCGGCACGGGGCGGTATGATTCCAACTGCTTCAGCTTGGTCCTGCATTCCTCGAGCGCGGCCTCGAGCCGGGAATTATTCTGCAGAAGCCGCTCGCTGGTCAGGCTGAGCAG